>JAEEIL010000026.1 GCA_016281355.1 Elusimicrobiaceae bacterium | reverse complement strand
TTACGGTATTAAAATCTTAATCACTCTTTGTGATTTATTTGAGTTTCCTCTTGTCGGGTTCAATGTCATTATCGCATAATACAATCCGCGTGCTACATCATTACCCGCATTGTTCTTCAAATCCCATTTGCATCTCATCGCAAAGTTTCTTCCTAACGCCTGGCTCCCTAATAAGTTCGGATCTATACCCGTCGGGCTCGGGTTAGTGTATCCATTTATATTCCAATCAGGCGTAACCCCGCCATATGTCGTGTTAAATTCTTCTAATGTCGCCGTTGTTCCTATCGCGTTTACACACTCATATCCACCGTCTCTCACTAAATCCCCTGCAATATTATATATTTTTATTGTAACTGTCCCCGGCGCAGGTACCTTCGTTATTTCAAAAAACCCTATTTTCTTGTTCGCTACCGCTCCGCTTCGCGCTACCACTGGGTTAGGATAGAACATCGTTACCTTCGGATCTTTCCAATCTATATCAGCATACCAGCTATCCCCGTTCACTACGTTGATTACTCCTAAGTTAACATATTTGTCCCAATCCATTACTATTTCCGATATAGGTTCCGTACTATATGATACTATCGGATCCCCAGTTATACTGTTCATTTGATAACTATCTAATACCGTTACATATCTGAACGGATATATACCGTCCGGTACTTTTTGACCTGCATAGTCCGTTCCATCCCATATCTCTTCTAAACTCACTAAGTTAGGGCGTACTCCTACTATCGCTTTTACTAATACGTTCCTAGTATCCGTTGAGTATACAGGCCCGCTTCCTTGTATCGGATTATGTAATTCTCCTGTAGTTAAATCTACTACCCTTGTCTCAGGTTTAAATATCTGTATCGCCGTCTTCATCGGCACCGATATCTGATATGCAAACTTGCCTTGCCCTTTGTTCTGTTGCGCTACATCCCATATGTACCTGTCAAATACCTGGAAGTTGTTTACCACTAAGTTCCTTATCTCTACCGTCTTGTTTAACCCTTCATCTGTCCCGGTCCCACTATTGCCTAAGTACGGCCATGCTGTAAATCTTACTTGATAATTCGCTATCTTTACATATCTACCGTTTTCGTCTTTCCCATCCCAATATAATGTGTTCAATACTCCCGCATCATATATGTTATAGTCTTGTAAAGTCGTCCCTATAAAGTTCGTCCTTGTCAATGTCCTACATATCGTCCCTGACGAACTCGTCGCACCCATACAAGCTCCCGGTACCGTGCTGATTATCTCTACCGTTACACTGCTGATCCTGTTTACACTAAATAACACTTCATACGGCGCTAATTCTACCGTAGCACTGCTGTAATATTGTATAGGATGTGTCGGCCTTATATCTATCTCCGTAAAATATACCGGCCCGCGTGATATCGTTACGTACCCCGTAGCTTTGTCACTTGCATACATCGCATCTAAATAATGCGCCGGTAAACTACCATCTAACGGATATATCAACCCGTCCGTTGTATCTGTACTGTAATATCGTGCCCCGGGTAACGATGCACTCGCTACTATTATGTACGGATATAACCCGTCCGGCATCATCTCCGTTGCCATTGTGTTGTCTGTCCTGTATCCATCCCAAAAATCTGTTATTTTATAGCCTTCACCTTGACGCGTACCCCTAAATGTCTTTATCGCTACCGGTGTATATGCCGTATCTGTACTCGAATGTATATCACATACACCTGTACCCTCTACCGGCGGCCATGCACACCCACCACCTGTTGGGATCACTACCCCTTGTTCATATATGCTCACCGTCACTTCCATGCTCTTTGATAACATGTAACTTATGCTCGCTAAACCACTTAACGGATTGCTGCTCCCTAACTCTAACAACGGCGTCGTTTCTACATCCACTACCCTAAACATGTCTACAGGGAACTCTATCGTTCGCGTTACCATCTTAGCAGGGAATAATGCATCTTGCGCCGTAATCCTCAACATGTAATTACCCGCACTTACATATCTCCCTTGATCATCTAATCCGTCCCAATAATATGTGTTCTTCGTTAACGCTTCTTTTACTTCATTCTCAGATATCGTCTTCACTTTGTACGGCGCACATTTTCCATTTTCACACGCCCCTGCCGTATATGTACCACTAGATGCCGTCGTCCATATCCCTACATCTACATAACTGTCCCTGCTTAAACTGTAACTCACTACAAATGGATCTAACCCGTTCACTATCGGACTGCTCCCTATCGTTGAGTATGATACCGCATCTATCGTTATCTCCGGAAAGCCCCTGTTTATCGGTATTATCCCATTATATATCATGTGCGTTTTTACACCGTCCCAGTCTACTCCGTTTACTGTTATCGTACTATTTGCAGGGTCAAATGTTCCAGCCGCTTGACCTGATGTGCTTCCATATGGACTTTCCGCCCATAACAAGTATACATAGTCCCCATCAGGTAATGCTCCACCGTATGAGTATCCACTCCATGTCGTTGCACTTGCTCCGGCTCCTGTCATGCTGCTTCCGCAGTTTACTTCATCCCAACACATGCCGTCCCATTTGCTGTTTACTCCTACCCTGCGTGCCTTTTGTTCTATATAACTCGCTACTCGCATACCCGTAGGCCTGCTTCCAGTAGAGTCTAATGCTATCACCGGCGTCCCTTGGGCTCCACCCGCATTCGTCATATATCCGTTGGTACATGTTGGATACCCTGTTCCTACATTACATATGTTCAAATCTTCAAATGTCGTCCCAGGTGTATATATCTCTAAGTGTACCGTGGCCGCTTCCGTCAATAAATAATCTATCTTCGCATAGGCTGTAGATTCTTTCGTTAACCCAGTCACCGCTATGTCCGTTATCTTCAACGGATCTAAACTTAACTGCCTCGTCACTGCCCTTGATAAATCTTGTTCTACATTACCACTCCATTCATCCCTGGTCGATGCTTGGATGCTTATCATGTAGTTACCATATGGTAATAATCTCCCATAATCATCACGCCCATCCCAACTCTCTTCATTAGTTACCACTATGTCACTTTGTACTCCGCCTTGAAACCCTTCTCCATCTCTCGGCTTGCCTTCTACTAATTTCCTGTGTACATAATTGTCAGATGTAGGTAATTCTTCAGGATCTATTATGTATACCGATGTCGTAGCATCTTTACTTAATCTGTACCTTATTTTATATGGCGCTGTAGTTACCGCCGGTGTTTTACCTGCTAAAGTCGGACTGCTCCTCACCGAGTGTACGTTAGTTACATCTACTTGGATCGGTATCTGTGTGTCTCCAGGATATACTATCATGTGCTCTATGCTTAAATCACTCGTCACCGATATCCCATCCCCAGGATAGTTCGTCTTTATCGTAGTCCTATATCCAAACTGACCGTTGCTCTTCCCAAACTCCCCATCTATCTCATAACTGCCATCCCATGGCGTGCAGAAGTGTAATGTAGTTATCCCGGCAACGCAGGCCTCTTTGGAAGGAAAGAGTTCGGCAATACCAAGGCAAGGGTTGTTTGTTGCACTGGCTTTACAAGTATTTTGATTGCTTGGAGTTGCACCGCTTGGTAAGGTAGTATCACATGTTGCTACCCCTGATGCAGACCATTTACAGAAAGTGGAATTACAGCTGCTTGAACTAGCACCGATACAAGAAGAAGTGGAAGCTGTTCTTGTGGAACATGATGAACCTGTTTCATCACAATAATCAAGATCGCAAGCTGTATTGTTTAAACAAGTACCGACTTTGTTGTAGCAACCTTGTGGTATTTCTTCACAATAAGTACCGATATTACTAGTACCTATACCACATGGGGTAGATAATCCGCAAGCCATCGAATTATATGAACACTTATATGGCACTCCCATACTTGGATTTCCAAACCAAGAACACGGATATCCGTCATTTATTGCTTGCAAACACTCTGCCTGAGTATCATGTGCTTCACAACCATCATATGTCAAAGTATGGCAACTGGCAGCCTGCCAAGTACAATTATTGTCGTCATAACATTCGGTTGATGATGTCTTGTCTTTGCAGATGGTATCAACTTTATCATTACACAATTGATTCCATATACAATAGTCATCATCACAAGTTGCACCAGAAGTTTGCCCTTCACAAGCACCGGCTTTTATACCACAACTACCTTCATCACTCCAAGTACAAACATCACAGCAAGATTTTTCATACTCGGGGAGATCAGTACAAGAAGGATTATTACTGGGTAAATTCGGGAAAATAGCATTATCCTTTTGCGGAGTATCACAACAAGTAGGTACGCCATGACATACATTGTCAATACCGCTACCTTGTGCAGGGTACATTGCTATTGTTCTTACAGGTGGTGTTGTATCAGCATTATATGGGTTTGAACCGGCTTGATATTTAAAAATATCAAATAAAATTGTTTGTATCGGAAAGTCCCCACTTGCCATTGAGGTTATAATATTTGATGTCCCGTCTGAACTGGACATTTCAACTTTTCTGACGGGGTTTGAGCACGTAACTTCCGCACATAAAGACAAACAATGATTTGGATAAAGAGGCTCTGTGCTATCATTCGGAAAAACATTATCAAATTCAATCAATGCAGAATTTACCCAAGGGTCAATAGAAGTAGTATTTGTGTTATAAGTATTGTTAACCGGGGTTGTCAAAAATGAACGGTTATCAGGTAAAGTTGTACTGGCAGGGTAATCTGTAGGCGCTATCACACACTGGTAATTATTTGGAACATTAGTGGACGGATAATGTACAAAATTATTTGTTACCATCGCCGTCTGGGCAAATAGATTTATTGCACCAAACACTACAAATAAAATCAGAGATAAAACAACCCCTACATGAAAATGTTGTTTTATATTTAATATATTCCCATTTTTCATAACACTAAAAAATACCCTATGTATATTTTCGCAACTTTTGAGCAAAATGTCAACAACTTTTTTAAATTCCCTTTACAGCTTGTTTAAGGCCTCGTTTCGCTTCTTTATTTTTAGGGTTAATTTTAAGAGCGTTTTCATAATTTTTTATTGCACTTTCAAAATCTTTCAAAGCAAAGCAGACTGCCCCTTTATGCAAATAAATTTCTTCATCTTTTACATCGGGCAAAGCTGACAAAATTTTATTTGCTTCTGCGTAATTGCCAGCCTTAAAATAATACCAAGCAAGTGAATCCTGATAGGCAATTTCACCCGGTTTTAAACTTAAAGCTTTGGAAATAAATTTATAGCCTTCCGCTAAATCTTTTTTACTGCCTTTATCCACAAAAAAATAACCAAGGAAGTTTAATGCCTCAGCATGATCCGGGTTTATTTCTAAAAGTTTGCGCAAAGTTTTTTCCATTTTTTTATACTTATTTTGCTCATAAAGCAAAGCAGAATAGTGGAAAAGCACAAGTTCGTTTTCAGGCGAAGTTTTTAAAATCTCTTCAAAAACTTTGGCAGCTTTATTATATTTTTTAGCATCTACCAAAGCCAAAGCATAGTAGTAAGAAATTTCATTATTGCCTTCAAATTTTTTATGGGCATTTTCCATTAAAGCCAAAAGTTCTTCTTGTTTCGAAAGCATGCTTAGATAATAACCTGCTTTAACATGCAGGCCAGGGTTTTCATCGAAATCGCGTGATTTTTTGATATAATTTAAAGCATTTTCATAACGGCCGTAACTTTGTTCAGTAATAGCAAAATAACGCGCAGCATAAGGGTTTGTTTCGTCTAATTTTAAAAGTTCTGAAAAATATTTATTGCCGTTTTCTTCATCTTGCTGGGCAACAGCAAATTTACCTAATTTTTCAAGTATTTCTACATCAATTAAGCTCTCATCATACATGGCTTGATAAGTTTTATATAGGTTTTTTTCATCTTTCTTTTTCTCATAAATTTTTATTAAACTAAAATAAATATTCCCTTTATTTTGCACGGTTTTTAAACTGTTTTTTAAAGTAGAAATTGCTTTATCTTCCTCTTTATTTTTTAAATAAATATCGGCGATTTTGATGATTATAAAACTGTCAACTTGCGGGTAAGTTTTGGCTAAATTTGTGAGATAATTTATTGCAGCGTTTTGGTCTTTACTTGCCAAAATACCGGCGTAATGAAAGGAAAGGTCCAAATTTTCAGGGTTTAATTTTAGGGCTTTTTCATATTGAACCAAAGCTTTTGTTAAAGCACCTTCACGCAAATAATAATCCCCTAAAACGGTATGATTTTGCCAAGATTTTTCTTTTAAATTTTCCAAAGCCTTTTTGCAAAAATTAAAATCCTCTTTTTTATTATCAAGCGCAAGGTAGCAATATTCATGAATTATATGTTTATCATCGGGGGATTGATCTAAAAGATCTTTAAGTATTATAATGGCTTCTTGTTCTTTATCCGAATTTTCCAAATTTACAGCTTGCAAAAATTTGTTATAAAAATCAGCTTGCTTTTGGGCTTCTTCAGATAATTTAAAATCACCGTCAAATGCCAGAAGCGTGGCGGAAAGTGAGAAGAAAAAAATAAAAAGTTTTGTCTTCATAAATTTAGTTTTAGGATTTGTGCATCCTCCCCCATATTATAAAATTTTTTACGGATACTTACACAGGCAAATTTAAACTTTTTGTAAAACGCCTGTGCAGGAATATTTGCAGAAGAGACTTCCAAAGTAACTTCTTTAACACCTTTTTCCTTTAAAAAATTTAAGGTGTGTGTAAAGATTTCTGTCCCAAAATGTTTGCGCTGCGCTTCAGGTAAAATAGCAAAATTAGTAATTTCTGCCGTATCACAAGCAAAACGTACGGCACAAAAACCAAGTATGGTTTTTACGTCATTTTGATTTTCAATCATTATGAAAATTTTTGAAGTTTCTTGTGCAGCTTCGGTTTGAAAATCTTTAGCACTCCATGCTGCGGCAGTTTTGCTTTGCTTACAAATTGCAGCTAAATCATCCGCGAAATTACCGCCTGAAAATACACTTATTTCCCGCATAATTCGAAACGCGCCGGCTTCAGATATAAAGGCGTTAAAACTTCTTCTTTCGATTGAGTACCTAAATATTTTTTGGCGGCAGCAAGCAAAATTTCAGGTGTTAAAAAATTTACTTTAGCATAAGTATAATTTTTACCGAAATATTTTTTTAAAGGCTCTTTTGCACCTGCCCAACCTGCCAAAAATAAAGGTACTTTTATGGCTCGTAGTTCCTTATTTAAATCTTCGACATTAAGCCATTTGGGATTGTTTTCTCCGACGAAAGAAACAAAATATTCTTCCCTAAAAGCCGGCAAGATAATAACCGCTTTGCCTTTTGGATTTTGGGCTTGCCATTTTTTAAAATCTTTACTATCCAAAACTGCCGGACCAAGCACATTAAAAATATCTGCGCTTGCGATATTTGTAGCGTTAATTTCAGCTAAAACAGAGGCTAAAGTAACACCGATTCTTATCCCTGTAAAACGCCCCGGCCCCTTGATAAAAAAGAAATTTTTTGTATCTTTAAATTGTTTACCTGCTTTTTTATAAAGCCTATTTAAAAGCGGGAATAAAAGTTCTTCTTGTTTAATACCGTCTTTAGTGGCAGAATAAATTTCCCCATCGCAAACCAATACTGCAAGCAAAGGGGATGAAGAACTGTCAAGCATTAAAGTTAAACCTAAATCTTGTTTTGAAATTATTTTTTGCATAATTTTTTTTGTAAAACCTCAAGTAAATTTTGTGCTGTTTTACCAAGTGCTTTTAGGGTTATTTCCCGCTTGTCCCCTTCAAGCAAAGCAACACTTATTTCAAGCCTGGAATTCGGGAAAAAGTTTTTTGCAGGTTCAGGCCATTCAACAAGCAAGACGGAATTTTGATCCTCAAGCATTTCTTCAAAACCGAGGTTAAACATTTCCCCTTCTTCCAGGCGGAATAAATCAGCGTGATATAAATTAAATTGTTTTCCTTTATATTTTTTTAATAGTGAAAAACTTGCGCTTACCGGCGTTTTTTTAACACCGAAACTTTTAACAATTTCTTTTACCATTACTGTTTTCCCGGCACCGATCGGGCCCTCAAAAAATAAAATTTCCCCCCCTTTTAAGTGTGAGGCAATATTACGGGCTATAGTCTTTGTTTCGGCAGGATTTTGAGAAGTTAATTTTAATTTTTGCATTATTTAACCTCTAAAACATTATACACTTCACCGTTAAAATCTGTTTTTGCGGCACTTTCGTCAAGAGCATTTTTGCCATCAACAAAAAAACGGTATTTGTATTTCCCCTTCGGCAAAGCAAGGTTTATGGTAAAAATTTCGATATCATTTTCGCCTTTATTTAAAGTCAAAGGGTAAGCACCCCAAGCATTAAAATCACCCACAAGCTGCACTTCTTTTGCCGACGGTGAAACATAAGAAAATGTTACACTTTGCGGTTTTAAATTTTCAACACTTTTTTGTCTTGCAGGTATTTGCACATACTTTGGCCTTGCGATAACTTGCGGTTGGTAAAAATTTTCAAAATGTTGAAAACTGACCATAAATACAACTGCCAAAGCCCCACATAAAAAACCGTAGAAAAGCAAAGCATGAATATTCAAAGTATTATTCTGCATCGAAATACTCCCGCACAAAAAACTTAGCCCCAAGAGAGCGGGCAAGTTCCTCTGCTTTCTTAATGTCAATACCTTGATTGCTTACGACGGATACAGCAACTTCCTTTATATTTTTTGCAGCGCAGCGCACAAAATCTTGCATGGCCTGGAAAGATTTTTCCGCATACTTTGGTGCCGGGCGTACGATCTTGAGCCAATTTTCATTATCAGTAGCATTTAAGCTAATATTTATTTTGTCAATATAAGGGGCAAGTTCTTTTGTAATATCACGCCCCCAAACAAGTGAGCCTAGCCCCAAAGTATTAATACGTAAAGGGTATGCATATTTTGCCTTTAAATTTTTAGCGACTTCAAGCAAAACCGGAAGTGCCATTGTTGGCTCCCCATAACCGCAAAAAATAATTTCTTTAGGAGTAAAACCGGAAGAAATTTGTTTATCAATTTCAGCTAAAACTTCTTGTGCTGTCGGTTCTTTACCGCCCAAATCTAAATTATAACCATTAAATATTTTGCTGCCCTTAGATTTTGCGCAAAATACACAAGCGTTTGGGCAACGGTTGGTTAAATTTATATAGAGTGAACCCTTAAATTGATAAACAATAGTCATACATAAATTATACAATTTAATTGATATAATTAAGTATGGGAAATTTACTTTTACTTTCTTGTTGCGCGCCTTGCAGCGCGGGCGTAATTAAAAAACTTGCCACTGAGAGCAAGAATTTTACTGTTTTATTTTTTAACCCGAATATCGCACCGTTTGAAGAATATCAAAAACGATTAAATGCTAATAAAAAGGTGTGTGAAAATTTCGGTATAAATTTTATTGAACTACCTTATGACCATGAAACATGGCTAAAAGAAGTTGCCGAAGGTTTTGAAAATGAGCCTGAACGCGGAGCGCGTTGTAAAAGGTGTTTTCTATACCGTTTAAGACAAGCGGCGAAATATGCAAAGGAAAATGGTTTTGACGAATTTAGTTCGGTATTAGGTATTTCCCGCTACAAAGATTTGGAAAGTGTAAATAAAGCGGCTGAAATTGCACAAAAGGAATTTGATATCACTTATGATTTCACAAATTGGCGCAAAAATTCAGGTGAGCAAGAGGGCCTTAAAACCGTCAAAGAACTTAATTTATATATTCAAAAATACTGCGGATGTGAGTTTAGTAAGAACAAAAATTAAGCAAATTATTCATCCCGGTAAACTTCGCAATTTTTGATATCTAAATTCGCACATAACGTATTTAAGTCGTCTTCTTTTTTGGCGATAAGCAAAAGTTTATCCCCTTCTTGAAGTTCGGTTACACCACGCGCAAGTATGTATTTACCGCCGCGTTTTAACATTATGGGAATAGCATTATCTTCAAGCCCAAGTTGTCGAATAGTATTGCCATGTTTTAACATTTCAGGCGTGACTTTAATTTCCGAAGTTATTGCAATATCTTCCGGTACATATACGGCAAAATCTTTATGTTTATAATCAGTTTCTATAACACCGAATATTTTGGCAAACAAAGGAACTGTTGTACCTTGCAAGATTAAAGAAATAATTGTTATAAAAAATACTATATTAAAAATTGTTTTTGCAAAAGGAACACCGGCAACATAGGGGTAAGTGGCAAAAATTATCGGTACTGCCCCGCGAAGCCCAACCCAAGAAATAAAAAGCTTCCCGTTCCTTGTTATTTTCTTGAAAGGCAAAAGGCATAAAAATACCGTCAAAGGCCTTGCAATAAAAGTCATAAACAAAGCGACACCGATTGCCAAAGGTGCGATAGAAATAAGTTCACTGGGATTCACTAAAAGGCCCAGTGCCAAAAACATTATTATTTGGCAAAGCCAGGCTATACCGTCAAAAAACACAACAACACTTTTCTTATAAGCTACTTTATTATTACCTACAACAAGGCCTGCTATATAAACCGCCAAATAACCGTTACCGTGCAAAGCATCTGTAACTGAAAAAATAAATAAACAAATTGCCAAAAGCAAAACGGAATATAGGGAAGAATAATCTAAATTTATATGGTTCATTATAAAAACAGAAGCACGCCCTAAAATATAGCCAAATATTATTCCTAAAAATAACTGCAAAGCCAATGTCCAAAGCATGATATCAAGGCTTAAATTGCTTAATTTAACTAGGCTGATAAGCATAATAGTAAGCATATAAGCCATTGGGTCATTACTACCGCTTTCAAGTTCCAGCAAAGAGCGTACATTGCCTTGAATATGTAAATTTTTTGCACGTAAAATTGAAAATACGGAGGCTGAATCTGTTGATGACATTACAGAGGCTAAAAGCAAACATCCAATTAAACCAAGTTCTAATTTTAGAGATGGAAAAGCATAAGCAAACAAACCTGTAAATAAAGCCGTTAAAATAACACCGACAGTTGATAAAACTATACCTTCTTTTGCAATAGGTTTAATATCAACGTCCCTTGTATCCATACCGCCCGAAAACAAAATAATGCTTAAAGCCACCACTCCGATAAATTGCGTTGCCTTAAAGTTTGAAAATTGTATACCAATACCTTCATTGCCAAAAGCCATACCTACAATTAAAAACAAAAGCAAGGCCGGTACACCAAAACGATAACCCGTTTTACCAGCTAAAATGCTGATAAATAAAAGTACGGAGCCAATAAGTAAAAAATTTCCTGCACTGAATATCATTTTAATCCTTTAAACTACATCTTAAAGTTTTCACCTAAATATAATTTTCGGGCATTTTCATCATTTAAAAGTTTATCAGGGCTGCCTTCAACTAAAATCTTACCGTCATAAATTAAATAAGCACGTTCGGTTAAAGGTAAGGTTTCGCGGACATTATGGTCAGTAATCAAAATACCAAGCCCGCGGCTTTTAAGTTTAAAAATCATTTCCCTGAGTTCGGCAACGGTTATAGGGTCAATACCTACAAAAGGCTCGTCAAGCAAAATAATTTTTGGATTGCTTATCATACAACGGGCAATTTCCATACGGCGCTTTTCCCCGCCGGAAAGTGTCCACGCTTTTTGTTTGGCAAGTTTAGTAAGCCCGAATTCCGTTAATAATTGATCCACCCTGTCTGCGCGTTTTTTTACATCAGGTTCAAGGCGTTCTAAAATAGCAAGCAAGTTCTCTTCCACAGTTAAACCGCGGAAAATTGTAGGTTCCTGCGCCAAATAACCAAGCCCACAACGTGCGCGCTCGTACATTGGTAAAGCAGTTACATCTTTACCGTCAATAAAAACTTTACCGGAAGTAGCCGCAATGAAACCGACTATCATATAAAATGAAGTAGTTTTCCCGGCACCGTTTGGCCCAAGAAGCCCGACAATTTCCCCGGAATTTATTTTTAAAGATACCCCTTTAACTACAAGCCTTTCTTTATATGCCTTTTTTAAATCTACACCCTTAAGTTCCATAATTATTCCTTTAACTTTTTCAAATTTTCTTGTGTCATTAAATCTTTTGCCATAGTCAACCAACCTTGCGGTTTGCCCGTTGCTTGAAATTTACCGGTTTTAGTGTTAACAATCATTTTATCTGCTTCCAAAGCATAACTGCCGTCTTTATTTTTGCCAAGTACTATCGGGCGAACTGAAATTGCCTCAAAAATACCGGTGGCCCTATTAAATGTTACTTCATCAGCTTTCAAAGTGTTTTCTTTATCGCTTAATTGCACTTTACCCTTGGCTTTAAAAAAATTTGCTTTATTTGAAAATTCCACCTTGTTTGCAAGTAAAGTATACACATTTTCGGGCGTTGTGTAAACTATTTTAACTTGTTTTTTGGTGGCAGCTACTGCAAAACCCGTATCTTTTTTTTGATTATAAAAAACGCGCCCGGCATTTAAGGTTATGGTCGTATTATCTTCGCTGCGGGATAGAAAAACATTACCGGAAAGTTCATAAGTTTTATCTTTTCTTTTTGATAGGGCTTTATCTGCAGAAATTTTATACATATCATTTTCATAATGAACATTACCTATAAATTCTTCTTCGGAAGAATCTTTCCTTATGATCCATTTATCACTTTTTACCATACCGCCAAGAAGCATAGATAAATCTTGCTCCGTCTGACTAAAAACAAACGGGGCAAGAAAAATAAAAGTGAAAAATAAAAATAATTTCCTCATTTTAGCGGTTGTAATCCCTTTAAATCAGGCGGTAAATCTGTAACCTGTTTAAAAATTTCAATATTTGAAAATCCTTTATCTGCCGTAAATGCTTTACCTTTAACGGTAACACCGCTGCGTTTTAATACAAAGGGGACATCAGTCCATGCTATTTTTGTGCTTGTATTATAATAAAGTTTAGAAGTTGTAAGTTTTAAATCTTCTTCTTGAACAGTGACGACAACAGAACCTATAAAAGTTATTATGCCATCTTTAAAAGTTCCCTTTTTGGCTGTTAAAATTGCATCACCCTTTTCTTGATTAAGAGTAATTTTAGGGTTATCCATCAAAACATCTTGGTTGTCATAAAAATCAGCTGAAGTTGCTTTTAGTTGCCAAGTGCTTTCACCGCCGGCAGTTTCCCTCATAACAACGCCTTCCGCCCTTTGTGCAGGAACAGTAGTGCCATCACTTGAAGTATTTTTTTGACAAGCGCTAAGTAAAATTAAAGAGGTTAAAATTAAAAGTTTTTTCATTTTATTTTTTTGCTAGAGCAATAAATTCAATTAAATTATCCTTATCTAAAAAACCGATAACTTTATTATGTTTATCTATCACAGGGGCATTATCAAATTTGCGGGCATTTATTATTTTTGCGGCCTCAATAGCAGGCATATCTTGGGGGAAGGCAAAAGGGTTTTTAGTCATAACTTCAGTAATTTTTAAATCCAAAACATTTTGCTTTTTTTGGAGTAACCTTCTCAAATCACCGTCTGTAAAAAAACCTTTTAATGAACCTTTTTTATCTACGATAGCTGCTGCACCAGTTTTATTTTTTGTCATAACAAACAATGCATCTTGCACTGTTGCACCCTCTAAAACAACAGGGTTTTTGCCTTTAAACATGATGTCTTTTACAAAATAAGTTAAAAGTTTACCAAGTGTACCGCCGGGATGAAAAAAGGCAAAATCTTCTTTATGGAAATTTTTGATTTTCATTAAACAAATTGCCAAAGCATCGCCCAAAGCAAGCATTGCTGTCGTGGAAGAAGTGGGTGCTAAATTATAGGGGCAAGCTTCACGTTTAATTTTGACTTCAAGGCAAATATCAGCCATTTTACCGAGTGTGGAATTTTTATGCCCGGTTAAAGCAATAATTTTAATTTTTTCTTTTTTAAGAGGCGTTAGAATTTTACTTAATTCTTCTGTTTCGCCTGAAAATGATAAAGCCAAAACAATATCTTTATTTGTAATCATTCCCAAATCACCGTGCAAGGCTTCTGTGGGATGCACAAAAAATGACGGCGTACCTGTTGAAGCCAAAGTAGCGGAAATTTTGCGGCCTATATGCCCGCTTTTGCCGATACCTACAACAACCAACCTCCCCCCTGATTTACTGACGAGTGTAACTGCTTTAACGAAATTTTTATCCAAAATTTTGGCACTGTCTTTAAGGGCGGTTTCTTCCGAAATAAAAACTTCCTTTGCTATTTTTAAAATATCTGAATTTTGCATTTTTTTGTTTATTTTAGCCATGGGGTAACCTCCGCTGAAATGGTTCTTTTATGATAAGGTTTAGGTAATTTGTCTGTTACCGCGCTAACAGCAAAAAATAAAGCAAGTAAAACAGCATAAATAATGGCGATAACCTTTAAAGTTTTAGTTAAAGTTTCTTTTAACTCATCCTTTGGCATTTTGTAACCTCATCAATCGCAGTCATTTGTTTTATAACTTCTTTTAATTCGGGTAAACTTAAAGTATTTGCTTTATCTGAAAGGGCTTTTTCCGGGTGCGGATGTGCTTCAAAGAACACAGCGGCAATACCTGCACCTGCGGCAGCACGCGCCAAAGTAAGTGCAACAGTTTTATCTCCTCCGGTTAAACCTGCCCCAACAGGTTTTTGCATAGAGTGTGTTAAATCAAAAACAACGGGATAGCCGGTGCGGCGCATGATTTCAAAACTACGCATATCAACCACTAAATCACCGTAACCGAAACTTGCACCGCGCTCAGTAAGCAAAATGTTTTTATTGCCTGTACTTTCAATTTTTTTGATTATTTCATTAACACCTTGAGGTGCTAAAAATTGGCCTTTTTTCACATTTATAACTTTCCCTGTTTTTGCAGCTGCCAAAACCAAATCGGTTTGTCTACAAAGAAAAGCAGGAATTTGCAAAATATCTGCAACTTTTGCAACAACACTAGCCTGATAAGGTTCATGAATATCGGTTAAAATCGGTACATTATATTTCTGTTTGACTTCGGCCAGCAACTCAAGGCCTTTTTTAAGCCCGACTCCACGGTAAGCATTTATTGAACTTCTGTTTGCTTTATCAAAAGAGGCTTTAAAAATAAAAGGAACTTTTGCCTTTTTCATTAAAGTGCAAATTTGTTTAGCGGTATCTAAAAACACTTTTTCCCCTTCAATCACACAAGGGCCGCCAATGAAAACCAAAGGCAAAGCGTTTGAAAATTTTATTTTACCAATTGTTACAGTTTTTTGTTTAATATTTTTCATAATTAACGGTCCAAACTAATAATTTCCTTAAAGGTTAATAATTTTTTAAAAATCGTCTTAAAAGTTTTTTCGGACATATCCGTAACAAGTTTTATAACAAGTTTACCGTCTACTTTGTAAAAATGGCTCTTAACTACGGTTACGCCTTCCGCTTTAATAGCATCTTCAATTTTTGTAACGAGTTGAATATCAGGTTCGCATTTGATTGTTATATATTCGAAAGTTTTTACCGACTCAAAAGCATTTAAAATTTTACGGCGAAATACTTGCAGGAGTAAAACCAAAATAACGGCAAAACATGCTATACCGAACTCCCCATAACCTATTGCCATACCGATAGCAGCTACAACCCAAATACCTGCAGCAGTTGTCAAACCCGAAATTTTATTACCTTCCCTGATAATTGAACCCGCACCTAAAAAACCTACACCGGTTACAATTTGTGCTGCAATTCTGGCCGGATCACCGCCAAAATATTTTGCAGAAAGCAAAGAAATCAAAGCAAAGACAGTTGAACCTATACAAATCAAAGTGTTTGTAGAAAATCCTGCCGGCTTTTCATGATACTGCCTTTCAAAACCGACGACAGCACCCAAAAAGAATGATATTGCTAAACGGATTAATGCATCTGTTAAAGTTATCATTTTATTTTACCTTAGGCAAAAGTTCAAGCAACACAAAGTAAACTAACATGCAAGCAATACCTATCGGCAAAGCCTGCTTTGCCCACTCCTTACTTTTAATTTTAAATTTTGAAGCACAAATAATGTTCGGGATATTACCCGGTATCAAAAAACCACCTGAGACAACTAAACCCATAAGTAAAAATTCAATTTGAGTATTTGTCATCGTCGGTACAATTTCCGCAGCAGCAAGTGTAGCATTATCTAAAATTGCGGAAATTGAGTTTGCCCAATATAATGCAGCCAAAGGCAGTTTCATAATACTGATTTCAGCCAAAGGCGTAAGCCCGTGACCGAAGAAAACCAAAGCCATAATAAACAAATATACTTTAGCCGCACGTATCAAAATATCTTTTGAACTATCAATTGTTACATGTTGCTGGCTTTTGATTTGTTCATCCTTGGTACGCCCTGCCATATAAGCAAAAAAGGCAACACCCGGTATGATTAAATACCAAAGCAATTTAAGTAAATAGAAAAAACCGGCATGATGCGGCTCACCTGAAAGTTTGCTAACAACTATTGTTGAAAGCGGTTCACCGATAGGCGTTAAAATTGCCCCAAGGCCTATCGCAAAACAACCCATAACTATAACGTGTATCGTATCGCGCCTGGTTAAGCGTAAAGTTGCGGCAATTTCACAAAGTATTAAAGCGGCAACTATTGCAGTTATCACACTTGAGAAAAAACCTAATGCACCTACAAGTAAAATAATAGTTTTTTTAAGTCCGATTTTTGATTCAATATGCTCAATAAAATGTGTTATCTTTAATCTAAATTTTTTGAAAAGCAAACCAATGATTAAAACCGCTAAAGAGATTTTTATAGGCTCTGTTATAGCATCTGTTACAAGATGCCAATTCCATGCCCCGATAGCAGTAACAGCAATAATACCGAGGACAAACAAAAAGGCCTCAAGTTGTTGCTCCACCGTATGTACCATAAAAGGCAAAAACAAAGCGAGCAAAATTATGATGGTCAAAATTATTATTACGAGTGTACTCATAAACTCCCCTTTTTATATTATACTAAAAAATAAATATATTTTAGGTACTGTTGTATGAGTTCACAACGTTTTTAAAAAAGAAACCCCCATTTATAAAACCAAATGGGGATCTCTCTTTATTTAAATGTTTATTATGCTTCTTCTAAGCCGACTTTTAAGTTGTTGAATTGTTCTTTTGCACCTGCTTTTGCTTCCGCTCTTAAACGTTCGGCTAATTTGTGTAATTCTGCAACTCTCTCTTGCGGTTTCTTTTGATACCAATATATGGTCTGAGTGAACAATTTATCTTTCATATTTCGTAAATTCGGGTTACTAGAAACATAAAATTCAATATCTACTGCATCTTTTAAAAGTTCGGGGCATTTATCATACAAATTTGCATATTCATATACGTTTTCGAATTGATCAAGAAACATAAATGGTTTTTCACTAAATACTTTAATGGTGTCATTTACACTCATAGTAGAACTTATTACCGGTTTGTATGAAATTGTGCAAAGTTCTCGTACAAGCAATAAAAATGTTAAAGCAACAAATGTGCCATACCCTACAGCACATATTACTTTCCCTACTTTTCCTGTTATAATTAAACCCGCATCATCTATCAAATGACCGAATAATGTTCCAAGACCCCACAGTAAACCTCCTACAACTATACTTATCACCGATACTGTCATAATTTCATATGCAACGATCTCTAAAGTATCATCTGTTTCTAATACTTCTCTTTCCACATCTCTTATCCTATCAAACAAGTTAGTGCTAAGTGCCACTATTTTTCTTTCTTTTCTGGGGATTTTAGCATAAGCTTCAGTTTTGGCTGCCTTCTTAACATCTTCCTTTAACTTTTCTAAATATTCCTTTGCAGCCTCTACTTCTACTTCATTTATTTCACTAAGTTCTTTTATTCTTGCTTCATTATTAATTTTTGCTTGTTCATACCTATCCATTAACTCTTGTACAGGATCTTTTGTTGAGTTAAAATCCAGTTTAACATTTTGCAAAATCTCTTTTTGCAATTCTGCCATTTGTGCCCTGTCTAAAGCCAACTCTGAGGCTTGCAAAGCAGGGGTGCCGGTAATTAACATTACTACCGCCATTACTAAACTGATTGCATTGTTTATTCGTTTCATACATTCCTCCTCATTAGTTTACTGCTTATTGTAAAGTTTAAAGGAAAAAGAAATAAAAAACAAGGTCCAAAAGGCTCAGATAAAAGTACCCAAAGGACCTATATAGGCCTAATATAAACAAGCAAAAATTTACTCCTAAAATGCTAAAATATATGTATGAGAAAGAAAGGCATAGAAGTAATCGCTACCAACCGCCAAGCCCTGCATGAGTATTTCATTTTAGATACTTTTGAGGCAGGCCTTGTCTTGCTTGGTGCAGAAATTAAATCTATTCGCAACAAAGAATGTTCTTTGAGGGCGGCTTTCGTGCGTGTAGATAATGGGGAAGCGCAAATTCTTAACATGAATATTAAGCCCTATGTTTTTAATACTCATACAGCTTTGGACCCAACGAGAACACGCAAATTGCTTTTAAACCGCAGGGAAATAAACAAACTTGCAGCCGCAAGTGAAGTTAAGGGGCAAACAATAGTTCCGCTAGAACTTTACATAAAAGACGGTTGGGCAAAAGTAAAAATTGCTTTGGCAAAAGGTAAACACCTATATGATAAACGCAAGACTTTAAAAGACAAAGCTGTTTCGCGTGATATGGAACGCAATTTTAAAAATAAGTTTAAGTTGTAATTTGCTATACTATATATATACACCATTTAAGGGGATTTTATGAAAATTCATTCATTTAAAGTTACACCGGATTTGCCGGATAATATGAAATTCTTGGAAGAACTTTCCAACAATATGTGGTTTGCATGGAATTGGGACGCTATCAATTTATTTGTTAAAATCGACGAAAAACTTTGGGAACAAAGTTTACGTATGCCAAAATGGCTTATGGCAACGGTTTCACAAAAACGCTTAGAAGAACTTAGCCGTGATAAAGATTTTATTGCACAACTTAATTATGTAGAGTCCCTTTACAGAAACTATCAAAAAGAGCAAAATACTTGGTTTAATAAAATTAAAGGGCAAGGCAAAGACAACTTTTTAACCGCGTACTTTTCAATGGAATACGGTATCGGCGAAGGTTTGCCGATTTATTCCGGCGGTCTTGGTATGCTTTCAGGCGATCATATCAAAAGCTCAAGCGACCTCGGTTTACCTTTAATCGGTGTCGGTTTATTCTATCAAAAAGGTTATGTTAAACAAGTTTTAAATAAAGACGGTTGGCAAGGCGAACAATACCCGGAAAATGACTGGGCACACATGTCCGTTGAACCTATGTTAAAAGCAGATGGCAACCACTTAACCGTCGATATTCCTTTAGGCCGCGAAACTATTAAAGCAATGATCTGGCGCGTTCCCGTAGGGCGCACTTGCTTATATTTGCTTGATACAAATTTACCTGAAAACCCACCCCAACACAGAACTATTACCGAACAACTTTACGGCGGTGATAGGGAAAACAGAATTAAACAAGAAATTGTTCTTGGTGTAGGTGGTGTAAAAGCTTTAAAAGCACTTGGTTTAAAACCGACTGTTTATCATATTAACGAAGGACACTCCGCATTTTTACTTTGCGAACGCATCATTGAAATTATGCAAGAACGCAGAATTTCCTTTGACGAGGCACGCGAAATTGTTTGGGCAACTTCAGTATTTACCACCCACACGCCTGTAATTGCAGGTAATGAACATTTTGATTTTAATTTAGTTAAGAAATTTATGGAACCTTATGTCATGCAACTTGGCATCGGCTGGGATAGATTTTTAGATTACGGTAAAGAAACGCCCGAATCCCCAATGTTTTGCATGACGGTTTTTGCTTTAAAACTTTCCGCTTACTTAAACGGCGTAGCAAAATTACATGGTAAAGTCTCCCGTGAAATGTGGCATAAAGTCTGGCCGAATTTAAATGTAAACGAAGTACCGATAACAAGCATTACAAACGGTGTACATTCAGCCAGCTGGGTAAGCCATGAACATAATGATTTGTATAAAAAATATTTAAGTAATGCCTCAAACCCATTAGATAATTTTGATCAAAATGTTTGGAACAAAGTATATGATATCCCTACTGATGAACTTTGGAATATACATAATATACGCAAAGACAAACTTATTAAACATATCCGAGCAAAAGCAGTACGCCAAGCACACCGTATGGCGGCAAGTTTACAAACAATAAAACTTGCGGAAAATGTTTTGGAAGAAGGCGTTTTGACTATCGGTTTTGCACGCCGTTTTGCAACTTATAAACGTGCAACTTTGCTTTTTAAAGATCCGGAAAGATTAGCAAAAATTGTTAATAATCCAAAAAGACCGGTACAATTTGTATTCGCTGGTAAAGCACACCCGGCAGATAGCGCAGGCAAAGAATTTATTAAAAAAATATTTACCTATATGCTTGATCCTAGATTTAAAGGCAAAATTGTTTTTGCCGAAGATTATAACATGAACCTGGCAAGATACATGGTACAAGGTGTTGATGTCTGGCTTAATAACCCAATCAGACCTATGGAAGCATCCGGCACAAGCGGTATGAAAGCGGCTTTAAACGGTGCTTTGGCTTTGTCAATACTTGACGGTTGGTGGGACGAAGTCGGCCCATGTGATTTTAGTTGGTCAATAACCGGTTCCGATACCTATAAAGATGATAATGAACGTGATGAAGTTGAAAGCCAAGCACTTTACAACTTGCTTGAACAAGAAGTTATCCCTACTTATTATGACCGAGATGCGGACGGTTTACCGCAAAAATGGATAAGCAAGATGAAAGATTCCATTTCAAAAATAGTACCTTTCTTTAACACACACCGCATGGTGCAGGAATATTATGATAAATTCTACACCAAAGCACATTATTACGGCAGCATGTTAAACACAACCGGGCGTACTGCAGAAGTTGCCAAATGGCGTAAACAAATTGCGGATAATTGGCCACAAGTAACTATAACAGACAGAACAGGTCAAATTGACGGAGAAATACTTGTCGGACAAAAATTAAAAATTAAGGCTGATGTTACTTTAGGTTCTTTAAAACCGCAAGATGTAGTGGTACAATTACAAGTCGGTACACGTGGTATGGGCGGTGCCTTTGAAAGTTCAAAAGATATGGCTATGAATCTTGTTAAACAAGAAAATGGCATATATAAATATGAACTTGAGATTCAGCCCGAAACAAGTGGCCGTCAGGATTATGTTTTAAGGATTTTACCTTTTAACGCAAATATTCCGCACCCTTTTACACCACTTTTTGTACGTTGGGAAATGTAATATAGGTAGGTGCACCTTGAATATTGTTCTTATTAACCCGGAAATTCCGTTTAATACGGGCAATATCGGCCGCACTTGCGTGGCAACAAATACGCATTTATTCCTTGTCGGGAAACTGGGATTTAAAATCTCTGATAAAGAAATACGCCGCAGCGGCCTTGATTATTGGCCAAAACTTAAATATACTTTAGTTCCCACCTGTGATGAATTTTTTGATAATTTGCCAAAGGATGCACGTTTGTTTTTCTTTTCTACAAAAGGCAAAAAATGTTTGTGGGATATTAAATTTGAGAAAAATGATTATTTAATTTTCGGCTCCGAATCTTGCGGGCTTCCGCGTAATTTTTACACAAAATATGCCGATAAATTATATACTATTCCTATGCCGGGTGATGTGCGTTCTTTAAATCTTTCTACTTCCGCGGCAATTTGTTTGTATGAAGCCTTAAGGCAAACAAGATAAAATGAACCCAAAAGTAATTTTACTGATTTTACTTTTAATTAACTTGTTCAATTATATTGACAGGCAAGTGCTTTTTGCCGTCTTTCCATTACTTTCAAAAGACTTAAACTTAAATGATGCGCAACTTGGTTTATTAGGTTCGGTTTTTATGATTGTTTACACTTTAACTGCACCTATTATTGGCTATTTTGCCGCTAAATCCCCCCGCTACATTTGGCTTTCCGTTTGCGCGGTTTTATGGAGTACGGCTACAGCATTAACAGCACTTGCAAAAAATTTTTACAATATCGCCATAGCACGCAGTTTCATCGGTGTAGGTGAGGCTGGGTTTACAAGTGTTTCCCCCTCTCTTGCGGCGGAAGGTTTTAATGAAAATGTCCGTGCCCGCATACTTGCAATTTTAGGGCTTGCTTTACCGCTTGGCAGTGCACTGGGGTATTTATTGGGTGGGGTAATCGGTCAACATTATGGTTGGCGTATGGCATTTTACATTTTATCCGTTCCGGGTTTCTTGCTAGGTGTTTGGGCATTTGTTTATATTAAAGATAAACGCAAAATACGAAATACAGAAAAAATTAAAATTTCAAATTATTTACAATTTTTTAAAAGCAAAAGTTTTGTTTATGTATGCCTCGCCGAAGCAATGGCAACATTTACTTTGGGTGGCCTTGCCGCTTGGATGCCAACATATTTCCACAGGTATTTCGGCTTTAGCGTTGCAGAGGCAGGAACATATTTCGGAATAATGATAATTATTGCCGGTTCAATAGGCACTTTGGGTGGCGGTGTGCTTGCTGATTTTTTAAATAAATTTACAAAGAAAGCCTATTTTTATACTAGTTTACTAGGATATTTGGTAGCATTACCGCTTGGGCTTTTGGCACTTTTATGTGAGGCAAAATTACTTGCCCTTATTTGCTTTGGTATAGCGATGAGTTTCGTTTTCATGCAAACAAGTTTAAATGCGGCGATTATCAGTTTAACTTCAGTTAAGATACGCTCTATGGCGTTTGCTTTCCATATTTTTATTATTCATGCCTTGGGGGATGCTCTTTCGCCGATGGCTATCGGTAAAATTTCGCAAGTATTTGATTTGCAGTTGGCTGTTTTTATTGCAATAGTATTTTTGATACCTGCAATCGTTTTCTGCCACCTTGCCGGCCGCACTTTTAAAGGGCAGGAACTTTAAACTATCTATTGAGTTTTCAAAAACTATCTTGCACCTGCATCTTTTAAAATTTCTTCAATATCTGTATAACCTCTATCAATCGCATATGCTAAAGCCGGAAATCCGCGTACATCTTTTACATTAAGATCTGCCCCGGCTGAAATTAGAGTTTTTACAGTTTCGGTATGACCTCCGGAAGCCGCATGTATCAAGGGTGTAAATCCTATTATAATATCTCGTACATTTACATCTGCCCCTTCTTTAATTAAAATATTTACAATATCAGTATAGCCATTATCAGCTGCAAAGATTAAAGCTGTCTGTCCTTGATTATTCTTTACATTAACATCTGCCCCCTCTTCAATCAAAATATCAACAATTTCGGTATATCCCCCATTAGCAGCACACATTAAACCGGTAGCACCACTCTTTTTATATTTTGCATTAACATCGGCTCCCCTTTTTATTAAATCGTTTACAAGTTCTACATTACCCCTTTTACTTGCTTGTATTAGCATAACATCCTTATATGCTTGTGTTTCCGTTACTTTACCTTTATTTTTTGTATTTGCTCCCGTGCTTTTTGGGGTAACGGCCTTTACAGATTGAGTCTTACCCACTACACCAGATGAGGTCTGTGTAATATTTTGGCATCTCTGCGTTTGGCTTGCACCGGCAGTCTTTAAAATACTTACTATTTTGGTATATCCTTTGTATTCAGCAATTGATAAGGCTGTTTCACTTACCGGGCAAGGGGTTGCCGCATTGACATCAGCACCGGCTTTTATTAGAACTTTTACGATTTCGGTGTGCCCTTCTTTTGCGGCATACATTAAGGCTGTAAATTGGTCTTTTGTTTTTGCATTTACTTTGGCACCGGCTTTAATTAAAGATGCTACAACTTTAACATTACCGCCATATACACCTAGCATCAAAACAGTATAATCAACACCTACTTTCTCCCTGGCATTAACATTTGCACCTGCCGCAATTAGAATATCAACAATTGCAGAGTGTCCATTAACCGCCGCTGCCATTAAAGCCGTTTGATCTTTATATCTTGCACTTACATTGGCACCTTCTCTAAGTATATCTTTTACAGATTCTATATCCCCTTTCGCACTGGAAGATATTAATATATAATCTCTTGATTTGGATGGATTTACTTCTCTAACAGTTGTATCAGCCTTTTTTAAAATATCTCCGATTTGAGTATAACCTTTAGTTTGAGCAATCGTTGAAGCAGTATTTCCCTTATCACTTTTCTCACCCACTCTAGCCCCAGCTTTAATTAAAACTTTTACGATTTCGACATGCCCACCATTAACAGCAAACATTAATGCCGTACGTCCGCCCTTATCTTTGGCATTAACATCAGCTCCTGCTTTGGTTAAAATATCTACGACTTCCGTATATCCTTTTTTGGCCGCCAATGTAAGCAATGGGGTTCCATTCTCATCTTTTTGGTTTACGTTTTCACCATGTTTGGCATAATATTCAACGGCCCTTTTATCCCCTGCATTTACTGCTTCTACCATATTTATTGTAGGCTTATAGGTATCTGCTGCGGATAGAAATAATACACAAACAATTACAGTTAAAAATGTACGAATTAATTTCATAATATCTTCCCTGGTTTATTTTTTCAATAATTTATAGGTAAATAGTAACATTTTTCAGTTTGCTTGTAAACAAAAAGGGCAGGAAAAACTAAAATATGTTAAAATTGTTTTATGGGTGTTACGGAATCTAAAGAAAACTATTTGGAAATCATATACATTTTGTCTAAAGAGCAAAAAGAGGTACATGCTATTGATATTGCAAATTACCTTAGTTTCGCGCGGGCAAGTGTAAGTATTGCCTTAAAGGCCCTGAAAGACGAAAAATATATCGCAGTAGACGATAACTTGCACATAACCCTAACCCCAAAAGGCAAAGCAGTTGCAAAAAAGGTTTATGACAAACACCAAACCCTTTCTACCTGGTTTATGTTTATGGGTGTAGACGAGAAAACCGCCCTTAAAGATGCCTGCAAGATTGAGCATATAATATCTGAAAAAAGTTTTAAAGCAATTAAAAATTTCTTAAAAAAATAGATCTACCCCGTTACCTAAAGACTTTAACGCTAATAAAAAGGTATAATATAAGAGTATGGCAAATGAAAAATTACCCCCCCAAGCATTAGATGCTGAAATGGCACTCCTCGGCTCCATGATGATAGAGCAAGATGCCCTTGAACGTGCTGTCGGAATAGTCAGCGCAGAACATTTTTATAAAACCGCACATCAAAAGATTTTTACGGCGATGAAAACCCTCTCCGATAAAGACCAAGCGGTTGACTTGATTACAGTAACAGAAGAACTTAAACGCCAAGGCTTTTTGGCCGAAATCGGCGGTGAAAGATATTTAGCGGAACTAATGTCAAAGGTTTCCACCGCAGCGCACGTAGAACATTATGCCAAAATCGTGTATGATACGGCACTTATCAGGGAACTTATTAAAATTTCTACTTCTACCGTAGAAAGTTGCTATAAAGATACAGAACAGGAACCAAGCAATTTAATAGACGAAGCACAAAGTAAACTGTTTACCTTAAATCAAAAACAAGTTAAACAGGGGCTTGTTTCAAGTAAAGACATGTCCCAAGAAGCAATGGATCAAATTGAAAAACTTATCGTCAACAAAGATCCTATTAAAGGTGTTCCGACAGGTTTCACTGAATTTGACACAATGACCGGTGGCCTTAGGAAAGGCGATCTTATTATTTTGGCAGCCCGCCCTTCTCAAGGTAAAACAGCAATGGCTTTGAATATTATTCAAAATGCGCTTGATAAGAATTTTCCGGTTGCACTTTTCTCTCTTGAAATGGGGCGTTTTCAAATATATCAAAGGATGGTTTGTACTGCGGCCCAGGTTAGTTTACACAATGTAAGTACCGGCATTTTCCAAAAATCCAGATGGCGTGAACTTGCCTCAAAAATTCAAAAACTCGGCGAACAACCGCTTTTTATTGATGATTCCCCAGCCGTAACTATAACAGAAATTCGCATGCGCGCACGCCGTTTGGCACGCGAACTGCAAAAACAAGGCAAAGAACTCGGGCTTATAGTTATTGACTATATAGGTTTAATCAGAAGTGGCAAGGCAAAAGTAGAATCACGCCAACAGGAAGTTTCCGAAATTTCAAGGATGTTGAAAGAACTTGCAAGAACTATGAATGTCCCTGTTCTTGCGCTTTCCCAACTTAACAGAAATACCGAAAAAGGCCGTGCAGATAACCGCCCGCAACTTTCAGATTTAAGGGAATCAGGCTCTATTGAACAAGATGCGGACGTGGTTGCCTTAATACACCGCGAAGGTTATTACAAGTGGAACGATGAAACTTTAAGAAATAAAGCAAACTTAATTTTAGCCAAACAACGTAACGGTCCGGTAGGAACTATTGACCTTAACTGGTACAGCGAATACACTTTATTTACAAACCCTGCCCTTGTTAGCGATGAAGCCGTTGCAGAAACTTTAGTCGCCCCAAGTGATATACCGCTATGACAATACCAATCCTTCGCCCCACAATTGCGGAAATAAATTTAAATGCTTTAAAGAATAACCTTTTAAAAGCTAAAGATTTAATTGCACAAAGGGCGCAAGGCAATACAAAAATATTACTTTTGGTAAAAGCGAATGCTTACGGGCATGATGCTGTTCTGGTTTCTAAATACGTACAAGACAATAAACTTGTAGATTTTTTAGGTGCTGCCTCAATAGAAGAAGGTATGGTCCTCCGCAAAAGAGGGATAACTTTACCTATTTTAGTCCTTGGCAGTATTTGGCCTTTTGAGTGTTTTGAATATGCAATAAAAAATGAGTTATCAGTGGCAGTAGCAAGTGTTAGGGCAGCAAAATTTTTGGCAGAACTTTCCGCTAAACTCAAACTTAAAGCATATGCACATGTTAAACAAGAAACGGGCATGAACCGCATTGGTTCACGCAGGCCGGCAGCTATAGAAATACTTAAAATTTTAAATGCCGCACCTTATGTGGAAGTGCAAGGAACCTTCAGCCACTTCGCAAAAGCAGATGATGCGGAATATTCAAAACAACAATTCACTTATTTTACCGAACTTTTGGAAGATGCAAAAAAACTAAATTTAAATATGGGTATCAGGCATTTATCTGCTTCCCAAGCATTTTTAAATTTCCCTAAAGCACAATTTGATATGGTTCGCCTTGGGCATCTTGCCTACGGTTTGGAACCGGGTTTTGAACCTGTACTTTCCTTAAAATCTAAAGTTGTGTTTATAAAAGATATTAGGGAGAATGTGTCTGTGGGCTATCAAAGAACATTTATAACCAAAAGGCCTTCAAAAATTGCTACCATACCTATAGGGTATGGGGACGGTTATCCACGTGCTTTATCAAATAAAACCGAAGTAGAAATTTTAGGTAAACGTTGCCCGCAGGTTGGCAATATTACTATGGATATGATGATGGTTGATATTACCGAACTTGGCGATATTAAAATCGGCACTGAAGTAACATTAATAGGTAAAAATTTGCCTGCTTTGGAACTTGCAGAAAAATGCGGAACTATTGATTATGAAATATTAACATCTATCGCACGTCGCGTTCCGCGTATAGGGGTATAAATGTTTAAAAAAACGGGGAAATTTTTGATTTTTTTCTTTACTCAATTCGGCCAAGCAACCGAAATGATTAAAGATGCCACTTTTTGGTTTATAAGAACCCCCCTTGAAGTTAATCAAACCTTGCAACAGATAGTTAAAATCGGTATTGAAAGTGTGCCCGTCATTTTGATGACAGGTTTATTTGTCGGTATGGTGCTTGCTTTACAAGCTGGTAACACCATGCAAAGCATTTTAAGTGAACCTTTATATATCGGTTTGCTTGTAAGTTTTTCCCTAGTGCGCGAACTAGGGCCTGTACTCACTGCCTTTGTTATATCCGGGCGTGCCGGTGCTGCTGTTACGGCGGAAATAGGCACAATGAAAGTTACCGAACAAATTGATGCTTTAAGTACACTTGGTACCAATGCTATAAGATATTTGGTTATTCCGCGTTTAATTGCTTTTACAATATCAATACCAATACTTACAATATTTTCAAACATAATGGGTATTCTGGGCGGTTATGTAGTAAGTGTTGAAGGTTTAGGGGTGCCATCAAGTACTTACACTAATGATATAACCACTTATTTAGGTGTGGATGATTTAATGCATGGCCTTATAAAAGCAACTGTGTTTGCTTTTACTATCGGTGTAATTTGCTGCTATAAAGGGCTTAATACAAGGGGCGGTGCGGAAGGCGTCGGTAAAGCAACGACGGGTGCTGTGGTCGTCAGCATGGTAATGATTTTGGTTATTGACTACTTCTTAACAGCGATTTTACACGCTTTTGGGGTATAGTATGATTAAGATTGAAAACTTACAAAAACATTTTGGCCCGAAACATATTTTGAATGGCGTTAATTTGGAATTCAAAGACGGCGAGGTTACCACTATTATCGGCGGATCAGGTACAGGCAAAAGCACTTTAATTAAATGTATTGTTCGCTTACTTGAACCGGACGGCGGTAAAATTATTGTTGACGGTAAAGATATTACACATATAAACAATGAATTTCAGTTGGCAAAAATACGAAAGAACTTCGGTTACTTATTTCAAGAAGGTGCTTTATTTGACTCTCTAACCGTTGGGGAAAATGTTACATTCGGTTTAAAATATTTAACAGATACACCAAAAAGCGAATATGCAAAAATTGCAAAAGAAAAACTCGCACTTGTCGGCTTAAAAGATATTGAAAATTTAAGGCCTTCGGAACTTTCCGGCGGTATGAAAAAGCGCGTATCTTTAGCGCGCGTTTTGGCAACAAACCCAAAAGTAATTTTATATGATGAACCGACAAGCGGGCTTGACCCTATAATGTCAGAAATCATCAGCCAACTTATTTTGGATTTGAAGCACAAACTTGAAGTGACATCAATAGTTATTACGCATGACATGAAAAGTGCCTTTGAAATTTCAGACACTCTTGCCATGCTCTATGAGGGTAAAGTACAACTTGCGGCATCTAAGGAAGAATTTAAAAGAACACAAAACCCTTATGTTAAACAATTTATTGAGGGGTCGGCAAACGGGCCGATACAGATGAAAATCTCAAATTAAAGAGGTATTTATGAGTACAGAAACAAAAGTCGGTTTATTTACTTTTATAGGTATAGCGCTCCTAGGGCTTTGTATTTTTGCCTTGGGCAGTTTTTCCATAACAAAAGGTTATGATATCACGGTACATTTTACTGATGTTTCAGGTTTGCCGGCCAAATCAAATGTTCGTTTAAACGGTGTTGAAGTAGGTAAAGTAAAAGAACTTAAAATTGACGGTGGGGAAATTTTAGCACTTCTCAAAATAAATGAAGGTGTAATAATTTACAAAGATTCGAAATTTGCCATAGCTGCTACAAGTTTAATCGGTACAAATTATTTACAAATTGAACAAGGCAACCCAAAAAGCGGTATTTTACCACCCGGATCCCATGTAATAGGGATGAGTTTACCCTCAATTACAAATATGATAACTGATGCCTTAAACTCTATACAAAACCTTACAGGTGGTATAAATGACAATGGTAAATTCGCCGAAGATTTAAATGCTGCTCTTGAAAATTTACGTAATCTTTCCGGCAATTTAAATGATTTGATCTTTTCTTTAAGGCCTTATTTAACAAAATCAATGCAAGAAGTTAGCGAACTTACAAAAGCTTCAAATGCAGTCATGCAAGATTTGCAAACCGGCAAGGGTTTATTCCCGGCTTTAGTATCAGATGAAAAAATGAAACAGGATGTGGAACAAACTTTAGCAAATATCAAACAAGTTTCAGATGATGCAAAAACATTTGTCGGCCAAATGGCAAAATTCAGAATTTTCTGGCTTTTTGATACATATTATCAACCGGACGGTAATCTTAGCACTTCAGATTTATTTATTAAATTTGTTCCGGGTAACGGTTATACTTATTATAGTGCCGGTGTTACCAACCTAGGTAATAAAGATAATATGCCTAAAAATGATAAAGATTTTAGGGATTTTAATCAAATTGATGCACGCCTAGGTGTTTATAATGAATGGGGCGATTTAGCTGTAGGTATGATTCGCGGTTCCGGCGGTGTACGCGCGGCAGTTAAACCCTTCTATAAAGCAAATAGTTTTATGGTTAAAAACTTCACTTTGTACGGTGAAGCAACTGATTTTGGTCGCAAACGCGTAATCAACGGCCGTATGTTTGATAAACCTTTCTATGCAGTCGGTGCTCAGGCATGGATTAACAAAAATGTGGGCGTAAATGTTAGGTATAATGATATTGCCGAGGCCTCTGCCTTGCAAATCGGTGCAAACTTAGCATTTGAAGATAAGGAACTTGCTTCCTTGCTTGGTCTTGCAAGAATGGCAAATTAGAGAATTTATGAAATTTAAAACTATTTATACTTGTCAAAAATGCGGTTTTAATTCCCCTAAATGGTTAGGGCGTTGCCCCGATTGCGGGGAATGGAACAGTTTTGCCGAAGAAGTTATTCAGGAAGAATCGAAAACCGCAAAAACTAAAAAATCTTTTACGGAATTTTCTTCTGAAATTACCCCCCTAAAAGAGGCGAGTGCAAAAGAAGAAAAACGCACCCCGACAGGTATAACAGAATTTGACCGCTTAACTTCAGGTGGCCTTGTTGACGGGCAAATAACTTTGCTTGCCGGTGCGCCCGGTATCGGTAAAAGCACTTTAATGCTTCAAATTGCTTCTGCTTTATCAAAGAACAAAAAAGTTTTATATGTTTCAGGGGAAGAATCTTTGGAACAAATTGCCTCCCGTGCAAAACGCCTTAAAGCAGACGGGGAAAATATTTTTTTACTTTCCGAAACAAATATTCAGCGTATTTTGGAAGCAATAAAAAAAGTTGCACCGCAAGTTTTGATAGTAGATTCAATACAAACAGTTTATCATCCGGAATTTAATTCCGCCTCCGGTACTTTAAGCCAAGTACGTGAAAGTGCAGGTGAAATTTTGCGTGCTACAAAACCAAGCGGGATTATCACTTTTATTTTGGGCCACGTTACCAAAGACGGTGCGCTTGCCGGCCCGAAAGTTTTGGAACATATGGTTGATACCGTTTTGTATTTTGACAGTGATTCAGATAATATTTTACGCTTACTCCGTGCACATAAAAACCGCTTTGGTTCTACTTCCGAAATTGCTTTGTTTAAAATGACTGCAACCGGGCTTGAAGATGTTTTGGACGCAAGTGCGTATTTCGCGCAAACTTCACGCAGTAAAAAAATTATAGGCCGTGCATTTTCTATTGCTTTGGAAGGCACGCGCCCGATTTTAACGGAAGTGCAAGTTTTAACTTCTGTAACGCATTTTCCGTATCCGCGCCGAATAGCAACCGGGCTTGATTTAAACCGCTGCCAAATGTTGCTTGCCGCACTTGAAAAGCATATCGGCTTAAATTTAGACAATAAAGATGTTTACATTTCTCTAACGGGCGGAACAAAAATTAATGATCCGTCACTTGACCTTGCAATATGTGCCGCAGTCATAAGTTCTGTAAAAGATAAACCGATTTCCGGTACTTCCGCATTTATCGGGGAAGTGGGCATTTTGGGGCAAGTTGCCATAGTACCTTTAACCGAACGTCGCGTTAAAGAGGCCGCACGCCTTGGCATGAAAGAAATTTATACACCTATTTTAAAGGAAACCCCTAAAGAAAAGATTGAGCAACTTGAAGATTTATATAGTTTATCTATAAAGTTATAAGATATGAAGAATAATATACAAATTTCCGCTATATGCCCACGCATTTGCTTAGCAGATACAAGCAAAAATGCCCAAAATATAATCAAATTAACAAAACTTGCCGCAAAACAAGGGGCACAAATTATAATGACGCCGGAACTTTCCTTAACAGGTACAACTTGCGGAGATTTATTTTTAAAACCGTTTTTAATTGATAATGCTTTAAAAGCATTAAACACAATTTTAAAAGAAACAAAAAAATTAAATATAGTCTTAATTGTCGGCTTACCTTTGCAAATACAGGAACAAATAATTAATGCAAGTGCCATAATACAAAAGGGCAAAACTTTGGGTATTGTTCCCGCTGAAAACTGCGAAACACGCTATTTTACATCGGCAAAAGAAATTAAACAAAACAAAATTTCAATACTTGGGCAAAAAGTGCCACTTGGTATAAATTTAATTTTTAAATCATTCGGCACGACTTTTACAGTTAAAACAGGGCTTGATTTAAATAAACAAATCCCCCCCATGCCAAAAAGCGCAAAAATTATTTTTAATCCGTCGGCAAATTATGAATATTTAGGTAAGCAAGAAAAACTTAAAAACTTAATTTCCGCTTATTCTGCTAAACAAAATTGTGCTTATATTTATGCTTCAAGTGCTTTTGGGGAATCTTCGGCAGAAGCAGTTTATAGCGCAAATATCTTAATTTATAATGGGGGTTCTCTTTTAAAGGAAGCTCCCCGTTTAACAACACAATCTAAAATTATAACTTGCGAAATTAACAATACTTCCAGAACGAAACCGGCAAAAATTTTAGGCAAGCAAGATGTACAACATCCCTTTAGCCCGGTAAATAAACAAGAATTACTTGAAGTGTTAAATTTACAGGCACTTGCGCTTGCAAGGCGTTTAGAACAAACAAGAATAAACAAAGTTATTTTGGGTATTTCCGGCGGGCTTGATTCAACTTTGGCCCTGCTTGCTGCAGTTCATACTTTTAAGTTGTTAAATTTACCGCTTAAAAATATTTTTGCTTACACTTTACCCGGGCTTGGAACGACGGCAAAAACGAAAAATAATGCAGAAATTTTATGCAAAGAACTTGGCGTAAATTTTGAAGAAATTGATATTAAACCTGCTGTTTTGCAACATTTTAAAGATATAAAACATAATAGAAATATTATTGATACCGCTTATGAAAATGCCCAAGCGCGTGAACGTACACAAATTTTATTTGATATTTCAAATAAAATCGGTGCTCTGGTTTTGGGTACAGGGGATATGTCTGAATTTGCACTCGGTTGGGCAACTTACGGCGGAGATCATCTTTCAATGTACGGTATAAATGCAGGTATCCCAAAAACTTTGATTCAGGAAATTGTGGCTGAATATGCCAAAACTGCCCCCGCAAAAGTAAGCAAAGTTTTAAAAGATATTTTGGCAACACCGATTTCCCCTGAACTTAAACCGGCAAGCAAAGGCAAAATTACGCAAAAGACGGAAGATTTAGTTGGCCCATACATTTTGCACGATTTCTTTTTATATCACTTTTTAGTTAATAATTTCGGCCCAAAAGAAATTTATAAGCTTGCGCTTTCCACCTTTAAAGGTGATTTTAAGAAAGCTGAAATCAAACATTGGCTTGAAGTATTTTTCAGAAGATTTTTTAATCAACAATTTAAGAGATCTTGCTCACCCGAAGGCCCAAAGATACTGGAAGTATCTTTAAGCCCCCGAACAGATTTAAGGTTACCGAGTGATGTTTCTTCCGCCTTATGGCTTGAAGAAGTTAAGAAATTAAACTAATCTTCAACTTTAATTATAAAACTGTTACTATGTGCGCTAACCTCAGGTGCAAACATGCTCTGCATTAGGCTTGAACCGACATTAAACACACCGCTCGCCGTCGGGCGCAAAACATATTTAAGTTCATAAGTCCCCACAGGCACATAATCCATAAAGAAATTAGTTTGCGCAAGTTGTAAATCTTCGTAACGTGCTAAACCGTCCCACACCCAGCCGGAGAGCAATTTTTCCGTGTCAAAAGCAGCAGGCTTTTTATCTTGAATCATCACGAAATCAAAGTTATGTTCTGCTTTTATAGTTAAGCGAACTTCAATTTTATCTCCGACTTTGATGGTTTCGTTTTCACGCAGCGGCCTGACGGTATTTTCCTTAATCAAGTAATAAGATTTTGTGATATTTAAAATACCTTTCGGGCTTGCTTCTTGCGGTAAATCGCTTATAACTAAATTACTCAAAGTTGCAAAACTCGGCAAAGTTTTTTGTGCTTTTTTGCCTTGCGTTGTTGTAGTATTTTGTGTAATTTTAGCTTTCAAACTTTCATTATTTGCTTGCGGTTCATATACGCTGAAAACAGTCTTACTTTCTTTGGCAAGCGGGCCGAAATCAAGTGCATAATTTTGCCCGTTCCAAGCAATATCATAATGTTTATTTTGACTTAGAACACCCCAAGTCTTTATCGCATCAAGCAAACTGTAAACTGCTTTTGCGGCATTTGTTGCACTGCCCCACATTGTTGCTTTTTTATTAAAAAGTATCCATTTAATTAGACCATCAATACGAGGGCTATTTGGATCGACTTCAAGCAACATACGCAACGCCTCAGCATGCAAATTTAAACCATCGTGGAACCATTGCCAAGAGCGTTCCTCCATAGCAAAACTTGTACCGGTAACATCATTTTCTTTAGCGGTTTCAAAAAGCAAATTAATATATTTTTTCGCTTTTTGAGGATTGCCTAAACGATGATAAATAACAGCCATATAAACTTGGCCCAAAGGTGCCAAAATTTCTTTTTGTTTATCTATATAATCGGCTAAAGTTTGAACCTCTTGGCGTGTTCCTTTAACAAGCAAAGTTTTATCAAAAGCACTTATTACATAGGCATAATATATCGCTTCAAACGGATAATAAGGTTTTGAAAAATCAAAATCTTTATATTTTTTATGCAAATATTTAAGTGCATTTTGCGTGATGTCCATCGGAGGTTTAACACCAAAATATGATGCCTGGGCCAAACGGTCTACGACATAAAGTGTTACATACAAACTGCTTTTACCGCCTTTTATCCAGGCAAAACCACCGTCTGAATTTTGATATTTTTTAAGGTCTTCCATATACTCTTTTTGTTTTTTGGCGACGGTGTTAGAATCAAAAATATTTATTAAGTTATCACTTTGCCCGCCTTTTGATAAGTTATACCAAGGCGAAAGTTCCGTGTCTTTCAGTAATATTTCAGATGTTTGCTTATTCCAAACTTCTGTTCTTGTTTTGCGTTGTATTTGGCTGATTGCTTTCTTAAAATTAGCGTTTTCATTAAGTTTATTTATTATTGCAATCGGCAAATAGCGGTCAATAGTGCTTGTTGCGGTTTTAAATGTTTGTTCGGTAAGCAAAGGCATAGCAGACACAATCGGCACAAGCAAAGAAGTATCTAAAGTTAAATGTGCGGCATTTAAGACTTCGCCTTCTTTAATTGATGGGAGTTGCAAATCATTTTCCCCCTCTTTTAAAGCAATAGTTTTGCTGTTCGGTAAATATTGCACACTTGTTAAAAGCGGTAAAGTTCTTGTTTCACCGTCAATCAGATTACCGGAACGGATGGCAGCAGCCAAGGTTATTTCCCCAAGTTCTTTGGGGGCCTTATAACTCCAAGTTAAAGTTTTTTCTTCGTTTGCTTTTAAAGATACTTGTTTATTTGCAAAGGCATTTTCCATCGCTTTACCGTTTAAGTTTAATGACATGGAAACATTACCTTGCAAGAAACGTCCCGTATTATTTTTGACTAAGGTTTTTATAAAAATCTCGTCATTTTGGCGGAGGAAAGTCGGTGTTTCAAGGCGGAGTGTTAAGTCTTTGCTCGTCTTAAAATTAACTTGTGTTTTGCCTGTTTGCAAAGTTTTACTGAAAACTATTGCGGCGGCAGTCCACTCAGTTAAACTATCGGGCATCTTGAAAGTAAAGTTTGCTTTACCCCCTTTTAAATTTGCCCCTGGGTTAAAATAAGCAGTCGGTGCAAAATCTGTACGGGTTGGGTTTTGTTCACTAGCAGTTTCTGCCACACCTAAATCTTGCGTTGCGGCATTCTCGGCAAGCATCATAGTAGGAGCCGCACTTTCTTCCATAACAGCCATATCCGCACTTTCAACGGAACGGGCCATTTTCATAGACTTCATACCTGATGCACCGCTTCTTCCACCGAAAGATGCAGATGCATAATACATACCGCCGTAACTTGATTGCAAGGAACTTGATATATTGCCACTACCGAATTTTTGAGTATAAAATGACGGTAAATTGAAATTGTGTTTTTTGTAATAATCAAGTGCCTTATCGTAAACAGTAAGCATGGCACGCGCATTTTGTAAAGGTTTTTTATCTATTGTTGCCGTCAAACCGATTTCGGCTTTTTTGCCCGGTTCTAAATTTTCCGGTGCATTAAGTTTTACATCAACATCTTTACCTAAATAAGGCACTTCTATATTAAGTGTTCCGCCGTAACCTACATAATCATACACTCCAAGCCAACGCAAACTTATACCGCCTTGATATTCAGGCAAAATAGTCAAAGTTAAAAATTGCAAAGGTTGATTAGGCAGTTGCAAACGTTTTACGAAAAAACCGTTTTTATAAATTTCCACATATTTAGGGCCTTTTGCATTGTTTGCACCAAGTAATATTTTTGCATTTTCCCCAACAATATATTTTTTGTTTTCAAGTAAAGTTATACTGCCTTCCACAACCAAATTAGGGTTTTTACTGTCAAATACTGGGAAGATAAATGCTTCGCTTTCATCGCCGTACGCTTTTAATTTTGCGCCGTAAAAACCTTCTTTTAAAGCAGGGAGTTTTTGGGTAATTTCATTACCGCTAAACTCTAGTTCTTTAGTAAAGATAGGTTCTTTAGACAAATCATAATTTTCCTGATAATAAGAAATATTTTTACTGTCTTTAAGTTTTGCTTCAAAAACTTCAAAAGTTGCTTTGCCTTTTTGCGGTTTACCGGCGGCATTTTGCATTTTTAAAGTTAAATTATTTTCTGCATTATTTAAGAAAAAGCCTTTTATTTTGTCTATACCGAAAAAGTATTTTTGATTTGCGACATACAAACTTGTTTCGCCGGTAATTGTGTGGCCGTTACTGCCGGTAACTTCCGCTTTAATTAGATAATGAGCGGGCAAAATATTTTTTTCTTTTTTGGCTTTTGGGGTAAAAGTTATTTTAAAATCACCGTTTTTGTCTGTAAGGGTTTCAATAAAGACAGGGGTTTCTTCTTCGAAGCTATAATTATTCCATCTAAAACAACATGGGTAAAAACGCATTTTGTTTATTGTGATATTAACTTTTGCATTTGCTAAAGCCTCTCCGGAATAATATGAGGCTTTACCTTCAATCGTAACATCTTCATTAAAACTATATGGCCTTTCCGGTACGGTTAAATTTAAGGTAAATTCCGGCTGTTTAAATTCTTCTACTTGGAAATTACCGTAACCGCTACCTTGACTTAGTCTTGCATTTATACTAAAGTTGCCAAGCATTGTATCTTGCGGGACTTTAAAGGTATATGTCGCTTGACCGAAACTATCAAGTGTTAAAGTATCTTTTGCCACTTCTTTATAAGAGGCATTACGAATTTGAATATTTAATTTTTCTTGCCCCTGATAAGTGAAATGTTTATTATCTTTATTTTCTATGGCATTGACGACAATTTTTACTTCCTCACCCGGTTTATAAATTGACCTATCTGTATTTATATAGATTGATACAGGATTCGATTTATTGTAATGCTGAGGATATAAATAGTTAATTAAAGCATAATTATCTTTATATTTCGCAGTAATATTACGCAAACTATCTGTTCTTTTTATATTTACTTGTCCGGCTTGGTTTGTTTGCACTGTATTTAAGTTATCGGCAGAAACACCTGCTGTAAGAGGTTGCCCGTTATGTGCAGAAAGCGTATAAAAATTTATGCTTGTATCTTTATAATTTAAACTTTGCAAATTATCTGTATTTAAGTAACTTGTAGCCAAAAGTGCTAAATCGGTAATATTAAAATTATAAGAAGAAGGGTAATTTTCGCCCTCATAATTTAAGGTTATGGCATAAAAACCGCGTTCTAAACCCGGTAATTCAAAAGTAAATTCTTTAGGGGTATAAGGTTTATCATAAGTTAAATTTTGCGTATAAGTTTTATAAGGTTTAACGGTTTTAAAATCTCTTACCCCTTTTTGCATTTGCTCTAAAGAAAGTTTATAGAGTTTAAAATTAACTTGCTTTAAATTGTTTGCCTCAAATTTAACAGGCATGATGGCATTGGGTTTATAGTTAGACGGAATATCACTTATTATATTGGCACTAGGGCTTTCAAGATCTAGCTTTAATGAAACACATGCAATATTTTTTATTTCAAAAGGTAGGCAATATTCGGCAAGTTCATGCGCTTTATAAAATTGTTCTGCCTGTTGATAAGAATATGCACCTTGTAAAGCCGCAGTATATTTACCGCGTACGGTTTTTGCTTCAAAAAAGTACTTTTTAAATTGCCCGTTATAGTTTTTGTTTTGGCCGGAAATTGCCGCCAAGAGTTTGGCTATATCTGTTACCTTTTCTTTTTCTTTTTTAGCATCAAATTGTTCACTGTTTTCTTGTTTTGATATTTCCGCATTTATATATTGTATATGCCAATATTCCCTAATACCGTCACGGTTTTTACCGCCTAATTTATAAGACTCTTCATAAACTTTAATATCTGTTTCCGTTTGTTTATTTATAAAGGTGTTTACCAATGCGTCATATAAACTATCCGGCTCAATTTGAAAATAATTCCGACCTAGGTACTGCCTGTTTTCCTGATAAGGCATATTAACAAGGGTTGTACGCAAATTCCAAAGATCTTTATAGGATTGTTTTATAGCATCTTGTTTTTGTTTAGAGGTAAATTTTGTAGAGTCGGTTTCGCTTTCTATAAGTTTATTTGCTCTGTACGGGGTGCTTTCAAGTGCTTTGATTTTAGCAAGATAATAAAGCGCTCTTTCCTCTTTATTAGACGGAACTTTTACAGAATATATCAATTTAAGTGCCGCATCATATTTTGCCTGATTGATTAAAGTTATAGTTTGATTAATATTTTCCATATTAGAATTACCACCTTGTTTATAATTTTGTGCTGAAGTTAAACCAGAAAGAAGTAAACAAATCAAAATAAAAAAACTTCGTATATAATATTTCATAAAATCTCCTAATTATATGTTTCATATATTTTTATTTTACTATTTTTACATTTTTATGTAAAACAAACCCCCCTTAGCTTATTTGCCAAGGGGGTTTAAATTAAGCGAACAGGAAATTACCTGTAAACGTTGTAGTCAATATCTTGGAAGATATTGTCCTTCCACTCTAACTCTTTCAGATAATTCTCGTCAATGCGGTTGCCTACAATCATCTCATAAAGCGCAGTAAAGCGTTTTACATGGTCTTTAGTGCGCTTTGTGGAATACTCTTTTGCAGTTCCCACCGTCATCAAAAATGCCCAGTCTGATGACTGCATTAAAACAAGTTCCCTTGCACATTGGTTTAAGGCACGCCCTAAGACGCCGCCTGCATTGGGAAAGCGGTTTGCAAGTTCGATCATGCGTTCGGCCGCTTTAATAAGATGGCGGTAAATCCAATCATTCCCGCTGTTAAGCCAGACATCATTGTAGCCTTTATCGCCCCAAGAAGATGGCGAAGGCTGCACAACTTGGTTAACAGGGTATCTTTCAAGATATTCAAAAGGTGTAATTAACTTGATATCTTTTTGGTCATAATAGATTTTTTTGAATAAGAATTCCAAGAAATCTATACCTTCATACCACCAATGGCCGTAAAGTTCAGCGTCGTACATAGAAACAACCAAAGGTTTGCGGTCCGTTATAATACTTGATAAATATTCAACTTGTTTTTGGCGGTTGAACATAAAGTTCCCGGCATGGCTTGCGGCAACATCCAAAGCATCACTCGGATAATAAGGCTGCTTTTGGTTTAAAGCAACTTTTCCGGTAATTTTATAATATTTCATGCCGATATTTCTTCTTACACCGTCACTATGCAAATAGTTTTTAACATAGTCATAATCAAGGTCATAACCGAGATCGCGGTAAAATTCACGATAGCGGGGATCGCCGGGGTAACCGCTTTCGGCACTCCAAACCTGTTGGGCAGATTCCATATCACGCGCAAAAGCAGCAACACCTTGCGGTGTGTAAACCGGTGCATAAATACCATATTTGGGGCGCGGAACACCGTGCATTACGCCGTGGGATTCCATAAAGAAAAACCTTATGCCTTCTTCTTTTAAATACTTATCTACGCCATAATTATAGGCACACTCGGCAAGCCAAATACCGCGCGGAGAACGCCCAAAATGTTTGCGATAATTATTTGCCGCAATTTTAATTTGCGCTTTTATGCTTTGATCTTGCACCTGCAAAGGCAAATAACCGTGTGTGGCACAACAAGTAATGATTTCAAGTTTACCCATATTTTGGAATTTTTTAAAACCCTCCAAAATGCGGCCGTGATAATAATTTTCAAAAAGTTCGCGGTATCTGTGGAATTTATCATGGTACATTTTTGCGACATAAGCAAATTCCGTATTTTTTGTGCGCTCAAGTTCTTTTTCAGATAACTCAATTCTTTGGTTTAAATAATGGCGAAAACGTTGAATAAGAAGTTCATCGGACATCATTTCGCAAAGCGGTGGGGTAAGTGACATCGTTACCCTAAAATCAACACCTTGTGCCGTCAAATTTTCATAGACATTTAAAAGCGGTAAATATGTTTCCACCATCGCTTCAAAAAACCAATCTTCTTCAAGAAAATCGGGGTATTCCGGGTGGCGAATAAATGGCAAATGGGCATGCAAAACTAAAGAGAGGTAACCCTTTTCCTGTTCCATTAGGCCTCCTCGCGTTTTGCGCGAATGGTGATAAATCTTTGCTTTTCTTCTTTAGTTTTGTGTTGGGCTTTAATAGGCATATCAACATTTTGCCCTGCATTTAAAGGAAAGCGGAAGTAAAAACCGCCGTCTTCATTAAGGTCAATCTTTTCCCCTTTAATATAGACATCTGCATTTTTGCTTGCTTGACCGTAAATTATGATTTCACAGGCGGCTTTAAGCCAAATATCTTCGTCAGTTTGCGGTTTATGTAAAGTATGAGAACCCCATGAAGAAATATGTGAAGACGGATTACTGTCACGCCCTATTTCAAAGGCTTTCCAGCGTTGTGCAAAAATGTGCTGTAACCTTTCGCTTGCGCCGGTACCGAACATATCTGCACCTGACATTTTTAAAATCTTTTCATATTCGCCTTCAACCATCATCCATTTTTCATCAATTATGTTGGAGATTTGACCCGTCGGTACAGTTGTTTTGTTTGAACGGGTTAAAATAATAAATTCGCCATTAGGCAAAATAGCACCGATATCACAAATATAAGTGCGCCCGCTAGGTACTTGCAAGTACCAACTTCTTGCATCTAATACGACGGGGACATCAAAATAACTATTTGCGTTTGTTCCGTCAAAATCTTTATCGGTTATATCATATACGCGAATAACCATGCGTGCATTATCAAAGACATTTTGCCCCTTTTTGTCTTTGATTTGTTCAAAAGTTTCGTTCACGATTTCCCAAAAAAGGAACATCCAATTTGGGTCTTTAGGAAGTAAAAAACTTTCAGTTTTGCCATAACTTTGCGGCAAGTCATATTGCGCTTCGCGCGCGGCTGCCGTATCAATTTTTATTACGGCTGCAGACGATAATTTTTCGTCCATAACTCCTCCTTAATTTTCTTTCGGTAATAACCCCAAGTTTATCATTTCATCTAAATCAGGTTTAACAAGATTTTGTGAAATCTGAATAGATTTTGCCGCTGCATCAATATCTTTTAAGCCATTTCCCCCGACTACGATAGCAACGGTTTCATCCTTTTTAATTGCGCCTTGCTCAACCATCTTTTTAAGCCCGGCATAAACTGCCGCACCGCCAGGTTCTGCAAATACGCTGGAAGCACGTGCAAGTTCAGGTATTGCGGCAATAATTTCTGCATCACTTACGGTAACCGCGCTGCCTTCTGATTCTTTTAAAGCCTGCAAGGCCAAAAAGCCATCGCGCGGAACATTTACGGAAATACTGTCGGCAATAGTATTAGCTGTAACAGGCTCTATTTTACCGTCGTTAAACCACGCTTTCGTTACAGCGGAACTACCCTCAGCCTGAACAGCAACCATTTGCGGCATTTTGTCAATAATACCCAGTTTATTAAAATCTTGAAAGCCGCGCCACATACCGCTTAAAATCGTACCGTCACCGACGGCAACTAAAACTTTATCAGGTGCTTCCCATTGAAGTTGCTCACAGATTTCAAAAGCACAGGTTTTTTTACCTTCCCTTGCATAGGGATTAAAACCTGCCGCACGGTTATACCAATTAAAACGCTCGGTTGCTTTGCGGCAAATTTCAAAAGCGTCGTCGTAAGTGCCATCAATTCTGATAACATTTGCACCGTAAATATAAAGCTGAACAAGCTTTGGTTCCGGTGTATTTTTAGGTGCAAAAATTACGGTGTTTAAATTTATACCTGCGGTAATACAGGCAAGAGAGTCACTTGCATTCCCGCTTGAGGCGTCCGTAATAACTTTTGCATCAACTTCCAAAGCGCGTGCGACTGCCACGGCACTGCCGCGGTCTTTAATTGAACCTGTTGGGTTTCTGCCTTCATCTTTAATAAATAGTTTACGTATGCCTAATTTTTCGGCGAGTTCATCTGCCCTATAAAGTGGTGTCCAACCGACTTGTACCGGCGGTAATTCATCATGGTCATCAATAGGTAGCAAATCTAAATAACGCCAAATATTATATGAATGATTGTTTTCAAGAACATCATAATCAAAACGTTTTTTGATTAATTTATAGTCGTAATTTATGGCAAGCGGCCCACCGCAAGCGGTACATACATAGTCTGACTCACGTGTTTTATGTTCCTTGCCGCAAATAGCGCATTGGAGGTTCAATATCTTTTTCATACATATATTTTAACATTTTTGAAAGACTTTTTGGGTAATATGGGATTTGGCCTTTATTTACTCTTCCTCTCAATATGGTATAATATAAATATATTCGGGCGTGTAGCTCAGTTGGGAGAGCGCCTCGTTCGCAACGAGGAGGTCGTCGGTTCGATCCCGATCACGTCCACAAATTTATAATAAACCCCCGTAAATATACGGGGGTTTATAGTTTAATATATGTCCTGACAGTTGATTATTGGGCAGATTTTTCAGGCAATTTGGCTGCTGTTTGTACTTGTTTGGCCTTTTTTTCCGCTTTAAGTTTAGCTTTGGCAACAGCTTTATCTAATGAATTTATACTTTTTTGTGCTTTAACTGCCATTTTGCTTTGCGGACGGTTTAAAATAACTTTATTGTATTTGTCCTTTGCCTTTTCGATCTCGCCGAACTTTTCCGTTAATTCAGCTGAACGGTACAATGCTTCAACACCGTTTTCTGTGTTAGGAAAGTGAACGGCAATCTCTTCCCAAACATCCCTTTCGGCATAATTATCTTTCAATTTCTTGGCTTGGATTTGTGCTTCTCTTTGTTTAGCTTCGACATAATATTGTTCATCAGCGGGCATAAGTTCCGCTGCAGCTTTTAAAGTTTCCACCGCAGAATTATAATTCTTTAAGTTCTTTTCCTGCACTTCGGCTTTGAACATTAAAGCATTATAGGCTTCAAGTTTTTGACCGTCTTTTAAATAACCCGTATAGGCGTTTTGGGCATTTTCTATAGCGGAATCATAATTCTTTTCGCTGGCTTCAAGCAAAGCCAGGTGTTTATGAGTAGTAGGTATTTCCACAGAATTCGGGAAATCTTTCAAAACCTGGCTATAATAATTTTTAGCCTTCTCATAATCTTTAAGTTCGCTTGCATAAATATCGCCTTTCATGCGAAGGGAAGCCGCTTTATATTTGGTTGAAGGGTAAATTTTCCACACTTTATCATACTTTGACAAGGCTGCTAAATATTCCCCGTTATTTCTATAGGAATCACCTAATAAAAGTTCAATTTTATCCTTATTTTCATACCCCGGGAAACGGGCAAAAAACATGGAATAATCTTTAAGTAAATGCTCTTGTGAATCTTTAAGGCCTAATTTGTTTGCGGAGGTAAAAAACATATTTAAGCGATCTTCCGTTGCTTGGGGCAAATTCTTAGTTGTAAGTGCTTGCATAAGCTCAATTTGCTGTTTGTTCGGGAATTCCGCCACGATTTTATTTACTAAATCTTTGGGTAATTTTTTTGTAGGGAATTCATAAGTATATTTTAAGAGTGTCAAATAAGCGGGGGTGTATTGTCTATTTAAATACTCGACTTTTGCTTTATAAAGCATAGCCTCAGGGGCTGAAGGTAATGAATAATTACGCTCAAGCCAGGAATTTAAGTCCCACTCAATTGCAGATAATTGTTTTTTATCTGCGGTGTTGATTGAATCTCTATAAAATTCAAGTTCCTTTTCAGCACTTTGCGCAAAAAGCGGTGCTAAACAAGATAAAAATACTGCTATTACTATAATTCTTTTCATATTCTACCTATAATTTGTAAATTGAAGTTCAAGGCCGAAATCTTTGCCTCTTAAAAGTGCAATGGTATTTTGCAAGGCATCTTTTGAAGCACTTGAAACACGGAGTTGTTCGCCTTGAATACTGGCGTTGACTTTCAGTTTACTTTCCTTAATAATTTTTACAATTTCTTTGGCTTTATCGGCCGGAATACCTTGCTGGATTTTTACTTCTTGCTTTGCACTTCCGCCAAGGCCGGATTCTATTTTTTGCGGAATAAAATTCTTTAAAGCAATACCGCGTTTTGAAAGGCGTGTAAGCAAAATATCATAAAGTGCCTTAACTTTATATTCATCTTTACAGGAAAGTTTTAATTTATTTTCCTTAGAAAGCAATTCAAGTGTAGGGTTTGCGTCCTTAAAATCATAGCGGTTGGAAACTTCTTTTTTAGCTATATTAATTGCTTCTTCAACAATATTTAAATCTACTTTGGATACGACATCAAAAGAAAAATCTGCCATAACATCCTCCTATATACCTAGATTATAATATTTTTAAACTTGCTGCACAAATAAAAACTGCCGCAAATTAAGATATTGCCGGATAATTTTTTTAAATTTATGACTTTTGGGTTTGCGGAAACTTGCGCACGCGAGAAATATTTCTTAAGTTCTTCGGCGGGAACTGCATTTTTACTGGCCTCGGTTACAACTATATTTTTAAAAATCGGTTTTAAAATTTTAGCCATGGCTTTATAATCTTTATCTTTAGAGCAGGCAAAAATTAAAGTGTTTTCCTTATTATAATAAGGTGAATTTTTGTAAGTTCTTATAAGTTCTTTAATGGCTTCGGGGTTATGTGCGCCGTCTTTAATAATATATTTTTCCCCTCTTTTAAGTACTTCAAAACGGCAGGATAAATTTAATTTTAAAGTTTTCTTTTTAAGGCCTAAAATACTTAAAGCACTTAAAACAATATTTTGGTTTTCCTCAAGTTTGGTTTTTGCTTTTTTTATAACAAAAAGCGGTGCTTTATTTTTTACGGAAACAGTTTTAATTTCTTTTAGTGCTACCTTCGGTAAAACGCCTGTTATGCAAGATGTTTTCGGTTTAATTACTCCCGCTTTTTCATAAGCAATTTGTTTTAAAGTGCTGCCTAAAATTTGCGTATGTTCTAAAGATACGGACGTGATTATACTCAAACAAGGTTTAATAATATTTGTGCTGTCTTTACGTGCACCGATACCGCATTCTATGACGGCAAAATCAACTTTTTTATCTTTAAAATAAAGCAAAGCAAGCAAAGTTAAAAGTTCAAAAAATTTAAGTTTTTCAGTTTCTTTTTTTAGGACTTTTGAGAGGTATAAAGCAAAATCTTTTTTACTTATTTTTTTGCCGTTAATTTGCACGCGCTCGCAAATATCGGTAATATGTGGCGAAGTAAACAAACCTGTTTTTAAACCGTTTAATTTTAAGTTTTCAGCAAGTAAAAAACAAACTGTTCCTTTACCGTTAGTTCCGCTTACATGCACGGTTTTATAAGCCAAATTTTTTAGCCCGAGTGCGGCGGCGGTTTCTTTGACTTCCGTCAAATTATTTTTTTTATTTCCATGCCCGCGCGCTTCAAGAATATCAAGGGCTTGTTTGAAATTCATATTAAATTTGTACGGGGTTATAACGTTTAATTTTTGCACCGAGTGCAGTTAATTTTTGCTCAAATTCTTCATAACCGCGGTCAATATGATAAACACGCTCAACGCAACTTTGCCCTTTTGCAGCCAAAGCTGCCAAAACCAAAGCCGCACCGCCGCGTAAATCTGAGGACATAACTGTTGCCGGCGTAAGTTTCGCAACACCGGTAACTTTTGCAACATTTTTTTCAATAATGATATTGGCGCCCATCCTAACAAGTTCCGGCGCATGCATAAAGCGGTTTTCAAAAATATCTTCGCTTACTTCGGTATTGCCTTTTGCCAAGGTCATTAAAGCAAGCCAAGGGGCCTGTAAATCTGTCGCAAAACCGGGATATGGCGCAGTTTTAATATTTACGGGTTTGATTGTTTTAGGGGCTTTTATTTTTACCCAATCTTTGCCGGTTGTAATTTTTGCGCCGGCTTCCTGTAAATATTCAAGCAAAATTTCATTATCTTCCGGCACACAATTTTTGACGGTAATTTCCCCGCCTGTTATTGCCCCTGCAATTAAGAAAGTACCTGTTTGTATGCGGTCCGCGCAAACACTATGTTTCATACCTTTTAATTTATCTACGCCTTCAACAATCACGCGGCCTTGCTGGTCCATACAAATTTTTGCGCCCATAGATTTAAGGGCATTTATAAGGTCAAAAACTTCAGGCTCACGCGCAATATTTTCAAAAACTGTTTTACCTTTAATTAAGCAGGCGCACATTAAAAGATTTTGTGTTGCACCAACACTTGGGAAACTTAAAATAATTTTTGTCGGTGCAAGTTTTTTTGCTTTTAATACGATATTACCCTCATTTAAAATTACTTTTGCACCGAGTTTTTTAAAACCTTTTAAATGTATATCAACCGGTCTTACGCCGATAGCGCAACCGCCGGGTAAAGCGATTTCCGCGTGTTTTTTACGGGCAAGGAGTGGGCCTGCAACCCAAAAACTTGCGCGCATTTGTTTAACTAAATCATAAGGCAGTTTTACTTTTAAAGCAGTTTGTTTCGTTATTGTGCAAGTGCCGTTTTCAAAAGTAACTTTTTTACCGAGTGCTTCCAAAATTTTTATTGTTGTGTTTATATCGCGGAGTTTGGGGACGCGTTTTATTACACATTTCTCGTCCGTTAAAAGTGTTGCGATTAATATCGGCAATGCGGCATTTTTTGATCCGCCGATTTCCACTGTTCCTTTTAATTTTCTGCCACCATTAATAATAAATTGATCCATAAAATTCTCCTTTTTTATTTTGCCCTCACCCGCTTGGCGGGCGGAGGGTGGCTTGCAAAAACTTGTTTTTTGCAAGACGGATGGGGGATAAAATTTCCTTTAAAAAAATAATAGCAAATTTAGAAGATAAATTGTAGAATTTATTTATAGTAAAAAGAGTGAAAAGTAAAAATAACGGAGAATTTATGAAAAAACTTTTAATATTTTTGTGTATTTGTAATTTACTTTTGGCATGTAATAAAAAGGATGAACAAGCCACAAAACCGGAACAACCGGTTAATGAAACTAAAGTAGAGGAAAACACAACGAATCACCATTCACAAAATATTAAAGAAAATGATTCTGAAAATATAGCGGATGATAATGCTGAAGAAACAAGCAATACTGAATATAAATCTTTAGGTGAAGCAGCTGCTTACGGCGATATAAAACAAGTTGAAAAACTGCTTGATGCCGGGGTAGATGTAAATTACATGCAACCAAATGATGGAACTGGTTGGTATTGCGGAGAAGATTATTGTGAAGATTCAGATGAGCAGGTGGAACAATATTTTCAGTATGATCGTGATAACGGTACACCACTTATGCGTGCAGCATATAACGGACATCTAAAAGTTGTCAAACTATTAATTGATAAAGGTGCAGATATAAATATTCAAAATGAGGCTGGTTCTACTGCTCTTATGAAAGCGGCATATAAAGGATATTTTGAAATCGTTAAATTGTTAATCGATAAAGGTGCAAAAATTAATTTAAAGGAAAGGCATGGGGCTACTGCCTTAATAAAAGGTGTGGCACAAGGCTATACAGAAATTGTTAAACTTTTGCTTGATAAAGGTGCAGATGTTAACGTGGCTGATGCCTATAACTGTGAAGATAATATATGTTTTCATGAACCGGAAGGTACGGCGTTAGAATCAGCAGTATTCCATGGTCGCATAGAAATTGTAAAATTATTGCTTAATAAAGGAGCTGATGTAAATTTTCATCTTGATTTTAAACAACCTTCTTGTTGGTGGTGTGAAACAGTACTTACAAGAGCAGTATACACAGGAAATCCGGAAATAGTCAAATTACTGATAGACAAAGGTGCAAATGTCAATGAACAAAATTCAGAAGAAAAAACACCCCTTTATATTGCCGACAATAATGATTATACCGAAATTGCGGAACTTTTAAAAGCTGCCGGGGCAAAAGAATAATAAAATGGTGGGGAGCGTAAGGAATTTCAATATTTTCTTGCGAAAATAAAACGGTCTAAACCCGCAAAATCGCGTTCAATAACAAAATCACGCCAAATATCTCTACTAAAAAATTGTAGCACTTTTTGACCTTCTTTATCCCCAATTTCCATAGCAAGTAAACCGCCGGGGGTTAAAAATTTTGGTGCTTCTTTGATAATTTTTTCAATAATTTCCGTACCTTTTTTGCCGCCTATTTGGGCAAGGCGCGGCTCATGTTTAACTTCGAGGGTAAGGGTATTAATATCATCTTCTTTAATATATGGGGGATTGCTGATTATAAGGTCAAAAATTCCGTTTATATTGTTAAACAAATCACTTTCAATAAAATTTATTTTTGTTTTGTGCGTTTTTGCATTTTGTTTTGCAACTTGTAAAGCAGGGGCGGAAATATCGCTGCAAGTTACTTGCGCGTGCGGATAATTTAAAGCCAAACTTATGCCGATACAGCCTGAGCCTGTGCATAAATCTAAAATATTTTTTGGTGCTTGTTTAAGTTTTTTTTGCGTTTTTAAAATTAGTTCCTCAGTTTCAGGGCGTGGTATTAAAACGCGTTCATCTACATAAAATTTACGCCCTAAAAAATCAGCAGAATTAAAAATATATTCAAGCGGTTTGCCTGCAATTTTTTGTTTGATTATAGAATTTAAAATTTCCTCTTTTTCCGTCGGAAAAGTCGCATTACCAAAAGCCAAAATTTCAGTTCGGCTCTTATCAAGCAGTGTACAAATAATAAACTCCGCATTGGCGGCAGGTTCTGCAACACCGGCGGAGTTTAAAATATTTGTTACATCCAAAACAACTTGTTTAACGGTTTTCATTATAAAGCAAGGTTTTTAAGTTTTTCTTCCGTTCTTTTTTTGCGGAGAAGTTCCAAAATATTTTCAATATTACCTTCCATAATTTCAGCGATATTATAAAAGTTTTCATTTAAACGATGGTCGGTAACACGGCTTTGAGGGAAATTATAAGTGCGTATTTTTTCGGACCTGTCCCCTGTACCCACTTGGGCTTTACGGGCATCGTAAATTTCTTTATTTTGTTTTTCTTCTTCCATTTGGTAGAGTTTTGCTTTTAACATGCTTAAAGCCTTTTCGCGGTTTGCGTTTTGATGGCGTTCTTCACGGCAACTTACCACTATGCCGGTAGGTTTATGAATTAAACGAACAGCTGTTTCTACTTTATTAACATTTTGACCGCCTGCACCGCCGGAACGGCAGGTTTCCATTTCAATATCTGCAGGGTTAAGTTGAATATCAATATCTTGTGCTTCGGGCATAATTGCAACGGTCACAGTTGAGGTATGTACGCGGCCGGAAGTTTCCGTATCAGGCACGCGCTGCACGCGGTGTGTGCCGGCTTCATCGCGGAGCCAAGAATAAGCACCTTCGCCTTTAATAAACATACTTACATATTTGCAACCGTGCAAACCGGTTGGGGTATATTCCAAAATTTCGGTTTTCCAGCCTTTATTTTGTGCAAAATGTTGGTAAACACGCAAAAGTTCCGCTGCAAAAAGGGCACTTTCTTCCCCCCCTGCACCGGGGCGTATTTCAAGGTAAATATTTTTTGAGTCTTTCGGATCTGGCGGAATAACTAAAAGGCGGAGTTCCTTCATAATCTCAGCAGGTTTATTTTCAAGTTCGGCAAGTTCAGCGGCGGCAAGGGATACCATGTCTTTATCTGAACCATCTGCAATAATTTCTTTATCGCCTGCTATAGCTTTTTCAACCTGCTCAAGTTCCTGGGCCTTTTCAATAATAGGTGCAAGGAAAGCATGACGTTTTGTTTTTTCCTTAAAAACTTCAGGCGCGACGGTACCGGAGGCAAGTTCGCGTTCTATTTCCTCAAACTCTTTCTTATACTTTGAAATATCCATATATTACCTATATAAAACAAACAGACCTCCGTAAAAGAGGCCTGTTGTTTGTTATTTGAAAGTTATTTTGCGTCTTTTTTTGCTTCTTTTTTAGCAGCGGCTTTCTTTTTGTTTGTGGCAAGTTTAACAGGTGCTGTGGAAAGACCGATTTTTTTGACTGCTCTTTTTGCTTTTGCTTTAACTTCGGTTTTCGGTTTTCTTGCAACCGTTTGGCCTTTAGTCGCGGCAAATTTCTTATTAAATTTCTCAACGCGGCCTTCTGTATCTAACATTTTTTGTTTGCCGGTAAAGAAAGGATGGCAAGCAGAGCAAATATCTAATTTTACTGCTTTCATCGTAGAGCGTGTTTTAAATTTTGCACCACAGGCGCAAGTTACTTCAACAACTTCGTATTTAGGATGTATATTTTCTTTCATTATAGTTTAACCTCAAAAAGATTAGTTATATTATACAATATTTTTGTACACTTGTGCAAAAATAGGAAATCTGAACTCTTTATATTTTTGCTGGCTAAGTCTTTTTGGTAAATTTTAGTTTTTCTTTTCCTAGAGTACCGAGATGTCGCTTCGCTCCACGTTCTTCTTGGTACTCGTCGTCAAAGAGAAAACTAAAATTTCCTCAAAAATACTTGCCGGGGTTAAATTCTACTTCTTAATCTTATTTAATAAAAAACAAACCTTCTTTCTAATTGCTATAATATTTGTGATACTTTAAAAACTCATGCGTATACTTATTGAAGCAAGGTACTTATGAACTTTGAGGAAACTTATAAAAAATATTTTAAGCGTATATTTGCTTATGTCTGTTCAAGAACAGGCAATGAAACAACAGCAGAGGATATTTGCATAAATCTTTGGCAAAAGGTGTTGGAAAAATTTTCCTCTTACGATGAAAGTAAAGGTAATATTGAACAATGGCTTTTTACTATTGCAAGAAACGAAGTTAACAGTTATTTTAGACTATACTTTATAAAAAACTTCTTTTCTTTAACAGGTAAAGAAGAATTGCACCAACATTTAGACAAACAACCGCTTGAAAACCTAGCTTCGGAAGAAGACAAAAAACTCCTCTTCCAATGTTTGCAAGACCTGAGCAAAAAAGAAAGAGATTTAATAAGTTTAAAATTCTTTTCCTCTTTAAATAACAGGGAAATTGCAAAAGTGTCGGGGTTGAGTGAAAGCAATGTCGGCACCATATTAAAAAGAAGTTTGGATAAAATTAGGTTAAAAATGGAGAGTTTATGAGATTAACAGACGAAGAAATTAAAAATAAATTTTCCGCCCTTGATTTTGACAAACAAAATATAAGGCAAGACCGTATTTACTCCAAACTTGTTTTTAAAACAGATGATAGGAGATATGCTATGAAAAAGTTTATTTATGCACTCGGAACTGTGTGCTGTGTTGTGGTGTTGCTTACTACGGGTATTAATTGGTTCTTCCCTGAATTATTTAATACAAATTTAGGTAAGTTTCCTTCACAACCCAAAACAGGGTTTATATCAATTGTGGATCTTATTAAAGATAAAGATGACACTTCTTTGAAACAAATAAATAAAACCCCTGCTTTTAAATTAGAAGGTAAGGAACAGGAAACTGAACCTGCTACCGAATCTGCTCCAGAGGAAACGGAAACCAGAAATCCTTTCTTTTCCAAAGATGAAGCCTATATGAGAGAATCGGAAATGGCAAGAATGGAAAGGATGGAAAACAGAAAAGAAGCATCTGCTCCACTCCTACGCCGTTCTTATGATGACAAAGCAAGCCGAGCTTCTTATGATAGCGACGGCGCTTACATGGCCGGTGCCTCTTTTTCCAGGGGTGGCGCGGCCGGCCGTGGAATTTGGGGTGGGTACAGTTCCTATTACCATTCATCTGCCGATTATGATTCAATGAACGCAGAAAGTTATAAATCTTTTGAAGGCAATACTTTTAAATTTGTAAGACAAGAACCGCTTTCAACTTTCTCGGCTGACGTTGATACCGCTTCCTATAATATTGCACGCCGCGATATAGAAAAGGGCCGTTTGCCAAACAAAGATGCTGTCAGAACGGAAGAATTTATCAACTACTTTACTTATGATTATGCCGCACCGAAAGCAAGCAGTAAGGACCCTGTAAATATCATTACCGAACTTACCGATTCCCCTTGGACTGAAGATTTCCAAATAGTCAAAATCGGTGTAAAGGCAAAATATATTGATAAGGAAAAATTACCGCCGTCAAACTTAGTATTTTTGATTGATGTTTCAGGCTCAATGTCCAGCAATACACGTTTGCCTTTAGTTAAAAAATCTTTTGCAATGCTTGTTGAAAAACTTAGACCGCAAGATAAAGTTTCCATCGTCACTTATGCAAACGGAACAAATACCGTTTTGGATGGTGTTTCTTTAGGTGATGAAGGCGGCAAACAACGCATAATATCAGTAATGGAAAGTTTAAGAGCAAGTGGCGGAACAAACGGTTCAGCAGGTTTGGAAATGGCTTATCAAGTTGCCAAATCACACTTTATTAAAGGCGGAAATAACCGCATAATTTTGGCAACGGACGGTGATTTTAATATAGGTAACACCTCACTTGGCGGGCTTGAAAAACAAATAACTGACGCTAAAGAAAGCGGTGTATTTTTGAGCGTACTTGGTTTTGGCATGGGCAATTATAAAGATGACAGAGTACAAACACTTGCCAATAAAGGTAATGGTAACTATGCTTATATCAATGACTTGTTTGAAGCCCAAAAAGCACTTGTTAAAGACTTTGGCGCGACCTTATTTACCGTCGCAAAGGATGTTAAATTCCAAGTTGAATTTAACCCTGCAAAAGTACAGGCATACCGCTTGATCGGCTACGAAAAACGCAAATTACGTGATCAAGATTTTAATGATGACACCAAAGATGCCGGGGAAATGGGCGCAGGGCATACCGTAACCGTTCTTTATGAAATTGTACCCACAGGTGCAAAATTACCCGAAGGTATGGCAGATATTGACGAACTTAAATACAGCGTAAAAGCAAACCCGGCAACTGTTGATTCAGATGAATTATTAACAGTCAAACTCCGCTATAAAGAGCCGGATGGAGATACAAGCAAACTCATGAGCAAAGTCTTAAAAGCAAAAGATTATGTCGCTTTTGATAAGACTTCTAATGATACACGTTTTGCCTTAAGTGCCGCGGCTTTTGCGGAAGTGTTAAAAGGAAGCCGCTATGCAAAAAATACGGATATTGAAAAGGTTCTTGCAGAAGCACGCAAAGCCAAAGGCGAAGATGCCGATGGTTATAGGGCTGACTTTGTAAAAATCGTGTCATTATACGAGGCTTTACCGAAAGAAACGGAAAGAGTTGGCAATGTTTACGGCGAAGATGTGCCGGTCCAAGTGGTTAGACGGGTACCACCTCCACAACCTGTCTACATAAAACGCACCATTTCACGACCACATCAAAGCAACCTCGTCAGTGTAGATTGCATTGATTGTGAAACTTGGCCGGAAAAAGACAAAATGCAACATGCTTATAATCATCTTGTTTGGGTGGTGGATCAATTAGCTGCTTCAGCACAAAGATATTATGATACCCATCATACTTTCCCTAATGATTTTAATGACCTTGACACCGGCTTTACGGGAAATGTAACATTTGATTATACTCGCCATGGACAATTTAGTTATAAATATTATTCCGGTTTCCCGAACAAGGGCCAAAATTTAATAATGAATACAAAGGGATCTTATGGTGCTACAAATCAAAGGAATTCTTATGGGTATAGATTACCGAACTCAACAGACAAACATGCCGGGAAACATTTTTGTAGGGCACTTTCTACAGACATAGAAGCAAATAAGGTTTGCCAAAAAGCATCCGGTAAAGAATCACCTGATGAGTTCAGTACAAGTTATGCACCTTCTTCTTATGGAAATCTGGCAAATACGTATCATGAGTCAGAAACAAAAGTAATGGCAACTTATATCTGGTAATTTATTTAAAAAGGAGATAATATTATGAAAAAGAAATTATTATTAAGTTTAGTAGTTTTATTAGTCCCACTCTTTCTGTTTGCGCAAGAGGCAAAAACAACGGCAAAAGTAGCTGCGACCACACCTGTAAAAAAAGTGTCTTTTAATGTTGGTAACGACACAAAAAGCCCTTTCATTTCTAAAGAGGAAGCATTAAAAATAGAGGCCGCAAAAAAAGCTGCAATACAAGCAGAAATAGATGCCCAAAATGCAGCAAGAATAGCATGGGAACAACAGCAAAAAGAAATACGACGTAAAAAAATATTATGTGATGAAACGAAACGTCACCCGGCAAGAGCTGTGGAAAAAAATATACATCTTGATGGTATCTTAGGTAAAGACGTAATAATTAACGGGCTAGTCATGTCCAAAGGAACGAAATTTGTTGTTCCCGTTAAACTCGCTAAAGATTTGGAAGGTTGCGATTTTAACTATGATCCAAGCAAATATAAAGTCAAAGTTGTTGATATTAAAGATGATTCTGTATGGCTTGTATATAAGGGCGAACGCTTCCAAGTTAAATTGCCTTTGTTGTAATCAAAATACAATTAAAAACCGGCGGTTTTAAGCCGCCGGTTTTTTTATTTAAATTTGCCCCAGAAAATTTGTTCCGGTTCAAGCGTAAAACCTGTTTTTTCTTTAACTATTTTTTGTACTTCTTTAATGAGATTATAAATATCTTGCGCAGTAGCATTTTGATAATTAATTATAAACCCGGCATGTTTGGTGGAAACTTGTGCACCGCCAACACTTAAACCACGAAGACCGCACTCATCAATCAGTTTACTTGCATAAGCACCGACAGGCCTTTTAAAAACACTGCCGGCAGACGGATATTCTAGCGGCTGTTTTGCTGCGCGACTTTGCAAAATTTCTTCCCGACGTGTTTTTAAAATCTCTTTATCCTGTTTATCTAAAATCCAAGTGGCAGAAAGTATCACACAACCATCAATACCCCAAACTTTGCGGTATTCATATTTAACATCTTCTTTTTTAAATTCTTTAATTTCACCTTTAGGGGTAATGGTGGTAAATGAAATGAGTTTATCAAAAGTTTCCGCCTTAAAAGCGCCGGCGTTCATAAAAACCGCGCCGCCAACGCTACCGGGAATACCACTTAGATTTTCAAGCCCTGCAAGGCCGGCGTTAATGCTTTGGCGCACAACTTCATCAAGCGCTGTTCCTGCACTTGCATTAACAGTGTTACCATCAATTTTTATATTTTTAAAATTTCTTAGACAACATGTCACCCCGGGCAAACCCAAATCACTCACCAAAATATTTGAACCAAGACCAAGCACTCTAAAAGGTGTTTTGTTTTTCTTGGTAAAATCTATTAGGTGTTTAATTTGTTCCTCGGATTCCGGCAATGCCAAAACTTCAGCGACACCGCCCACCCTGTAAGTAGTATACAAAGAAAGTTCCGCTTCAAAAATAAGAGGGACATCTTTTAAATTTTCTAAAAAAACATTTGTGTTCATTAAAGATATTATATAAAATAAAGAAGAGGAGCGCCTTATGATACATGAAAATGCCGGTAAATTACCAACAAAAACAATAGATACAGACGCACTTATAAGTGCTTTTTACGGTGCAAAAAACCCAAAACCAGTTAAATTTGGAACTTCAGGTCATCGCGGTGAACTAGGAGATGGTTTTTGCCAAATGCATGCTTTAAGCATTGCGCAAGCCGTTGCAAAAATGCATAAGGAAGATAATATAACAGGCAAAATTTTAGTGGGCGGTGACACACGTTTAATGAGCAAAGAAACCGCACAACTTTGCGCCCAAGTTTTAACTGCAAACGGATTTAAAGTTATATTACCCAGCATACCTGTACCGACACCGGTATTTTCTTTTGAAATTTTATCAAAGCGTGCTTGTGCTTGTTTAAACGGAACGGCATCTCATAATCCTCCGCAAGATATGGGGCTCAAATATAACGGTGCGGACGGTGGCCCTGCCGGAAGTGAAATTACATCACGCATTGAAAAATATGCAAATTACTTTTTAAATAACCCTAACGAAATTAAACAAATTTCTTTGGAAGAAGCCAAACAAAAAGGCCTTATTGAAAATGCCGATATTGTAACACCGTACGTTAAAGCTCTTGGTAAAAAAATTGATTTTAAACTTATCAGGGATGCGAAAGTTAAAACTGCCATTCATCCGCTTGGCGGCACTACTTTACCTTTTTGGAAAACCATTAAACAGAAATATAAACTTGATAATTTAGATATCGTCAGCCATGATATTGACCCGACTTTTAAATTTATTCCCCTTGACCATGACGGTAAAACGCGCATGGACCCATCATCACCATATCCGATGGCACCTTTACTTAAACTTGTGGAAAATGCTTATCAATTTGCCGGTGCTTGTGACCCGGATGGGGACCGCTTTGGGTCAGCCACACAAAAGGGTGGGCTTATCGTACCAAATCATGCACTTTGCGTTATGGCAGATTATCTAATCAGAAGACAAAAAGATTTAAAAGGCAAACAAATCGGCCGCACTCTTGGCACCACTATGCTTTTAGATAAAATTGCCGAAGCGAACAAAATAACTATTGATGAAGTAAATGTAGGTTTTAAATATTTTGTTAAAGGTTTAACCGAAGGCAAATATATCTTGTCAGGTGAAGAAAGTGCTGGCATGTCTGTTTCAAATTGGACTACCGAAAAAGACGGTATGTTTGCTGTTTGTTTGTTACTTGAGATCACAAGTGCAACCGGGCAAGATATTGCCGGGCTTTATAAGCAACTTACTTTAATTCATGGCGAACCGAGCTACACACGCATTGATAACACAGTAACGGAAGAAAGCAAGGTAAGATTTTCAAAATACTCCGCTGATGATTTTAAAGATTTGCAAACACTTGCCGGTGAAAAAGTTTTAAAGATACGTGCAACCGACGGTATTAAAATTTATTTAGAAAATTCTTGGGTGCTTGCACGTAAATCCGGCACAGAGCCGATAATTAAACTTTATGCCGAGACTTTTAAAGGCCCGGAACATTTGCAAAAAATTATTACAGAAAGTTCAAAACTCTTTGGGTTTTAGAAAACAATGCAATACTGTAAAAAATTTGATAAAATATATGGGTAAGATTTTTAAAAGAGGTACAAAATGGCAAAATTAAAAACAGGGCGTCATACAAGCGCCTTAAAAGCACACAGACAATCTGTCAAGAGAAATTCAAGAAACAAAGGTTTGAAGAAAACCATTCACTTGGCTGCAAAAAAAGTTTTAGCATCTAAAAATGCAGCTGATTTGAAAAAAGTTTCTTCCGCTTTAGATAAAGCCGCAAAGAAAGGCGTTATCCACAAAAAAGCCGCTGCAAGGAAGAAATCACGCTTGACAAAACTTGTCAACAAAGCAGCAAAAAAATAAAAATAAATTATTAAATTTTACGCGGGCATTAATGTCCGCGTTTTTTATATAAAAAACCCGTGCCTAAAATAGCACGGGTATTTTATAAATAATTTTTACAAACTTTTGAGTTTGGCTTTCAGTTCCTCAAACGGTAACACTTGGCCGCCGCCTTGTGCGAAATCAGGCCTGCCGCCACCGCGACCATCAAGCAAAGCAGATATTTGGCCTGCAAGTTTGCCGGCATTTGGGCCGCCTGCAAAACTCTTAACAACAAAAGAGGTCTTACCGTTTAAAGCTGTTACAACCATGATTACAGTGTTTGGATTTTTAACGGCAAAGTTATCAGCTAAACTACGGAGTTCTTTAATTTCGGTATTTTCCGCATTAAAGCAAACTAGTTTTGTACCGTCTTTTAAAGTAAAACTTTCTTGCAAAGTGCTACCTGCGCTACCGCTTAAAATTTGGCGGCGCAAAGCTGCAACTTCTTTTTTGAGCTTCTTTTCTTCGTCAACCATTGATTGTATTTTCTGTGCCAAATTTTCAGGGCTGGTATTTAAAATGACACCTGCCATAAGCGTAATATTTGCCATCTTTTTTAAATTATCAATTGCGCTCAACCCGGCAACACCTTCAATACGCCTAACACCACTTGAAATGGCGGACTCTTTTAAGATTCTTATTGCCATAATTTCACCGGTACTTTTAACATGCGTACCCCCGCAAAGTTCAAGTGAAACAAAACCTTTTTTGTTAACAAAACCTTCGCGTGAAATTAAAACAAAGCGTGCGGGATCGGCATAGGTTTCGCCAAGCAAAGTGACCGCACCCAAAACTTTTGCATCACTTAACGGGCGGACTTGTGTTTCAACTTTATAATTATTTGCAATAATATCTACGGCATTATTCCAAACAGCAAGGAGTTCCTCTTGTTTCGGTGCTTTGGAAATAGTGTAGTCAAATCTAAATTTTTCAGGTGAGACAAATGAGCCTGCTTGGTGCACTTGTTCCCCAAAAATTTTGCGGAGCGAAGCATTAACAACGTGTATGGCTGTATGGTTTGAAGCCGTTCTGAAACGTGCAATTTCATCTACTTTTAAAGTTACTGTATCATGTTCTTTTAAAGAACCTGTAATGATGTTTACTTTATGTAAATAAATCTTTTCAAGCGGTTTTTGTGTATCGGTAACATTTGCAATATGTTGGCCGTCTTTTAAAATTGTGCCGGTGTCACCCACCTGGCCACCGCATTCCGCATAAAAAGGTGTTCTGCCGGTAACAACAAAACCATTGTTTTTTAACTCTTTAACCGGTTTAAAATTTTCATCAAGTAAAGCAAAAATTTCCGCATCACAGTTAAGCATTTCATAACCGACGAATAAGGTTGAAGGCAATTTGCTTTCAAGTTGTTGTAAGGTCAAAACATGCTCTTTTGTATCCTCATCAGTAAAAGCCTTAGATGATGCTTTAGCCTCTTTTTGCGCTTGGTAAAAACCATCTTCGTCCAATTTTATTTTCTTCTCTGCTAGAATTTCGCGCGTAAGTTCTAATGGAAAGCCGTAAGTTTCATATAAATTAAATGCTTCTTTTCCGCTGAAAACTTTTCCGTCATTTTCTTTTAAAAGTTCATTTAATCTGGCTTCACCATCAGCTAAAGTTTTGGCAAATGCACCTTCTTCGGTTTTTAAAGCATCCATAATATGTACAGCATTTGTAACAAGTTGCGGATACAAATTCCTATACATAGCAATTAACGTAGGTGCAAGTTCATACATAAAAGGGGTTTGGCAGCCCATAAGTTTACCATATCTAAATGCACGCCTAATTAAACGGCGCAAAATATAGCCGCGCCCTTCATTGGACGGTAAAACACCTTCAGAAAGTAAAAATGATGACGCACGTAAATGATCAGCTACAATACGCAAAGCGGAAACTTCTTGTGGGGTTTTGCCTTCAATTTTCAAAATCTTTTTAGCATGATTTATGATAGGTAAAAATAAATCTGTATCAAACGGGTTATCAACATTTTGCATAACCATGCACAAGCGTTCAAGGCCCATGCCGGTATCAATATTTTTTTGCGGCAAAGGTTCTAAAGTGCCGTCTTCAAGACGGTTAAATTGTGTGAAAACCAAATTCCAAATTTCCACATATCTGCCACAGTTGCAGGCTATACCGTTTTTTGCACAATCCGGGCAGCCTTTATCTTCCCCGAAATCATAATATATTTCAGAACACGGCCCGCAAGGCCCAGTGGGGCCCATTGTCCAAAAATTATCATCTTCGCCAAATTCATAGATGCGTTTTTTATCAATCAGTTGTGCCCACATATTATAAGCTTCTTCGTCGCGTGGCGCAATACCGCCTTTAAAAATGCTTACATATAAGCGGTTTTTATCAATTTTTAAAACTTCAGTTAAATAAGTCCAGGCCCAGGTGATGGCTTCTTTTTTAAAATAATTGCCGAAGGAAAAATTACCTAACATTTCAAAAAATGTAAGGTGGCGTTTTGTGAAACCGACATTATCAATATCAGTAGTCCTTAAACATTTTTGGCAAGAAAAAGCATTTTTTAAATTTTTCTTAAGTCCCAAAAAGTTTGGTTTAAATTGTACCATCCCGGCGGAGGTAAAAAGCAAAGTCGGGTCCCCTTGCGGAACGAGGGGGCTTGAAGGTTGCTCTGTAAGGCCTTTTTCTTTGAAAAAAGCATTAAAAGTTTTACGAATTTCTTGGCTTTCCATATAATAAAATTATATCATATTAGTATGATACGTTTTATAATTAACCCAAGTGCGGGCAAGCATAAAAATTTAAAAATACTGGAAAAAGATATAAAAAAACTTTTTCCGGAAAGTGAAATTATTTATACAAAATATGCCGGGCATGCAAAAGAACTTGCGCTTGAAGCCGCACAAAAAAAATATGAAACTGTTATTTCTGTCGGCGGAGATGGTACTATAAACGAAGTTACACAGGGTTTGGCTAATTCCGAAACTGCTTTGGGCATTATCCCTTGCGGCAGCGGTAACGGTTTTGCTCGCATGATAAAAATACCACTTAAAGATACTGAAAAATGTCTCGAAATTATTAAACAGGGCCGCACAAAAAAAATTGATATAGGCCAGGCAAATAATGAATATTTTTTAAATGTCGCCGGGATTGGTTTTGATGCATTAGTCGCACAAAAATTTGCGAAATCAAAAAGACGTGGAAAATTACCATATTTTAAAATAGGTATTAAGGAATATTTCAGTTACCGCCCCGGCAAATATACTTTAACTTTCGACAATGGTTCAAAAACAGAATTAACCCCTTTATGTTTAGCTTTTGCAAACGGCACACAATACGGAAGTAATTTCTATATTGCACCGAAAGCAAAATTAGATGATGGATTTTTGGACATGGTCATTTTGCCACCAGCAAACATATTTAAAATGATGATTGGTTTCCCTAACTTTTTTAAAGACGGAATCATCCCCATTCAATTAACAAGTACAGATAAAATTAAAGAAGTTTTGGTAACACTAAACGGTTCTTTTGCTTATCATATTGACGGTGAACCGCGCGAATGTAAAGACGGAAAGTTAAAAATTATATCACATCCAAAAAGTTTAAAAATAATATTCTAGGAGATTAAAATGCCAACCCCAAACAAAAAAACAAGTTCCCGCAAACGCAAAACTTCCAAGTCCAAACAAATTAAATTTTGGGCAAGTGTGATTATTACTGTCATTTTGTATTTTATGCAACAGCAAGGCAAACCGCTAAGCAAACCTGATAATATGGATCAAAACCAGGTTTTTGAAAATGTTTCCATAGCATCTATATATGACGGTGATACTTTTAAAATAAATCTTAATTGCTCCCTTGCCGTATATTGCGAAAAGGTGCCTGTGCGTGTACGCGGTGTTGATACACCCGAAATAAAGGGTAAAACGGAACGCGAAAAGGAACTTGCCCAACAAGCCAAAGAATTTGCCAAAGAATTTTTAAGCCAGGAACCTATAAATTTATCTAATTGCAGCCGTGATAAATACTTCCGCCTGCTTTGTGATGTCAAAAACGGGCAAGGCAAAGATTTAGCACGTGAACTTATTAAGCATGATTTAGGTTATTCTTACGACGGCGGAACCAAAAGCGATAAGTATCAGTAATTATTTCTTAGGTAAAAGAACTTTAACTGCTTGATATTTTTTATTGAAGATGTATCCGAAAATTGTATTACTCCACACAAAAAACGGTGTTAAAAGCATTGTCCTGTAAATTATTTTACGGCTAAATTTAGGGCGGTATTTTATATCAAGCAAATTGCGGCTACATAAAATTACATGGAAGGTTTCAAGCGCCCACAAAACAGGCCACATAACTGCTGCGCGAGCAAATACTTTATAAAAAGGTATTTGTTTTAAAAAAGAAGGTGCGATACCTATATTATCAAGCCCGAAATGCAACCATTTATACACGATAGGTAAAAATAATTTATAATTTTTCTTCTCAAGCAAATCTTGAGGCATAAGACTGTGTTTGGTAAGGTCCGTTATCGGCAAATAGATACGCCCAAGTTTTAGATCAGAAGCGACATCTTTTAAAATGTTTGTAATTTGCAGGGCCATACCGATTTTGTGGGCTTCTTCCACAAACTTTTTATTTTCTTTACCGTTAAGCAAAAGTTTTGCCCAAAAAACGCCCGGTGCACCGCCCATATGGGAGCAATAATCAATTGTTTCTTTATCACTAGGAACGGCTTTTAAAAGGTAAGTTAAATCTTCATCCGCAAAATAATTCAAGTCCCATTCCATAGCACTTGATACGGCTATTACAACTTCCAAAGTATCCGCTTGAGCGCGGGTATCCAAATTTTTATAAGCATTTAAACAAAGCGGTAAATTTTCAAGCAAGATATTTTCTTTATCGTACTTTTTATCTGTCTGCAAATTTAAAGCAAGATATTTGGCAAGCAACTCTTTATCTTGTGTTTTGACTAAATTAGGATAATTACTGATAAAATAAATTCTGTCTTTTAAGGGTAAAATGGGGGTATCTGCAATAGTATCTGCAATCCTGCAAAGCAAATATGCAACGGTAAAAACCTGCCTTTGCTTGCGAGGCATAATCTTTGCACTAAGATACAAAGTACGCGCATTTTCTTTTAAAAGTGTATTTAAGTCCATACTAAAATTTTAACATATTATTTTGTCCTCGTTTTAGGTATAATATATTTATGGCAGATATTGATATTGAAACCACTATAAGTGATGTAAAACTTTTTTTGGAAAAACTAAAGGGTGAACTCCCCGAAGTTTTTACAAAACCAACCCCCGTGACAGAAGGGATAGAGGCAGAAATTCAAACCCAACCAGAGCAGGAAACTGCCGGCAAGGTTTTGTATTTGGGTAATTTGTGTGAGGCAGAACTAACTTTAAATCAAGAACAAAAAGAACCTACCGTAGTTTTGGCAGACAATAAATTTTATATTACCTTAACAAGTAAAGAACAAAACCCTTCTGCACTTTGTGAAGATTTTTTGCGCCGTTTGGCTTTAGATTTTTTAACAGCTCGTGCCAAAGAACTTGCCGCAAAAATGGAAGTAACCTTTAATAATTTAACTGTTAAAGATCAAAAAAGTTTATGGGGCAGCTGCTCGCAGAAAAATAATTTAAATTTTTCTTACCGTTTAATTAAAATGCCGCGCGCGGTTATTGACTATTTAATCGTTCACGAACTTGCGCACCTCGTACATTTTGACCATAGCGCTGATTTTTGGGCTACCGTGGAAAAATTTGTACCTGATTATAAACAACACCGCAAGTGGCTTAACAATAATAAATATGCCGTTATGGCTGAAAGTAATGTTTCATTAGAAAGTTTAAAAGAAGAAAATAAAAAAGAGGCGTAAATGCTCAAAAAAATTATTTTTACTTTGCTTACCTGTCTGCTTTTCTGCTCAAGTTTCGCAGCAGAAACGCTGCCGGTAGTATTCCAGGGTAAAAATAAAACACCTATTGCAACCAGGACAAGAGAAGGGCAAGTATTTGTTGAAGCACGTGATCTAGCAAAATATTTGCGCCTGCAAACAAATTTATTTTGGAATTCCGGCCAGCTTAATTTAAAAGGTAAAAACGGTTTTTTTGCAACTTTAAAACGAGGGGAAAGCTTTGCCACAGTCAAAGGAAAGCGCGAGACACTTGACGCTGAACCTTTTATGGAAAAGCGCTCTTTATATGTGCCTATAACTTTTTTTACGGAAGGCCCTGCTTTTTTTGCCGGCAACTTTCAAGCTGCTTTTGACGGAGAAAAAATTATAATTGAAAAAGAGGGGCAGTTACCTGTAATAGAAAATCATAGGGAAGAAATCCCCCTCACTGCAGAAACGAAAGATAAAGAAGCAACTATACAAGAAGAAGAAATTGAAGAAGTAGGCGGGGAATTTTTTACACAAATCCCAGGTTCCAATTTACCGCCACCTACCGTAATAAATAAACTTGATACTTCCAAGAAGAATTTACCTTTTGTCCCTAAAAATTTAAATAAAGAAAAGGTTTTGCGCGTTTGTATTGATGCAGGGCATGGCGGCAAAGATCCGGGTGCCAATTACCGCGGTATAGCAAAAGAAAAAGAACTAAATTTAATAGTAGCAAAAGAACTTGAAAAACTTTTAAAGAAAAATAAAAAAATAGAAATTAAAATGACACGCAAGGATGATACCTTTATCCCACTTGGAACGCGTGCCAAAATTGCAAATGACTTCAAGGCTGATATTTTTGTTTCTATACATGCAAATGCAGCACCTAACAAAAAAGCCAAAGGGTTTGAGGTCTATTTCCGCTCCGATAAGGCATCAGATAAAGAGGCTGCCCACACAGCCGCCCTTGAAAACGAGGCTTTAAATTATGAGGAAAAAGGCGTAGGCAGCATAACTTATGCAAATTTATTATTAAATTCTCTTGCTACTAATGAACATATCAACGAAAGTTCCAAACTTGCCGCACGTATAAGAAACAGCGTTTCCGAAAAAAGCAAGACAATAGGCATAAATGTGAGTACGGAAAAGAGTATTAAACAAGCCAACTTTTATGTTTTGCAAGGCGTAAAAGCGCCATCTGTATTAGTGGAAATGGGCTATGTTACAAATGCAGATGATAAAAAGCGCCTTAACAATAAAAAGATTTTGCAAATGATGGCTCTATCAATTAACAACGGTGTTTTAAACTATGCCCGCCAAGAAGGCTGGAAGATTTAACCCCCGCATCAGCCACATATTTGGTATAATTTATTTATATGTCTATAGTAAATTTTAAAGAAATTGATGCCCGTCAACAAAAACGCTGGCAAGAGGCAAAACTTTTCAAAACAGGCAAATTGCCTAAATCTAACAAAAAATTTTATTGTTTAGATATGTTCCCTTACCCTTCAGGGCAAGGCTTACACGTCGGCCACCCGGAAGGGTATACGGCCTCCGATATTTTGGTCCGTTTTAAAAGAATGAACGGATATTCCGTATTGCACCCCATGGGTTGGGATGCCTTCGGTTTGCCTGCAGAAAACTATGCTATCGCAACAGGTGTTCACCCTGCAATAACAACACAAAAAAATATTGATAATTTCCGCCGCCAGATTAAATCTTTCGGTATGGCTTATGATTGGGACCGCGAAATTAATACAACATCCCCCGAATATTATAAATGGACACAATGGATATTTTTACAACTTTATAAAAAAGGCCTTGCATATCAAAGTACTGTGCCAATAAATTGGTGTCCATCTTGCAAAACAGGCCTTGCAAATGAAGAAGTTTTCGGCGGGCGTTGCGAACGTTGCCAAACACCTATTGAGAAGAAGAATTTACGCCAATGGATGCTAAAAATTACCGCTTATGCCCCGCGCTTGCTTGAAGACTTGGAAGGGCTTGATTGGCCCGCATCTACACTCTTGATGCAAAAAAATTGGATAGGGCAGTCTAACGGTGCTGAAGTTACCTTTAAAGTTGCAAATAGTGACGCGCAAGTTACGGTTTTTACAACCCGCCCGGATACACTTTTTGGGGCAACATACATGGTACTTGCACCGGAACATGAACTAGTTTCAAAAATTACTACACTTGAGCAAAAAGATGCTGTTTTGGCTTACCAAAAACAAGCAGCTGCAAAAAGTGATATTGAACGTGCAGACGCAGAAAAAGAAAAAACCGGCGCTTTTACCGGTGCTTATGCAATAAACCCCGTAAATAATAAACAAATCCCGATTTGGATTGCAGATTACGTTTTGACAGGTTACGGAACAGGTGCAATTATGGCAGTTCCCGCACATGATACGCGCGACTATGCTTTTGCAAAGAAATTTAATTTACCTTTAATTGAAGTTATTTCAGGCGGAGATATTACTAAAGAAGCTTATACAGAAGACGGCAAACTTGTAAACTCCGGCTTTTTGGATGGCTTAAATGTTAATGACGCAAAGGCCAAAATGATTAAATTTTTGGAAGAAAACCATATCGGCAAAGCAAAAACAACTTACCGCTTGCGCGATTGGGTGTTTTCCCGCCAACGCTATTGGGGCGAACCTATCCCAATAGTGCACTGTGACAAATGCGGCGTCGTTCCTTTACCTGAAAATGAATTGCCTTTAAGATTACCAGACATGGAAAAATTTGAACCGAGCGGTACAGGGGAATCCCCCCTCGCAAACGTAGAAAGTTGGGTAAATACCACTTGCCCGATTTGCGGTGGCAAAGCAAAACGCGAAACAAATACTATGCCACAATGGGCCGGCTCATGCTGGTATTACTTAAGGTATATGGACCCGCAAAACAATAATGCTTTTGTTGATAAAGATATTGAAAAAGCCTGGGGCCCGGTTGATTGTTATATCGGCGGTGCGGAGCATGCTGTTTTGCACCTCTTATATGCACGCTTTTGGCATAAAGTTTTGTTTGATTTGGGATTAGTTCACACTAAAGAACCTTTTGCAAAACTTCGCCATCAGGGCATGATACTTGCGTTTTCTTATCGTGATAAAAACGGTTCTTATCATCCTTATGAAGACATCGATTTTAAAGACCCCAAAAACCCTTGCTTAAAAGATGGGGGTGGTGCTTTAACTTCAATGATTGAGAAGATGAGCAAAAGCAAGAAAAATGTTATTAACCCCGACGAAATTTTAAGTGAATACGGCGCTGATGCCTTTAGATGTTACGAAATGTTTATGGGCCCGTTTGACGCGAGTAAACCTTGGGATACAAAGGGTATTGAAGGCATTTCCCGCTTCTTAAAACGTATTTTTGCCTGGGCGGAAGACCTTAAAATTACCGATATTAAATTGCCCCAAGAACTTGAAATTTTAAAGAATAAAACCATCAAAAAAGTAACGGAAGATATTGAAAACTTTAGCTTCAATACCGCAATTTCCGCGATGATGATTTTCTTTAATGAACTTGGCAAATACAAAGAAGTCAACAAAGATATGTTTGCGAGTTTTATGAAAATTTTACACCCTTTTGCCCCCCATTTAACCGACGAACTTTGGCAACAGGCCGGCAATAATACTTTCCTTTTAAACGAGGCTTGGCCGACTGTTAATGCCGAAATGCTTAAAGAAGAGCAACTTGAGATGGGTGTTCAAATAAACGGAAAAATTAAAGACAGGGTTAAAATACCTGCAAGTGCTACTAAAGAAACACAACAAGAAGCCGCTTTAAGTTCCGCTAAAATAAAAACCTTGCTTGAAGGACAGGAAATAATTAAAATAATAGTAGTGCCACTTAAAATGGTAAGCATAGTCGCAAAACCAAAAAAATAACGGAGTGTTTATGAAAAAACTCATTTGCCTTTTAAGCTTAATTTTAGTGTTTGCCGCATGTAATAGTTTACAAGATGTATACTACCGCCCAAATGCTCAAATTATGCCACAGCATATTACAAAAATTCACGTTAGGCCGATTATTAACAGAACTGAAGTTTTTGCCCTTGAAGACCGCCTTGTAATTGAAGTGGTAGATGAGTTCTTAAGAAATGGTGCATATAGTATCGCACAAGAAGATCAGGCAGACGGTATCTTAGCAGGTGAAATATTGCGCTATATTCTAATCCCTGTTCAATATGACACTCAACTTGTGCCGACAGTCTACCGTATGGAAGTTTTATTAAATCTACGTTTTATTGATAAAAACTCCCAAGAAACTGTTTGGATGGAACCGGCATTACAGCAAGTTTATATTTACTCCGCTGCCACTTTAGACGGTGGTATGACTGAAGAACAAGCTCGTGAAGAACTTTGGAAAAACTTTGCAAAAATGATAGTTAAACGCACCGTTGAAGGATTTGGTTCTGTTGCTAGTCCGACACGTCAGCAAAACCAGCTAAACCCAAACCAAACAACAATAACAAAGTAGAACATGAAAAAGTTAACTGCCGAACAACTTAAAAAAAATATCGCTTCAGGTGATATCGCACCTGTTTATTTGTTCAGCGGTGATGATATTTTCAGAAAGCAGCAAATAACAAAACAAATCATTTCCGCTTTAAAGATTGATGAGTTTAATTTGTCACAAGAAGATTGCCAACAAACAAAAGATATCGGCGAGATTATGACTTTAGCAAACACTATGCCCGCTTTTGCCGAGAGGCGCGTAATTATTTTAAACAATATTGATAAACTTACCAAAAACCCGATGGTTGCTTTAGTTAATTATTTGCAAAATCCGCTGAATTCGACTTGCCTGATTTTATTTCATAATGATTATAAAAAATTTAAAAAAGATAAAACTTTAACTTCTGCTTTAAGTGAAGATTCCGTTGAAGTTCTTTTCGATGAACTTAAAGGTGCAAGTTTACAGAAATGGCTTAAAGATAATTTTACAGCAAAGGGCTTAAAAATAAATAGTGACACTTTGTTCATGCTTGAGGAACTTGTCGGCGCAGACCTTAATGCTTTAACAATGGAAATAGAAAAGTTATCTCTACTTCTTGAAAAACGTGAGGATAAAACTGTTACCGAAGAAGATTTGCTTTCAAGCATAGGTTATTCTAAAGAAGAAAACCCTTTTGCTCTGAATAATGCCGTTTTATCTTTAAACAAAAAAGAAGCACTAAAAATAATTGATAATCTTTTAAAAGCCGGGGAAGAGCCTATTGCGATTTTGAATAAAATCAGCAATCCTGCTATGAAGCTTTTTAGAATAAAACGTTTAGCTGAAGCAGGCGTGCCGGCCTTTCAAATAACAACGCAAGCCGGGCTTATGCCATGGGAATCACGCCTAGTAAGCGTAGCACGCAATTTGCCGCCAAGCAATATCATGTTAAAAGCAATAGATAAAATTATTGAAGCAGATTTGGCTTTTAAAACTTCTACAGCAGACAATGCTGGGGTAGTTTTAAAAGGCTTAATACTTTCTTTACTTCCTAATTAGTTTGTGTAGTTGTTGACGGTATAGTTTTTGCCGTTTCGGCAGATATCACTTTTGCTGTCTCAGTAGAAACAATTTTTATTGTATCAGTAGAAACCACTTTTACTGTCTCGGTAGAAATAGTTTTTATCGTATCAGTGGAAATCGCTAAATTTCCCGTATTTTGAAGTGTCAATGTGCTTGGAATAATAATCGGGGTTTCTTCTTTGATAACCAAAACTTCTTCCGCTATTTCATGCGGATATAAAGTTTCAATTAGGTTAATAACTTTTTTATATTCTTCACGTGCTTTTACATAAGTGGCAGCATTTTCCGGCTGGATTTGAAGCCTTAGAAGTTCCAAAGCATAAGTAGCAGCGGCCTCTTTATAATAAAGTTGCAAAATAGTGCGTTTAAAGTCATTTTCAAAACCTATAATTTCCTCTTGATCTTGCCCGGATTCAATTAAAATATTTTTATATATATCTGCTTTTTTTAAAATTGTTTCTACTTGTGGCACATTATCCACATTAAAAGAAGCCCTTGGTTTTTGTGGGACGATTATACTTTGTTGGTCAAAATTCTTCTGCGGGAGGTAGATATTACCGATAATAGCCCCCGCTATAAAGAAAACTAAAACGATTAGTAAGCGTAATAGATTTGCCATATATAAATTATAGCAAAAAAATTATTTTGCTAAAAAGGCTTTATAAAATAAAAGTGCGATAATAGTTTTGCTATCTGTAATTTTCCCGTTTTTTACCATTTTTAAAGCATGTTCTAAAGATAGCCATTTAACGTTTACAAATTCATCTTCATCAAGGTGCATTTTACCTGGTTTTAAGCCGGAAGCATAAAAAATATGTAGATTTTCATCAGCAAAAGCAGCGGAAGTATTGAAAGTTAATATTTTTTTAATACTTTTTGCACTATAACCGGTTTCTTCCTTTAACTCGGCTTTTGCACAGGCAAGCGGTGTTTGCCCCGGTTTTAATTTCCCGGCAGGTATTTCAAGTATAACTTTTTTGATAGGATATCGGTATTGCTCAACAAACAAAACTTTGCCGTTTTCTACCGCCAAAACCGCACTTGCACCCGGGTGTTGCATATATTCGCGTTTTGAAAGAGTACCGTTTATTAAGCGGACTGTATCAACCTTAAAATTTACTACACCCTCGTAAATTGTCTTGGAATTTACCTTTCTTTCTAATAATTTACTATAATGTTTAGACACGGGTACACCCCCAAAATCGTTTTGATATAATATATTTTAACTTTTTTTGAAGGCTGATGTATGAGTTCATTTGTTCACTTGCATAATCACACGGAATATTCCTTGCTTGATGGCATGTTACGCGTTACAAAAAACGGTAAAGGGCCATCTGATTTCCTAAAAAGCATAGATAAAACCCAAATGCCTGCCATGGCTATAACAGACCATGGTAATATGTACGGTGTACCTGAATTTTATAAGATGCTTTCTTCACTTGAAATAAAACCTATAATCGGTTGTGAGATGTATTTTACGCAAGGTAAATATACAAACCTATCCAAAACAGGCAGTACAGCCAACCATATAACAATTTTAGCAAAAGACAAAACGGGTTATAACAACTTAATGAAACTAAATTCCGCCGCATGGACTGAAGGGTTTTACTATCATCCTCGCATTGATTTTGACCTTTTAAAGGAAAATAAAGAGGGGCTAATTGTTCTTTCAGGTTGTATGAAAAGCGAACTTTCCCAAATTGCTTTAACCGAAGGTGTTGATGCTGCCGTAAAAGTTGCCACACGTTACCGCGATATGCTCGGGCCGGAAAATTATTACCTTGAAATTATGGATCACGGCATCCCTGAAGAACGTACCATTTTAAAAACTTTACTGGAAGTATCTAAAAAAACAGGTATACCGCTGGTTGCCACTAATGACTGCCACTATGAAAAACGTGAAGACTGGCAAGTGCATGATGTGCATATCTGTATTGCAACAGGTAAAACTTTAGATGATCCTAAACGCATGAAAATGACTACCCATGAGTTATTTTTCAAATCTGCCGCGGAAATGGAACAGTTATTTTCCTATGTTCCCGAAGCTTTAAAAAATACGCTTGAAATAGCAGAAAAATGTAATGTAAAAATAGAAAAAGATGGGTATGTTATGCCGGATTTCCCTATACCGGCGGAATTTAAGGGATACCCGGAATATTTAAAGCACCGCTGTTATGAAGGTCTTAAAAAGAAACTTAAAACCGATAATATCCCCCAACAATATAAAGAACGCCTTGAATATGAACTTGGTGTTATATCAAGCATGGGGTTTGCCGTTTACTTCTTGATTGTAGCCGACTTTATACAATATGCAAGGAGCCAAGATATTCCAATAGGCCCTGGGCGTGGCTCAGGGGCAGGTTCTTTGGTTGCTTACAGCATAGATATTACCCGTGTTGACCCTTTAAAAAATAAACTTCTTTTTGAAAGATTTTTAAACCCGGAACGTGTAAGTATGCCGGATTTGGATATTGATATTTCAGATGCCGGGCGTGAGGAAGTTATCAATTATATGCGGCGCAAATACGGCATTAAAAACGTGGCAAGCATTATTACTTTTGGTACTATGAAAGCAAAACTTGCTTTAAAAGATACTGCCCGCGTACTCGGTTTTGAACCTACTGAAGCAAACCGATTATCAAAACTCATACCGGATGCTCTAAATGCAACTATTGCTGATTCTATGGAAAATATCCCCGAAATTAAACAGGAAATTGCCAAAAGCGCAAAAGTAAAACAACTTTTCAACTACGCTACAAAAATTGAAGGTTTAAAGCGCCATACAGGTGTGCATGCATCAGGTGTATTGGTTACAAAAGAAGAAGTTACAAAATACACCCCCCTCGCAAAAGGTGCAAAAGATATTATTACAACGCAATATGAAGGCAATACCGTTTCCGATATGGGTTTGCTTAAAATTGACTTTTTGGGCCTTCGCACATTAACCGTTATCGATAATGCCGTTAAACTTGTGAAAAAGCTTCGCGGAATTGACTTGGATATCGCAAATATACCGATAGATGATAAAAAGACTTTTGAACTTCTGGCAAAAGGGGATACAACTTGTGTTTTCCAACTTGAAAGTTCCGGCATGAAGGACCTTGTTAAAAGATTAAAACCATCCGCTTTCAGCGATATTTCGGCTTTGGTAGCATTATATCGCCCGGGCCCTATGCAAAGCGGTATGCTTGACAGTTTTGTTAGGAGGAAACATGGCCTTGAAGCCGTTACCGTTGAACATAAACTTATGGAACCTATTCTGGCGGAAACTTACGGAACAATGATTTATCAGGAACAAATCATGGAAGTTTCCAAGGCTTTAAGCGGTTTTACACCGGGGCAAGCGGATTCACTCCGCAAGGCAATGGGTAAAAAGAAAATTGATATCATGGAAGGTTACCGCACAAAATTTATTGAAGGTGCTAAAAAACATAATTGCCCTGAAAAGACTTCCACTAAAATTTTTGATCAAATGGCAAAATTCGCTGAATACGGTTTCAATAAATCGCATTCTGTGGCTTATGCTTTGGTGGCCTATCAAACGGCTTATTTAAAGGCAAATTACCCAATAGAATTTATGTGCGCGGCATTAACAAATGAAATCGGGCATAATGCAATAGGTGCAACAGATAAGGAAAATAAAATCGCCACTTACCTGGAAGAAGCACGCAAAATGGGTTTTGAAATCTTACCACCGGACGTACAAAAATCTTTCAGCGATTTTAGCGTAGAAACTTTGCCAAACGGAAAAGAGGCCATACGCTATGGATTAAGTGCTGTTAAAAATGTAGGAACTGAAGCAACTATCGCCATCGTTAAAGCGCGCGAAGAAAAGGGACTATTTAAAGATTTATTTGATTTTTGCAATAAAGTTAATTCCGACCAAGTAAATAAAAAGACCATAGAATCTTTGGTGATGTCAGGCGCTTTTGACTCCGTTAACCCTGATGTTAAACCCGAAATAAGCCGCCCTAACCTTCTTGCCAATATTGAAAGTACTGTAAAGCAAGTTGATGATATCAATGAAGAAAAGAAAGAAGCAACCATGAGTTTGTTCGGTGAGGAAATGGTAAATTTCAGCAAACCGAAAGTTCAACAAATTAAAGCAGAAAGGTGGACAAATACCCAAATGCTTAATAATGAAAGAGAAGTTTTGGGTGTATATTTTTCAGGCCATCCGCTTGCAAAATATCAAAGGCATTTAGACAAAATTTTAAAAGACAGTATAACGAAAATAAACGAACATCCTGCTACCGGCACCGTTGCTGTGGCCGGTATTGTTACACGCCTTAAAAAACGCCAAACAAAAGATAAGAAAAACTGGGCGCAAATAACCATTGAAGATGAAAAATATTCTTTGACTGCCAATATTTTCAGCAAAGTTTGGGCGCAAATTTCAGATAGCGTTGCTGTAAATCAGGCACTTATAGTGCGTGGGGATATTAAAGGGGACGATATGTCTGCCAGGGCGGAAATTACCGTTTCCGGTGTGGAACCTGCCTTTGCCTTAATTTCCCGCAAAGCAAAAAAATTAGCAATACACTTGCCTAAAAATGTTAACAATGCTCAACTTATTAAATTAAAAGGATTGCTTGCACAAAGCAAAGGTTTATGCGAAGTTTATTTTGATATATGTGAAGGTGATAAAAAACACCTTATTCAAACCCCTTACAAAATAACTTTAAACGGTAATTTAACACATTATTTGGAAGATACCTTTGGTACTTACTCTTGGGACATCAAGTGTTAAATGATTTATCATTACAATACCCCCGCGGGATAATAAACTCTCGCGGGGGTATTATAAATATAGCAATTTAGTGGCAGACAATTATATCGGTGCTAATTGCACACATTGATTCAATATACTGTTCCGTAACATAAGTATCATAGGTAGGGACGACACTAGAAGGTGGAATATGCTCAGCATAATTTGAACCCGAACAAGCAGCCCCAACACAAGTACCACTGCCACCACAGCTTGCTTTAAAACAACGGAATTCCTGTAATGTACCATCTTGGTTATACATAGCTCTATATTGCCTGACACCATTTACATAATGGTCATATACGCCAGGTGCCCCATCGGAATAATATATTACAGTATCTTGCCTTTGTCCACTTTCATTGAAAGGAGACATTGAAAAGCCATGCATAGTTTCTCCCTCTCCTAATGGAAAGATGGAATTTAGACCTGTGATATTACCATTACTATATAATGCAGCCACGACCTCTCCTGATTCATAATATGCAATATCTGTCATTTGTTTACCTTCAGAATCAAAATTAAATAAATTAAACAAATCGCCATTTGGAAAATATGCATTTTCATCAAAAGAACCGTCATCATAGGTTATTCTATCGCATGTATAGTTGCTTGGGTTTGACAGTCCCCCATGTAATTCAGTTGCACAATTTATACTTTCTTGCCTATCTATATTTCTTGTTTCAGGTAAGTTCCTTGTTTGGAAACCTAAAATTTCACATATATTTGTTTGGGATGTCGTTGCAGCTTTACAATATATATTTGGGTCCCCATTCATGTACTTAAATAACTTATAATCACCATATGCGTCATTGGGCATACGTGTTGCCATTACTACGCTAGTATCCGGAGTATTACCGACAGTAAGTTTAACTTTATAGGTACTGTCACTTCCGCAATCATCTTGATTATCAGTATTTTCCCCTTGCAAACAATATACTGTCCCTTCCACCATATTAGGATGAGTTATTACCAAATCATCCCAATATTTGGTATATCTGCTAGAAGCAAGAGCAAAGTCCTGTTCTGCTTTGGCTGCATCATTTAAAATAGAAACCGCTTGTGTCGCTTTTGACTTTTCAACAACTTTACGATAACTGGGTAGTGCAACTGCCGCAAGCACCCCGATGATGAGTACAACCACTAACACTTCTATTAGTGTAAAACCTTTTTTATTTATTTTCATAAACTCTCTCCTTACTTATAGCACTTGCAGTGCTATATAATATAATTATAACCGTAAAAATAAAAAAACCAAGTTCAAAAAATATAAATATATAATATTGGTTGATATAAAAAACTACCATGGAAAACCCATGGTAGTTTTTTAATCAACTTATTGGCATATAGCCACATTATCAGAGCGGAAATCGCATATTCGAGAAATGTTCTCTTCATTGAAATAAGAATCATAAGTAGGTAAAGTAGAAGTATCAGGAATATAACTTGCATATTTAGATGTCGCACATGCTTCCCCTACACAAGTTCCTTTTCCGCCACAACTTGCATTGAAGCATCTAAATTCTTTTACCGTGCCGTCAGGGTTATATCCAACCCAATAATGTCTAGTTCCTGCAACATAATGATTATAAGTTGCTATTTCATTAGTTGGATAAAAAGAAGTGGTATCTGTTCTTTTCCCATTTTCATCTAAATGAGCGCCGACCCTATCGGCTATGCCATCAGACAAATATTCTGAGTTAAATGCCCATAAAATGAGAGATCCTTTTCCTGTCTCAGGATTAAAAAATTCTACTCCGACAGCATTATCATTTATTTTGCCTGGTTCAATACCATCCCAAAAATCACCCGTTTGTTTTCCATCAGCATTAAACGTGAACAAATCATATAAATCTCCATTAGCTTTGTACGCTCTCTCATCATAAGAGCCATCATCATATGTTGTTCTATCACAAGTATAATTACTCGCATTTGATAAACCGCCATGTAGTTCTGTTGCACAATTTATACTTTCTTCTCTATCTATATTTCTCGTTTCAGGTAAGTTTCTTGTTTGGAAACCTAAAATTTCACATATATCTGTTTGGGATGTCGTTGCAGCTTTACAATATATATTTGGGTCCCCATTCATGTACTTAAACAACTTATAATCACCATATGCGTCATTGGGCATACGTGTTGCCATTACTACGCTAGTATCCGGAGTATTACCGACAGTAAGCTTAACTTTATAAGTACTGTCATTCCCACAGTCATCTTGATTAGCAGTATTTTCCCCTTGTAAACAATATACAGCACCTTCTACCACATTGGGTTGATTTATTACTAAATCATCCCACCACTTCGTATACCTGCTAGATACAAGAGCAAAGTCCTGTTCCGCTTTAGCGGCATCATTTAAAATAGAAACCGCTTGTGTCGCTTTTGACTTTTCAACAACTTTACGATAACCAGGTATCGCAACTGCCGCAAGCACCCCGATTATAAGTACAACCACTAACACTTCTATTAGTGTAAAACCTTTTTTATTTATTTTCATATTTTCTCCTTACTTATAGCACTTGCAGTGCTATATAATATAATTATAACCGTAAAAATAAAAAAAACAAGTTCGAAAAATATAAATATATAATATTGGTTGATATAAGCAACCCCCTGTGAAAATCACAGGGGGTTTGTTGTTTCAAAAAAGAATTATTTAACTTCTTCTTTTTCCACCGGTAAAGCAGCAAGCTGTTTGTAAAGTTTGCGCTTATAGGCGTATTCTTCTTCAGCGATCTTGGTTAAGGCTGCCGCACGTTCCGGGTTCATCTTTGCAAGATTTTTGAAACGTGTTTCGCCACCAAGATAATCGGCCAAAGGAATTATAGGTTCGCCACTGTCAACTTTAAGCGGATTTAAACCTTGTGCCTTTAAAGCAGGGTTAAAGCGGTACAAGATCCAGCGGCCGCTTTGAACTGCTTTTTTGGCTTCAAGTAAACCTTTGCTCATATCAATACCGTGGGCAATACAATGTGAGTAGCAAATTACCAATGCCGGGCCATCATAAGCTTCTGCTTCGGCAAGGGCTTGAACAGTTTGGTTCATATTTGCACCCATGGCAACTTGTGCTACATAGATATTACCGTAAGTCATGGCAATCATACCAAGGTCTTTTTTAGGCATCGCTTTACCTGCTGCGGCAAACAAGGCAACTGCACCCATCGGGGTTGCTTTTGACATTTGACCGCCGGTATTTGAATAAACTTCGGTATCCATTACCATAATTTTGATATTTTTACCGCTTGCTAAAACGTGGTCCAAACCGCCGTAACCAATATCATAGGCCCAACCGTCACCGCCCAAGATCCAGACTGATTTTTTAACTAAATAGTCTGCTAAAGCAAGCATGCGTTCATTTTTGGTTTTGGTTTTTAAAGTGGCTACTCTTGCACGTTGTGCATCAATTTCGGCTGTTGTATGTTGCGGGGCATTGATGATTTCATCAACAAGTTTATCATCGCCAATTTCGGCTTTGATTTCTTTAAGTTGTGCGATAGCATCGCTGAAAAGTTGGTCATATGCCAAGCGGATACCAAGGCCGAATTCTGCGTTATCTTCAAATAAGGAGTTTGCCCAGGCAGGACCTTTACCGTCATCGCGTTTGCAATAAGGGGTTGTCGGTAAGTTACCGCCGTAAATTGAGGAACAACCTGTTGCGTTTGCGATGGCAAGGTGATCACCATGTAATTGGGTTAAGAGTTTCACATAAGGTGTTTCACCGCAGCCTGCACAAGCGCCGGAGAATTCAAATAAAGGTTTCTGTAATTGTGAACCTTTAACTGTTTCTTTTTTGGTTTTAACATCGGCTGATTTGATGTTTAAGAAAAATTTAAAGTTTTCGCTTTCCGGTTTTCTTAAAGGAAGTTGCTCAACCATATTGATTGCTTTTTTGGTTGGATCTTTCTTATTTTTTGCGGGGCAGTTTACAATACAAGCACCGCAACCGGTACAATCTTCAACAGCAACTTGTGTTGTGAATTTAAGACCGGCAAGATCTGCTTTACCGTCGGCTGACTTAAATGTTTTAGGTGCGCCGGCAAGTTCCTTTTCTTGATAGGCTTTAATTCTGATTGCTGCGTGCGGGCAAACAAGTGAGCAAATACCGCATTGTATGCAGGTTTCCGGGTCCCAAGACGGGCACATTAAAGCAATATTGCGTTTTTCATATTGTGTGGTACCTGTAGGGAAAACACCGCCTTTCGGCATTTTTGATGTAGGTAAAGTATCACCGTGATAGGTAATCATTTTACCCAAAACATCTTTCACAAATTCCGGTGCATCTGCAGGAACAGGGGATTGCATTGAAATCGTAGAAGTAACTTTATTAGGATATTTAATTTCATGTAAACCGTCTAAAGAGGCATCAACCGCGGCATAGTTTTTCTTAACAACTTCTTCGCCTTTCTTGGAGTAGGTTTTCTTGATAGCTTCTTTGATGGCGTCTATTGCTACTTGTTTTTCAATTACACCGCAAATGCTGAAGAAAGCAGTTTGCATGATGGTGTTTGTTCTTGAACCCATACCGGTTTTCATGGCTATATGGGAAGCATCAATAGTGTAAACTTTGAGTTTTTTATCAATAATTTGTTTTTGTACTTCTTTTGGTAATTTATCCCAAACTTCTTCCGCTTTATACGGAGCATTGATTAAGAAAGTTGCACCGTCTTTGGCATTATGAAGAATATCATACTTTTCAAGGAAAGAGAAAAGGTGGCAGGCAATAAAGTCTGCTTCTTCGATTAAATAAGGTGCGCGGATATATTTTTTACCAAAGCGGATATGGGAAGTCGTCATTGACCCTGATTTTTTGGAGTCATAAACAAAGTACCCTTGTGCATAGTTATCGCTTTTTGCGCTGATGATCTTCATGGTATTTTTATTTGCACCGACTGTACCGTCAGAACCTAAACCGTAGAACATAGCATTAAATGTTCCGTCTGTTGCGGAGGTTTTGAAAGCAGGAATCTTTAAAGATTTACCACCCAAGTCATCATTGATACCGACGATAAAACTTGTAATAGGTTCTTTTGCATCCAAGTTATCAAAAGCGGCTTTTACCATTGCAGGGGTAAATTCTTTTGAACCGATACCGTATCTTCCACCAATAATTAGAGGTGTAGTTGCAAATTTTGCTTTTGCTTCTTTTGTTAAGAAAGCGGAGCAAACATCTTGGAATAAAGGTTCACCGATTGAACCGGGTTCTTTTGTTCTATCAAAAACTGCGATTTTCTTAACTGTTTTGGGGAAAGCTTTAATAAAGTCTTCTGCGGCAAAAGGCCTAAAGAGTTTAACTTTAAGTACGCCGACTTTTTCACCTTTCATATTTTCAACTGCGGTTTGTGCAACGTCTGCACCGCTGGCCATAATTACGACGACCTTTTCCGCATCTTTTGCGCCGACATATTCATATAAGTCATATTGTCTGCCGGTCAATTTGGCGAATTTATCCATATATTTCTTTAAGATTTTAGGTGTTGCTAAGTAGTATTTGTTTACGGCTTCGCGGCCTTGGAAGTAAACATCCGGGTTTTGTGCGGTACCGCGGATTGTCGGGTGTTCGGGGTTCATTGCATTTTCGCGGTATTTTGCAACTAAATTATCATCAATCATTTCCTTCATTGTTTCTTTGGAGATAACATCAACCATGTTAAGTTCGTGTGATGTTCTAAAACCGTCAAAGAAATGTAAGAAAGGAACTTGTGCTTCAAGTGTTGTTGCTTGGGAGATTAATGCAAAGTCCATAGCTTCTTGGGCATTGGAACTCGCAAGCATGGCCCAGCCGGTTTGGCGGACTGCCATGACGTCACTGTGATCGCCGAAAATTGAAAGTGCATGTGTTGCAATAGCACGTGCGGAAACATGGAAAACGGTCGGTGTAAGTTCACCGGCGATTTTGAACATGTTGGGGATCATCAAAAGTAAACCTTGGGAAGCGGTAAAAGTTGTGGTTAAAGCACCGGCAGATAATGCACCGTGTACTGTACCGGAAGCACCGCCTTCGGATTGTAATTCCGCTACAACTGGGACATTACCCCAGATATTTGTTTCCCCTTTTGCGCTTTTTGCGTCGCAGATTTCACCCATTGTTGATGACGGGGTGATAGGGTAAATTGCAATAACTTCATTGGTAGCATGGGCGACGTGTGCAACTGCTGTGTTGCCGTCCATTGCTGTTAATTTTTGTGACATGTGAATCTCCTTAAGATTAGAATACACTTATATTTTAGCATTTTTGGAGTATTTAAAAATGGTGAAGTTAAATAATTTGATAATTCTGGTTTTATTATTGCCTTTTCTATAGTATAAAATCTGAAAAATAAAAGGGATGCCATAAGTCCTATATAATAAACCGAATTTCTTTATTTTAATTACATCCGGATACACAGAATTTTCATCCGAAATATCGTGTAAAAGTTTCTCTTCATATATTCTTGTCTTGGCTGTCATCTTTGCCATTTTTTCTTTTTGTCTAACTGTATTACCGGCATGCCAACGATATGAAAACAAAATTTCATCTAAATATTTCATTTTGTATCTTTTTGAAATTTGCAGCATTAAATAATAATCTTCTAAAGGTGCTTCCTGCGTAAAATATTCTTTCTTATCAAAAATTGATTTTCTTACTAAGTAACCATTTGATATATAATTATTTTTATATAGTGTCCAATACTTTCCGAAGCATTCATCATTAAAGAAATTGTTATGACGTTTTAAAAAATCAACAAAAGTTAAATATTTGGCTTTATTTTTGTCATAAACAATATTTTGTTTTCTATCCCAATAACATTTTTTGCTGTTTTTATCTATAATTTCATTATCGCCAACGCAAAGTGCATATTCCGGATTTCGATTTAAAAATTGTACTTCTTTTTCTATGGCATATGGTTTGGCTAAATCATCAGACGCTATTAGATAAATAAAATCCCCTTTAGCCATACTAAGTAATTTGTTGAGTGTTTTGCATGTTCCTTCATTTTCTTTTGTATTAAGACAAATACGAACAAACCTTTGATTGCATTCTTCTCTCATTTCCTGGATTTTTTGCCAAGTAGAATCTTTTGAACCGTCATCTAAAATGATAAGCTCAATATTTTTATATGTTTGGTTAATAATTGATTTAATAGTTTCCTGTATATAACTTTCATGATTATATGCAGGAATTATGACTGAAACTAAAGGTAATTTACACATGATATTTATTCCTTAATTTACGTCTTAAAGATTTTATAGGGATAAAATTTATTAAGAATTTCTTTAATTTTTTTGAAAAATAAAAATAATAGTAGTTAGGAAAAGTTATATCATCTAAAAAGTCCCATTCCTTATTAGTTTTAGTGAAATCACTATTTTCTATCTTTCTTTTATAATAAAAAATTTCTATGCTATTTTTTATATAAATATAATTACTTCCTGCGTCAAAAGATAATATCTTTATTTCAAATTTTTTTTCAGGATACAATTCATTAAGTGTATCTATTAAATTTAGAAATGCATCAGGTTCTATTTTAAATGAAGTCGAAAAAAGGAAAAGAATATTTGTGCTTTGTTTTATTGAATCAACTAATCTTTTAAATCTACGGTTAAGTTTTTCTTTAACTTCTTTATAATTTTCTTCCCTATTGGTATCGTAAGTAAAATGGTTTGCCCAAACAAGTTTAGCATATTCATCTTCATATTGGATTCTATCCGGATGTTCATTATTAACAGGTAATTCTTTAAAATTCTCTAATAATGCATAATTTTTAAAATTAGTTTTAAATCCATCCGCTAATTTATAAACAGCCGCATCAGAATTAAAATATGTCCTATCAAATGGATATGCTTCTGTTCTTAAATTTCTATAAACTAAATTATGTGCCGCCGCACAATTCCCACCAAGGGAACAGATAAAATCAAATATCTTTTTTTTCACTTATTTATACTCTATTTATGTTTATTTTGAATACTAATTTTTATAAGATTTAGTATTGTATAACAAATTCTGTGTTGTTTTAACTTTTCTTTTCTAAAAATATACCAAAAGATAGTTCTGTATTTTTTTAAAATACGCAAATACAAATATCTTAAATATAAATTATTTTCGTGTGTTAATTTAGAAAACGAAGGGTGTTTTTTGCACATATATGTACACTCATCTTGTGCGCAAGTTTTTAACCATTTTAAACATGCAAGTTCTACGTATTCGGCATATTTTTTATTAGGCCAATATCTATCATAAGTATCTAATAATATATTTATTATATTTTTTAAGTTTGAAGAATAACTTCCGCTATGTATCCTATATACAAAAGATGGCTCGTTAATACTTCTAAGAATACATTGGGGATTTTTTTCCATATACTGTAAAACTTTTGTTCTGATTATAATATCATCACCATGAATATCTTCATCAAATCCATTTACTTCGTCAATAATTGATTTTCTAAACACATTTCCTTGTATAGCAAATGTTCCTTGTTTATATTCAATATTACATAATTCTTCATTTGTAATATTTTCATCTGCTGTCCACACTAATTTGTTTTTAATTTTATCGTTTTTTCTAAGTAATATTACATGTCTTGATATAACTAGTGCTACATTTTTATCTTCTGTTAAAATATCTATCTTTTTTAAAAATGCGTTTTCGGTGTAATAATCATCACAAGACATAAACGTAACAAATTCACCATTGGCTTTTTTAAGAGCCCTATTAAAATTTAGTCCAATATTATGGGTGTTTTCTTGAACAATAAGTTTAAATGGATATGGACTTGTTTCTTTTAATTTTTTTAAAATATTAACGCTGTTATCTTTTGAGCCATCATCAACTACAATAATTTCAATATTTTTATAATCATTATTCCAGATTGATTTTATACAATCTTCTATATATTTTTCATGATTGTAGCAAGTACAACAAATTGATAATAACCCTTTACTTCCACTCATTTAATACCTTTACAACTCTTTTGACTTCTTCATCTGTTAAGACAGGAGACATCGGAAGTGATAATTCTGTCCTATGAATTTCTTCCGATATAGGATGGCTCTGATTAACCCATTCTTTGTACGCTTCCTGTTTATGTGGTGGTGTCGGATAATGTATATTTGTCTGAACGCCGTTTTCTTCCAAATATTTTTGCAATCTGTCACGTTCTTCACATCTTACTGCAAAAATATGCCAAACGTGTGCATTTTCATCATATATTTTTGGCAAAATAATTTTCGGATTTTTAATATTTTCACGGTAATATTTTGCAATTTCTTGGCGCCTTTGATTGTCGCTGTCCAAATAAGGTAGTTTTATATCTAAAAGTGCAGCTTGGAATTCATCTAAACGGGAATTAGTACCTTTGTAAATATGATGATACTTTCTGTCACTGCCATAATTTGCAATAGCGCGGATTTTATCTGCCAAAGCTTTATCATTTGTTGTAACTGCACCGCCATCGCCAAGACAACCAAGATTTTTACCAGGGTAGAAGGAAAAACCACTTGCATCCCCCAAATTCCCCGTCCTTTTACCTTTATACATTGCGCCGTGTGCTTGGGCGCTGTCTTCAATAATTTTTAAATTATATTTCTTGGCAATTTGCCAAATTTTTTCCATTTGTACAGCTTGGCCGTATAAATGTACAACCATTATTGCTTTTGTGCGCGGGGTAATTTTTTCTTCAATTAAATTAGGATCAATATTATAAGTTTTTAAACTAGGCTCCACTAAAACAGGGGTACAATTATTTTCAGAAATTGCCAAAATGCTGGCGATATAAGTATTTGCAGGAACTATAATTTCATCACCAGGGCCAAAACCGTAGGCTTTTATAATAAGGTTCAACGCATCAAGCCCGTTTGCAACAGCGACACAATATTTTGTGCCGATATATTCGGCAAAATGCTTTTCAAAAAGTTCATCTTGCTTACCGTGAATATACCAGCCACTGTCCAAAACTTCTTTTAAACGCGCATCAATTTGCGTTCTGAATCTTTCATTTATTTTATGTAAATCCAAAAATTTAATCATAATATACTCCCCGTTTATAAGATATTGTGTTATTTGTAATATATTTCAAAACATACTAGTTTTACTGCTATATTAACACTATTAGCTTATTTAAGCTAGTTCATTGATCACAAGATCTAATTTGTTAATTAAAAAATTTATTTCTTCTTTCGTAATATTAAAACTTGGCGATAATCTTAATGTATGCCCTTTTCTAATTGCTTGTAAAAGGACCCCCTCTCTTTCTAATCTACGCAAGAAATCATTTGTTATATTTGGATTTTTTTCAAATTGTCCATCTTTTATATCAAATCCTAACATTAACCCCAAACCTCTTGGTTGACTTATGAACTTTGGATGTTTCTCTTTAAGTTCAAGTAATTTTTTGAACAAATATGCTCCCATCTCTCTGTTGTGTTCTAAATAATTTCCATTTTTTATTTTGTTTATAACATATGATACCAACCTACAAGATAAGGGGTCATTTTGATGAGAAGAAAAATGTACAACTTTATTCTCAATAATTTTTGCTAAATCGGAATTAAAAGTTACTGATGACACTGCAAAACCAACTCCCATAGCTTTTGCACAAACTAACACATCAGGTTCTATCCCTATTTTTTGATAGGCGAACCATTCTCCGCTACGTCCGAAACCAGTTTGACATTCATCAAAAATTAATAAAATACCATATTTTGTACACAATCGTCTCAACTCATGAAAAAATTCCTTGGGAGGTACTAACACACCTCCAACACCTAATACCGGCTCTGTTATTACGGCTGCTACATCATTATTAGCCTTTTTCAATATTTCATTAAAAGTGTGTTCTAATTTTTCAGATGAGAAATCTTCAATATAATAATTATGTTTGTTCTCAATTGGCTTAGCCCACATGCCTCCCATAGTAAGCTGTTGAGAACCTAACGTTAATCCATGATAACCAAATTTCATTGCAATTATAGAATTCTTTCCCGTCGCGAATCTAGTATATCTGAAAGCACACTCATTAGCTTCTGAACCTGTTGATAAAAATATGGTTTTTGTTAATTTGCCTCCTGTGATACTCGCCATATCTTCGCAAGCTTGAAATACTTCTGGGGTAAGTGTCGATGTGTTGGTATGATAAATTTTAGACATTTGATCTAAAACCACTTTTTGCATGTTTTTATCATTATGACCAAAACTTAAACAAAATTGTCCTGAATTCAAATCTAAATACTTATTACCATTGATATCCCAAACCCAATTGCCATCTCCACGTTCGAGTATAATTTCGTTAAATGGCACTATTTTTAATACGTTTTTATATTTAGCCATTGTTTTCTTCATTATATATCTCCTTAATGCCGAGATCAAGAGTATATTCAGGTTTATAATCAATTAGTTTTCGTGCATTTTCTATTGATGGTATATTGTCGAATGTTTTGTGAAAGCAATCTATTTTATTTAGTATTAACTTTTTATTGTATGTTTTTTCTACTATTGCAATTAGTTCATTTATACTTTCTATACTCGCTCCAGCGATATTATAAATACCAGTATTGTTGCTATTTAGTGCACATAATACAGCTTTAGCGGCATCTTTAACATATAAGAATCTTCTCTTCTCTTCACCGGTACCGTATAAATTAAAAGTCTTGTCATTTTTAATAGAATCTAATAGTATTGGAATAATTCTTAATAGAGGTTCATTAGGGCCATAAACTTGTGAAAATCTTAAAATAGTTAGTGGAATATTCTTAGATTGTGTCATTGATTCAATATATTTCTCCCCAGATAATTTAGCAACAGCATAAGGTGTATAAGGGTTTAATTTAATGTTCTCATCATAATCAGTGTATGAAGGAATACCCACACAGTCTATACTGCTCACATAAATGAATTTTTTGGCTAATTCAAGAGTAGACTGAGCAAATTTTACAAATGGAACAAGTGTTGAATACATCGCATCTTCATAATTCTCTTTCTTAGCACCCAATAAAGGAATATTAGCAGCCATATATATTACACTTTCAAAATTTATATTCTTGAAAAAATCATTTACGAACTGCTTATTAATATTCAACAAATCACAATGATAATATTTTAAATTATCTGTACTGTCATGTTGAGATCTAGTAAGCACATGACATATGTATCCATTTTTCAACGCAACTTGTATAAATCTTTTGCCAATGAAACCTGTCCCCCCTGCAATTAATAAGTGCTTTCTATTCTGTATATTCATATGTTTCATACCGCCTTGTAAATATTGTCCCTATTTTAACATTATAGTTTAAAGAGATACATTGCTCTTTTATAATTTTAATTTCATCATTTATAAAATCTGCCCCTGACATAACAGTATAAGCAGTACCAGCTGGAAATCTGGGATTTACTTCTAGCATATAGTATCTTCCATCATGTTTAATAAATTCAATATTTCCAACTCCATTATAATTTAAAATTTCTGCTATCTTTTTAGTATAAAACTCTAAATCTTTGTTTTCTGTGATTTTTACAACAGTCCCACAACCGTTTTTATTTCTAACCAATTCCTGTCTAGAAACACAGAAAAATTTTTTTGATTTTATATCACGTATAAAATCAACTGCAAAAAATTCACCTTCGACAAAATTTTGTAGAATAAATTCTTCAGGGTTTACTTTATGAATAACATAATCAAGGGCAAATTCGTCTACAATTTTTTCGCATCCAATACTTGCTCTACCCGAAATCGGTTTGGCAAAAGATGGATATGTAATATCATCTTTATTAACATGCTTTAATAATTGTGTCTTTATATAAACTTCTGGTAATTCTTTTTTTATTATTTCAAAAGTAAGTAATTTGTTTCTACACATTTTAACTGTTTCATAATCTGGGGTACATATATCAACTCCAATATTTTTAAACATTTTTTTATGGCTAGACAAATATGCTATTTCTTCGTCTATAATTGGAATCAATGTATCAACATTGTTTCTAGAACAAATATCTAAAAGTTCCTTTATATACTTATCCATGTCATTTACGCTTGAAACTTGATAAAATCTATCTATCTCGCTAGATGCTTTTATATAAGCCTTGGGATAAATATCTACTCCGACAATAAAATTGCCACATCTTTTTAAATATTTTGAAATAAATGTGCTATTCAAAGTCCCTAAAGCAGTTATTAATATGTTCATTTTTTTATTTCCCTCAAAAAATCTTCATAATCTCTAATATAATCCTTTTCATCATAATATTCGGAAGCTAAAACCATTATCACGCAATCAGGAGTAAAATTTGTAAATTCTCTCCAAATATTATTCTTTATATATAACCCTTGTGCAGGATTATCAAGATGGACTTTCACTTTTTCATGACCATTATCAAGAATAAAATCGCATGAACCATGAATACAAATTATCACTTGTTCCAGTTTTTTGTGCGCGTGTTTGCCACGTACAACATCTTTACCTGTATCCCAAACATAATATACCCTTTTAATTTCAAACGGAAAATCTGCCCCTTTTTCAAGTGCAACCAATTTACCGTTATGATCCCCGAAAATCTTAAAATTTAATAATTCATATATCATTTCAAATACCATGTACCATATAATATCTTTAATGCTTCTTATTGTAATGGAATGTCCATTCCATCCAAAATATTGTAAGTTTAAACCCACGGAAAACCGGTTCAAAATTGAAAATAAATTGCCACCATTTTCTTGTTAATTTTCTATATAGTTTTCTATCCCTTTTGCCGATTGGATTTAAAGATTTTGTTTTTGAAGTCAAACTTCCGTAATGATAAATCTTTTGTCCGCAAATATGGTAATTATCTCTATTATTTATTTTATTTTGTAGAAATATCCAATCGTCGCCACAATATATTTTTAACTCTTCCGGAATTGGGGAATAAGAGGTTTTGTAAAAAAATATTGCAATTCCCCAAGAATTACATCTCGTAGATGTTTTTTCTAATATAATATCCGTATCTTCAGGTATCGGCATTTCCCCTTGTGTTTCTTCAATATAATCGACGGAATATCCGACACACCCCATGTCCGGCGTCATTTGATTTACAACTTTAGTACAAAAATTATTTGAAATTGAAATATCGTCATTTAACAATGCTACGATATCTTCTTTTGCCTCTTTTACACCTAAATTCCAACTAGGATTTACATATAAATTTTCTTTCGGAACAATAACTCTTAATTTACTAGATTCCGACGAAAACCCTTTACAAGAATTATCAATCAAAATTATTTCTGATACAGAATCATCCTTATCTAACATTTTGATAAGATTTACTAAAAGCTCTACTTTTTTTTGCAATGTCGGGATAACAACACTTAATTTTTTATTTTGCATAATTACCTTTCCCTATTGTATTTTAGCATAAATGATAGCTTGGGTTTATTTCAAATACCACTCCACGGTTTTTATTATTCCCGTATCAAATGTTTCATCGGCATGCCAACCCAACTCCGTTTCTAATTTAGTGGCATCAATTGCATAGCGGAAATCGTGCCCGGCTCTGTCTTGGACAAAAGCAATCAAATCAGCATATTTTTTACCATTGGCACGGGGTCTTTTTTCATCCAAAATTGCACAAATTGTTTTAACAATCGTGATATTATTTCTTTCATTGTGACCGCCTATATTATATGTCTCACCGGATTTCCCTTTATGGTATATTAAATCAATCGCTTTACAATGGTCCAGCACATACAACCAATCACGTACATTTTCACCTTTGCCGTAAACAGGCAATGGCTTTTCGGACAATGCTTGCTTAATAATATGCGGAATTAGTTTTTCATTATGTTGTTTGGGGCCATAATTGTTAGAACAATTAGAAGTTGTCACGTTCATACCAAAAGTATGGTGATATGCCCTAACTAAAAAATCTGAAGAGGCTTTAGCTGCTGAATATGGACTGTTAGGGGCATAAGGGGTTGTTTCAGTAAAATATCCTTCTTTACCTAAAGCGCCATAAACTTCATCTGTAGAAATATGATGAAAGCGGCAATCTTCATACCCTTGTTTTACTTTATTTGGACCATCCATCCAATAGCGGAAGGCAACATCTAATAAAGTAAATGTACCGTTTATGTTTGTAGTTATAAAAGCCCCAGGGTTTTTAATAGAATTATCTACATGAGATTCAGCCGCGAAGTGAATAACGCCCTTAATATCATTTTCTTGAAACAATTTTTCAATTAAAGACCTATCACAAATATCACCTTGAACAAAACTATAATTAGGCATATTGTCACATTCTTTTAAATTATCCAGATTACCTGCATAAGTAAGTTTATCCAAATTTATAATTTTATAATTTGGATATTTAGCACAAAAATAAGGCACAAAATTTGAACCGATAAACCCGGCGCCGCCGGTAATTAAGATAGTTTTGTTAGACATTCATTCACTCCTTGTATCCAATGTGGTATTGTGATATCAAAATCTTTTTTTATTTTTGCTTTGCTAAGTACGGAATATGCCGGCCTAACAGCTTTGGTGGGATATTCTTTACTTAAAATGGGGTTTACTTTACATTTACTACCTGCCTTGTTTAACGTATACCAGGCAAAATCATACCAACTGCATACTCCTTCATTTGTATAGTTATAAATTTCTTTAGTTCCTATTTTTATGTGTGGCAGTACTTTCAAAATTGCTTCTGCTAAATGAGGGGCATAAGTAGGAGTGCCAACTTGGTCGCAAACTACACTTAAAGTATCTCTGTTTTGCCCTAATGTAAGCATTGTTTTAACAAAATTTTTACCATATTGACTAAATAGCCAAGCTGTACGAATAATCATAGCAGTTGAAGACCATTGTAAAACACATTGCTCGCCTTCCAACTTAGTTTTACCATATACCCCTAAAGGATTTGTTTTAGCATCTTCTGTAATCGGGGAATTAGATGAACCGTCAAAAACATAATCTGTGGAAATATGTACCAATGGAATATTTAATTTTGCAGATAATTTAGCTAAATTAGCAGGCCCATCTACATTAATTTTTTTAGCAAGTTCAGGTTCGTCTTCAGCTTTATCTACATTAGTATAGGCTGCACAATTAATAATACCCGTAATGCCGGGATGTTGAGTAGCAAAATTAAATACTGCTTCTGAATCAGTAATATCTAAATCGGCTACATCCGTAAATATAGCATCTTTTTCTTTAAGGATATCCCTCAAACAATGCCCTAATTGACCATTAGCACCTGTTACTAAAAGCATGGGTTCTCCTTATAACTGGCAAAACTTGCATTCTTTAAATCTTTTTCGGATAAAATTGCTTTAGACAAATCAATATGCCAATCTATATTAAGTTCTTTATCATTGAATAAAATGGCACCTTCACTCGCTTTATTATAAAAATTATCACATTTGTAAGAAAATTTAGCCGTGGGCGTTAATACGGAAAACCCATGTGCAAAACCATGCGGGATATAAAACTGTTTTTTATTTTCGGCACTGAGTTCTACGCCAAACCATTTGCCAAAGGTAGGGCTATCTTTACGTAAATCTACAGCAATATCCCAAACACTTCCTTCTAATACACTTACTAATTTGGATTGAGTAAACGGAGGTTTTTGAAAGTGTAAACCTCTTAATGTGTTTTGAGCGGAAAAAGATTCGTTATCTTGTACAAATTCATCAGTGATACCTATTTCAGCAAATGCTCTCTTATTATAACTTTCATAAAAATATCCACGATTATCCGTGAATATTTTTGGTGTAATCACAATCAGCCCTTGAATAAATGGTTTAAAAAAATCCATTTTTTTCATCCTCTGGTATAGATAATAAATATCTACCATATTCGGTATTTTTCATTTTATGTCCGCGGGCTATTAATTGCTCCAATGTAAGCCAACCATTTTTATAGGCAATGGCCTCTAAACATGCAATTTTTAAACCTTGTCTGCTTTCAAGAGCTTCAATAAACATCGCTGCTTTTATTAAATCTGCATGGGTACCGGTATCTAACCAAGCCATACCCCTACCCATTAACTCAACGGACAATTCCCCTTGTTTAAGATACCAGTTATTTACATCGGTAATTTCTAATTCACCACGAGCAGATGGTTTTAGATTTTTGGCGATATTGATAACCCTATTATCATAAAAATATAACCCGGTTACTGCCCAATTAGATTTCGGGGCTTGTGGCTTTTCCTCTATAGAAATAGCCTTTCTATTAGCATCTACTTCCACTATTCCGTAGGACTTAGCATCTTTAACATGATACCCAAATACAGTAGCCCCAGTTTTGCGAGATGAAGCCTGCCTAACTAAATGTGGTAAATCTTTACCATAAAAAATATTATCTCCCAATATAAGGCAAACATTGTCATTTCCAATAAAATCAGCACCCAAAATAAATGCTTGAGCAAGACCTTCCGGCTTTGGTTGTTCAACATAAGAGACATGTAAACCATAATCGGAGCCATCACCAAATAGTCTTTTATACATAGGTAAATCAGTGGGGGTAGAAATAATTAAAATATCCCTTATACCTGCTAACATAAGCACAGATAAAGGATAATAAATCATAGGTTTATCATAAACCGGAATTAGTTGTTTGGATATCCCTAGTGTCGCCGGAAACAAACGACTACCGGTTCCACCTGCTAAAATGATACCTTTCATATTTCATTCCTCCGTTAATCATACGTTTACTTCATCGCAACCATTACTTGTAACAGATGCCGATCTTATTCATTACTCATCTGAGAAATTAAGAGTTACACCTTATATTATCAAAATTAACTCTTTCAGTCAATTTAATTACCGCTGCGGTCATCGTAATCTTTTAATTGTCTTGCACGGCTTGGATGGCGTAAGCGTCTAATTGCTTTTGCTTCGATTTGCCTAACACGTTCACGCGTAACATTAAACATCTTGCCAACTTCTTCCAAAGTGCGAGGATAACCGGAATCAATACCAAAGCGGAGCCTGATAATTTTTGCCTCACGCTCGGTAAGTTTTGCAAGGACATCGGCAACTTCTTGCTTGCGCAAAAATTCCGCTGTTGAAGCAGCCGGGTTCGGCCCCGTCTTATCTTCAATAAAATCTTCAAGGTTTGTATCTTCATCATCACCGATCGGGGTGGAAAGTGATACAGGATCCTGCATAATTTTTAAAATGCTTTTAACCTTTTCAGCGGAAATATGCATTGCTTTTGTATAATCCACGACATCAGGTTCACGCCCTTGCTCTTGGCGGATTTTATTACCCACTTTTGTTAATTTGGAAACAAGTTCCTTCATGTGAACAGGAATACGAATTGTATTTGCTTGGTCTGCTATAGCACGGTTAATGCTTTGGCGTATCCACCAAGTTGCATATGTAGAGAACTTAAAACCGCGTTTATATTCAAACTTTTCAACGGCTTTCATTAAACCGAGACCACCTTCCTGAATCAAATCTGAAAGTTCCAAACTTGAATTGACATGCTTTTTAGCAATGGAAACCACCAAACGCAAGTTAGCACGGATAAGTTTAACTTTATCTTGCAAAATAGCATTTTCAAAGTTTTCGATGCGTTCGTTTAAAATAGAAAAATCTTTTTCCGTCATCGGCACAATTTGCATTAACCGGTCATAACGCCTTTGTGTGCTTAAAATGTTTTCAATACTTTTTTCAAGATGTTCTGCACTATCGGCATGTGTTTGGCTAATAAGTTGCCTTTCGGTAAGTTTTTTCTTCTTATATTGATTTAAAAGTTTTTGTGCTTGTTTAAGCGGAACAAAATAATTATCAAAACGTTCCATATCGTTTTTGCAACTTTCAAGTTTTTCCGCTAAGTCTTTAATCTTATTTGTTAAACGTTTGATTTTATTTTGGTTTAAATTAAGTTTTGTTATTCTATCGACAACTTCTTTTTGCTTGGCCTGTAAAGCGGTAGTGTATTTGTTTTCTAAAGCCGGGCTTAACTTGCTGTTTTTCAGTTTCATCATAAGCGCGGTAATTTCTTTTTCACGCCTTGCAATTAAGGTGGTGGCTTCTTTTAATTTCTTGCGCATGTTGGCAAGTTCGCGATCCGTTCTTTTACCGCGGGGCATGAGTTCTTTGGTGGTCATTTCGTCTTGGTCAACAAGTTCTTCCCAAGAACAAATTTCACGCATTGTAATGGGGGAAGACAAAACAAGTTGCCTTAAATATTGCTCGCGATCGCGGATATTACGTGCCAAAGTTATTTCTTCATCACGGCTGAGTAAAGGAACTTTACCCATTTCGGAAAGATACATCCTAATAGAGTTCGACGCATCCACAACAGGTAAGGCTTCTTCTAAAGAAATTGGCCTATCATTAATAATTGATGGGGCAAGTTTTTTATCGTTTATTACATCTATACCAAGGTCTATAAGATCATTAACGTCTTCGGAATCTATTTCCGAAGAACTCAAAGATTTTGATATTTCATCAGAGGTTAAATACCCCCTCTCTTTACCTAATTCCGCTAATTTATTTGATTTTTTACCGTTTTTTGCCATATTTCTTCCTTTACTTTGACTTTAATTTTTTTTGTATTTCTATTTGTTCTTTTAAAAGTGCTAAGGGTACTTGCCCAGGGCCGTAAGAACTTAACTGTTGTTGCAATTCTCTGTAACGTTTCTGCAAATAAAAGTCCTCAATCCTTTTTACAAGGGTTGGGATTTCTAATTTCGGTTTAAAGCCTTGCGGCACATCTTTTGCTAAAAGTTCCAAAATAAAATCTTTAAACTCCGGCAAGGTTTGTATTAATTTTTGAGTTAAACCAAAGCCGTCAGCGTTTGCCTGATGCAAGAGCGCTACATTTTTAAGTATAATGCCAATTTCCGTTTTTTGCAAGGGGGTATTTTGTAAATTTTCACATAAGGTAATGTAATTGGGATATTTTAAGACTATTCTTACCAAAGAAATTTCCGCAGGTAAAAATTTATTTATAAGGTTTTGTTTATCCGTTTTTACTTCTTTAATTTCCTGTTTTACTGCCGTGGTTTTGGCCTTTTTATCTAAATTTTCAAGCATTAGGCTTTGATCTATGCCAAGACGGTTTGAGGCAAGTGCCGTCCACTCCGCTTTAATAATTTTATCTTGTTGGCGGGAAATTATATCCATAATTTCAGCTGCAAATTCAGATTTTTCTTTTGCACTTATTGCCGTAGCACCGTTTAAAAATTTATCTAATTGATAGTTGATAATATCTTTCCCGTTTTGTGTTATTGCCTTAAATTTATCTGCCCCGTATTTGACAATATATTCATCAGGGTCCAAACCTTCCGGCAAAACGGAAACTGTAACATAAAAGCCCTGTTCAAGTAAAATTAAGGCTGTGCGTTTTGAAGCCTTTTGGCCGGCAGCATCCGGATCAAATAATACCGTAACAGTATCTGTATAGCGTTTTAAAAGTTTAGCATGGTTTTCATTAAAAGATGTGCCAAGTGGGGCTACACAATTTTCAACACCGGCCTGATGCGCGGCAATAACGTCCATATAACCTTCCAGCAAAACAGCGCGGCCTTCTTTTCTGATAGCAGGTGCAGCAAAATTTAGGGCATATAAAACGCGACTTTTTGAGAATAAAGGGGTATCGGGCGAATTTAGATATTTCGGCATGCCATCCCCCAAAACACGGCCGCCCAAAGCTACTGTTTCCCCTCTATGATTTAAAATCGGGAACATCAAACGGTTTTTAAATAAATCACCGCGATTTGAATTAATAAGCCCGGTTTTTTTGAGGTCATCCATGGTAAAACCGGCTTTTAAAGCGGCAGCAGTTAAACCATCAAAAAAACTTAAACCGAGTGCAAACTTTTCGACCGTTTCTTTGGTAAGTGAACGGCTTTTAATATAGTTTCTTGCTTGGACACCTCGTTCCGAAAATAATTGTTTATGATAAAATTCTTTTGCAAAATCCATTAATTTGTAGAGTTTTAAACGGGCTTTTTCCTCTTCGGTTAAAAGGTCTTCCTGGTGCCAATCTATACCGGCACGCTCGGCAAGTTTACGGGCAGCCTCGTTAAAGGACATATTTTCAATTTTCATCACAAAATCAAAAATATCCCCCCCGGTTTGACAGCCAAAACAATAATAAAGGCCTTTATCCGGGCTAACCGTAAATGAGGGCGTCTTTTCCTGATGAAAAGGGCAGCATGCCTTATAAGAAGTACCGGAACGTTTAACACTGGGTACATATTCTTTAACAAGGTCTAGTATATCAACACTGTCCCTAATTTTTTCAATAAGACTTTGGTCCATAGAAGTTTTACTAACTTTAACGATCTAAACAGGCAAGTTTTTTAGGCACAATAGTCCGCCATAAAACACAGCGGACTATTGCACAAATAACAACTAAAAGCGTCTTCTTTTAGTTCTTCTCATTCTGCGTTGTGCTTCTTGAGATTTAAGTTTTCTCCTGACGCTTGGGGGAACATAAGTTTCCCTTTTCTTAATTTCGCGGAGGATACCGTTCTTTTCGCATTCTCTTTTGAAGCGTTTTAAGGCTTCTTCTAAATGTTCGGCATCACGGACTTTAACAAACACCATTACTTTTCACCACCTTTTGTTTGAAAGGTTAACCGGCAGGCCACAAAAAGCGACGCCCTGCCATCAAATGATAATGCAAATGCATCACGCTTTGCCCCGCACCCTTGCCGTTATTGGCGACAAGGCGGAAATCTTTAATATTATTTTCTTTTGCAATTTTTGCAGCCGCAAGTTGTAACTTACCGAGTATTAAAGCATCATCTTCACTAGCGGTGGCAATGTTTTCAATATGTTTTTTGGGAACAATTAAAATATGCGTCGGCGCTTGTGGATTTAGATCTTTAAACGCGACACAATAATCATCTTCGTAGATAATTTGGCTTTTAATTTCACCGGATATTATTTTGCAAAAGATGCAATCAGTCATATATAGATTATAGCAAATGTTCCCGCGCGTACGCAATAGGGAACACATCATTTTTTGTTTTTTGGGAAATTTCTTATGATATAATTAATAAGGGGTGTTTATGATTAAAAAAATATTTGCTTTATCTTGTCTTTTAATTATACCTTTTATTTGTTTTGGTGGACTGATAAATAATAGTGATGACATAAAGGTAAAAGGTGCAAAGCCATCAGAAAATTATACAACCCTGGAATTTAACCCCGGCCAAGATGTTATAGATGATACTAAAGGTATATCTTCAACTTTCCTGACAACAAAGTTCTATTATGGCTTTAATGATAAAAAACAAGATATTGGCATTGAAATACCCTTATTAAGAAATGAAGGAAATAATGACGGTTTAAATGGGCTTGGAGACATTTTACTTGCCACAAATTATACCGGAAATATTACTGAACATTTTTTATATGGTCTTCAACTGGAACTATCGGCACCGACAGCAACTAAAGATGACTTAGGGCTTGGGCGTTTTCAAATAAGCCCGGCTGCCTTTTTGGAATATTCTTTTTCAAGTGGATTTTTTATTGCAGGCGGTTTAAAATATTACGACACTTTTTGGGGCGATTCAGATAGGGAAAAAATAAATAAATTACGTATTCGCACGAACTTCGGTTATATTTCAAAAACCGATTGGTGGATTATTGTTGACCCTAAATATTATTTTGATCTTGAAAATGGTAAAAAAGAAATTTATTTAGAATTTGAAGGTGGTTTTATGTTTAGGGGGAATGTAGCCTTTTACTTAAAACCCGGTTTCCATGTAGCAGGCGCTTTGCATAGTAAAGATTGGAATGTGCAAATCGGCGTAAAGTTTTTTAATTTAATATAAAAACCCTTCCGTTTGGAAGGGTCTTAAATGGAGCGGGCGAAGAGAATCGAACTCTCGTCTCAACCTTGGCAAGGTCGCGTTCTACCATTGAACCACGCCCGCAAAAATCTTACACATATATTATAACAAATTTTTTGAACTTTGTGCAAATTACATGTTTGCAAGTAACAAAATCAAAAGCCCTAAGAATAGCAAACATAGTGCAAGTTTCGTTAAACCTAAATGTTTGCGTAAAAATTCATTAAATGTCTTTGACTCATAACCGAGCAAACTCAATACAAAAATTATAACAAGCGGAACAATAAACATTAAGTTATAAATAAACAAATACGTCATTGCACGGAAGAAATCTTGATTGGCTTCTTTTAGAATTACTGCTATCGTCGGTAAATATACCTGGCCGGTACAAACCGCTTCAATCAAAGAAACCAAAAAACCTACCACAAGCGCCGCACAAAATAAACGAAAGGCACTTTTATTTTTATCACGTAAAAAGTAGCGAATAATTTTATGTACTCTTTCTTTATTGCTTTTGCCAAGTTGCAAAATAACTTTTTCAGATTTTTTTGTTATTTGATATACGATAAAATCATAAAAACTCAAAATTAAGAACAAAGCACAAAGTATAATTGTAAACCACTTAAAGCCCCACATAACATAGTAAAAAGAGGACATTTTATATAAAAAGTTAAACAATCCAAGCCCTATCAAAACATAGGCGACAAATACAGAACCGCAATATGCACAACCGACTAAAATAATTTCTTTTCTCTCATATTTATATACGGACAGAAAAGAGATAAAAAATACAATTACAGCAAAAGCACACGGGTTGATGCCATCAGTTAAACCTGCCAAAACTATTGCCCAGAAAGTTATACGGCTGAACATACTTTGGGCCGCTTCCAAAGCATTATTTTTGGTTGGTCTTCGCAAGTCTCCGTTTTTTTTTCTTCTTTTAATTTACATTCTTCAATACTGGCTTGTGTACCGTAATAAGTTTTTTCTTTATTACGCAAAGCTTTTAAAATAGCAGAAGGCCCTTCGGTCCTAACTTGAGTCGGATACCCCATTAAAACACTTTTACCGACCACCATCGCCGGCACACCCATGTCATCAACTTTAATGCCGTATTCTTTTAGGGTATCATAAAAAATTACACTGTCTGTGGGTTTAGAAACATCGAACTCCACAAATTTAACTTTATCCTGGAAATCTTGCTTTAAAGTAGCCAAATATTCGCGTTTAAATTTTTGGCAATGCCCGCAAGCAGGGCTTGTAAAGATGGCAACTTCCAATTTTTCTTCTTCTGCGAAAGCAAAAGGTAAACAAAAAATTAAAGCAAGTATTGTAAATAATAATTTTCTCATAATTCTCCTAAACAATCTTTTTAGTATTTAGCAAACAAGTTTTGCAGGGGCTTATTTTTGTATCTCTATTTTTAATTTTCTCTGCAATTTGTTTAGCAAAATCTGTTAATGTCGGATCCCTTGCACCGAGTACCAAAACGACATCTCCCTCTTTTGCTTTTGCAGCAATTAAGGCTGCTGCTTCATTACGGCAAGGTGTATAAACTGCACTTACACCTAAGTGTTTTAAACCTTGGTAAACTAAATTTGCCGAAATATGCTCCGGTATAGTTCCGCCCGGATAATAAACTTCACCTAAATATAAAGTGTCTTCGGGTTTAATATTTTCACTAAAACACTCAATAAACTCTTTAAGTAAAATTTGTATTGAAGTAAAAGCATGAGGTTGGAAAAACACTTGCAATCTTTTCCCTCTCAGATGTGCTGCTTTTAAAGTGGCGGAAAGTTTATGCGGGTTATGAGCGAAATCGTCAATAATTTCAATGCCGTTAATATTTGCAATAGAATTAAAACGGCGGTACACCCCTTTAAAATTCTCAAGTGCCGCAGACACAACTTTCAAGTCAATATTCATCTCTTTAGCTACAGCAATAACTGCAAGTGCATCTTTAATATAGTGTTCGCCCGGAAGATTAAGTTTAAAATCAACCCCATCAACCGTAAAAGTTGAACCGAAACCGTCAAGTTTAACATTTTCGGCATGTGTATTTCCGTGATGCAAACCAAAAGTTTTGGCAGGGCCTAAAAGTTCCTTTAAATGGTCTTCCTCAGCATTTACAATAAGTTTTTTGCAGTTAATACTGAACTTTTGAAAATAACCTTTCAAAATTGAAATGTCTTTATGATCATGTGCTAAATTAAGCATAACCCCGATTTGAGGATGATAGTTAACCAAAGTCCCGTCAGACTCATCGGCTTCAATAACAAGCCAAGAAGTTTTACCTCGGTAGACATTACCGAAATAACCTTCCTTTTGAAGCGAAAGCAAAACACCGCCTGTAATTAAAGAAGGATCTTTGCCGGCTGCTTTTAAGACTTCAAACATCATAGCACTTGTTGTACTTTTACCGGAAGTACCGGAAATTGCAATAGTTTTATTTTCCTTAACATGTTTCGCCAAAAGTTCGGAACGGTGAATTAAAGGAATGCTATATTTTTTAGCGATTTTAATTTCAATATTATCAGGTTCAATTGCTGATGTTAAGACAACAGCATCCGTATCTTCAGTTATACCGCTGCCATCTTGCGGATATAATTTTACGCCTAATTTCTTTAAAGTTTGCCAAATAGGTAAATCCGTAAAACCTTTATTTATTAAACGATCTGAACCGGTTACTTCATCACCGCCCATGGCGTGCAACTGGGCCAAAGCACTCATACCGATTCCGCCAACACCTACAAAATGTATTTTCATTTTAATCCCTCTAAAAATTTATTCATATTATAAAAACCTGCTTTTTGTTTCAAAAGCCAAACAGACACCCTTACGGCACTTTGGGCAAGCATTTTCCTGTCCAAAACCTTATGGGTTAAAATTATTTCTTCATCTTTACTCGGTGAAGTTAATGTTAAAGTATGCGTTCCCGGTACTTGCCCGATACGTTCATAAGTGATTTGGTCTTGTGCCATATTTAAAGCGGCAGCCAAATTTTTGGCAGTACCGCTTGGGGCATCCTTTTTTTGTGTATGATGAATTTCATGCAAAGCTAAAGTGTAACCTTTATACATTTTTTTAGCTTCAAGCAATAATTCTTTAAACAAAGCCACACCGATACTGACGTTCGGTGCATAAAATAAAGGTATTTGTTTTTCCGCTTCAAAAGCGGCAACTAAACCACGCGGTAAATTTGTGGTTCCGCATAAAAAAGCCGCATTAAACTTTTTGGCAAGTTTATAACTTTCTTCCGCACCTTGAGGGGAAGAAAAATCAATTACCAGAGCGGTTTCCTCACAAGTTTTATCACCGACTTCCCTCGTAAAAACTTCAAAATTATCGCGCTCAAGTATTTGGCAAATTAGTTGCCCCATTTTGCCTTGCGCACCGTTTACTAAAACTTTAGTCATTAAAAAATTCCTCAAACAAATAATCTGCTATTTGGCGACCGTTTAAAGCTGCGCCTTTTAACAAATTATCGCACACACACCAAAAATGTATAACGTGCTTATCTTCAATATCTTGGCGAAGCCTTGAAATAAAGGCTTCCCCCCTACCTTCAACTTCTTTATTTGTGTAAACTTTACCGTCTAAAACAACACCTTTTTGTGAACGCAAAATATCAGGTAATGTCTGCATATTAAATTCTTCTTTCGCACGCAAAGTTATTGTTAAACCGTGCGAAACTTTAACCGGAACCCTAACAGTATGTGAAAACACCCTTAAATTAGGTAAACCCAAAATCTTTTTAGCCTCATAAATACCTTTCAATTCTTCAGAAGTAAAACCATTGTCTTTAACACTACCGATTAAGGGTACACAATTTGCACGGTATAAGGAATTCGGGTTTTCAAATTCTTCCAAAAGTTTTTTGCCACCGCCTGAGATTGCTTGGTAGGATGATGAAAACACTTCTTCCAAAGTATAATATTTTTTAAGTGGATTCAGAGCCAACACTAACCCGGTAACTGTACAATTCGGGCTTGCAATAAGCCATGTATCTTTTGTTATTGTATTAGCATTAATTTCCGGTATAACCAATGGTACGCCTTCTTTTTGACGAAAGTATGAAGACATATCAATAACAAACTTTGCGTAATTTTTAAGTTCAGGTGCAAGTTGTGGGCTGACTGTTTCATCAGTACATAAAATTGCAATATCAACTTTTTGAGGTTTATCCTGACGGCCGAAACCGAGTACTTTATAATTTTTTGTATACGGGGATTGCTCAAGTTGTTTTAACATCAACTGCCCCACAATACCGCGAACGCCAAACACACCTATCGTAATCATTTTATTATCGTCCCCACTTCGCCCGTTTTATAGTAAACAATGCGTATTTCAATATTTTTTTCTTTTGCAAGTTTAATTGCATCGGGGTGCAAAACATTCGCACCTTCCAAAGCAAGTTTATACATAACATCAAAATCCATTAAGTTTAATTTTTGGGCGGTTTTATCTTTATTTGGGTCTTTATCATAAACGCCATCAACATCTTTAATCATTTCCACGAAATTTGCACCCTCGCTTGCTGCAATAAAAACTGCGGAAACATCTGAACCGCCGCGTTTTAAAGTAGTAATTTCTTTATTTTCCCCAATACCCTGAAAACCGGCAATTATCGGAATATGATTTTTTTCAAGTTCCTTGGCAAGACGGTCACTTTTTAAACCTTTAATTTCTGCACCGACATGTTCGGAAGATGTCGTTAAACCGATTTGAGAACCTGTTAAACTAACTGCAGGCAAACCTGCTTCATTTAGAGCAATAGAAAGCAAAGCCACACTTATACGCTCACCGGTAGTTATTAACATATCTAGTTCACGCTTATTTGGATTTTTACTGAGGGAGTAAGCATTATCAAGCAAAATATCTGTCATATTTCCGTTAGCAGATGCAACAATTATCGGTTGCAAGCCGGCATCCCAACGCTTTTTGATTAAGGAAACTGCAAGCCAAATTTTCTCTTTATTGGCAAGTGTGTTGCCACCGAATTTCATTACAGAAACTTGTCTCATATAATTAACTCCTTAGGAGTATCAGCCAAAATTTGTTTTATTTTTTGCTGTGTTTCTGCTTGAAGCAAGCCAAGCGGTAAGCGGACTTCTTCTGTACATAACCCAATGCAAGACAATGCATATTTAACGCAAGTGGGGTTAACTTCAAAAAATAATGCTTCAATTAAAGGATATGCTTGTTTGAAAACTTTCATACTTTCCTGTGTTTTACCTTCTAAAAATAATTTTTGCATTTTAACAAAGGCAGGTGCCAAAATATTACCGGCTGCACTTATTAACCCGGGGAAATTAAGCCCCATTAAAGCAGGCCACAAATCGTCATTGCCGCCTAAAAACTCAACTTTATCGCCAAATAAAGTTCTCGCTTTCACCACACGGGCGATATCATAATCAGCCTCTTTTATTGCTTTTATTTGGGGGACTGCTTCCAAAAGTTTACCTAAAAAATCAATACTCAATCGCTGCCCGGTTCTTGAAGGTATATGATACAAAACAAGCGGTTTTTTTGCTTCATCGGCAACAGCGGTAAAATGCCCTATCATACCACTTAAATTGGGCTTATTGTAATAAGGAGTTACTACCAAATAAGCATCCGGGTTAAATTTGGAGGCGATTTTAATATTTTCCAAGGTATGTGCCGTTGAGTTCGCCCCTACACCCACAATAATTTTTGCCCGACCATTTATTTGTTTTGTACAAAAGGCTAAAATTTCTTCTTTTTCTTTATTTGTTAAGGCCGGTGGTTCGGCAGTGGTACCCAACAAACAAAACCCGTTTACACCTGCGGCAATTTGCCTTTCAATTAAACCGGCAAGTGCCTTATAATTAACTTGCCCCGCTTCAAAAGGGGTAATTAAAGCAACAAAGATTCCTTTAAACATTGGCAAATCCTCCAAAATAAATTGTATCATTTATATAGACAAGTTTTTTAAGGAGATTTTATGGCAGAAGAAAATCAAAAGCAAAAAGATGCTGAAAATAATAAGCCTGAAATAGAAAGAATTGGCGAAATACCGACTATGACTTCTTTTATAGAAGGTCAGATTCCGCAAGTTAAAGAGATGGATGAAAAGGAAAAACACAATAAAGAATTATTTATGATAAAAGTTTGGCTCATAGCACTTTGTGTCGTTTTTACCTGCTCTATGATAAGTGGCATATATTTAGTTATAAATCCGAATAATAGGGCACCGCAATTTGTTGAAGAAAAATCAGAAAAAGAACAATCAATAAATTTTTTCAAGAGTTCAAGTTCTAAAGAAGGGGCTGTTGTAGTTAATATTCGCGGTGAAATATCAGAAAGCAGTGACAATAATGCCTTTTCCAGCAAACAAAATGCTTCCAGTATCGCACGCCGTATAAGAGAACTTGCCGACAAAAAAGAAGTTAAGGCTTTATTACTTGACATTAATTCCCCCGGCGGTACAGTAGCAGCCGTGCAAGATATTTATAATGCATTAAATTATTTCCGTTCCCAAAAGAAACCAGTTGTAGCTTTAATGCGTGATGTCGCAGCAAGTGGCGGTTTTTATATCGCAATGGCTGCAGATAAAATTGTTGCACAACCGGGAACCATGACTGGTTCTATCGGTGTAATAATGCAAACAACAAATGCACAGGAATTGCTTAAAAAAATCGGTGTTGATTTTAATGCAGTTAAAAGTGGGCAAAACAAAGATATAGGGGCAATTTATAAAGAACTTACCCAGGAACAAAAATTGCTTTTACAGGAAATGATTGATGAAACCTATCAGCAATTTTTTGAAGCGGTAAAGAATGGCCGCCCAAATGTTAATGTAAATACTTTAAGAGTTTATGCAGACGGTCGTATTTTTACAGGTGCAAAAGCCCAAACACTTGGCCTTATTGATGGCCTTGGCGGTGAAGAAAAAGCAAAAGAATATCTAAGCGAACTTACAGGGATAAAAGATATTAAAATATTAAATCAAAGAAGCAAATTTATGGAAGACTTCTTTTTGCCTTTTTCAAATTTAGCGGAAAGTTCACTCGCTTTAAAACAAATTACAAAACCGCGAACACCGGCTTTGGCTTACATGCTTAATTTATAGGGGTATTTATGTTTTCTACTCTTTTTAATTTCGTTTTAAAACCGGGTTCTACCATAAACCAAGTTATGCAAGAGCGTAAACTTAAACTTGCTTTCATCGGTTACTGTGTAGGAGCATTTAGCATAGTACTTGCACATGCTTTAACATCACAAACAAGTTTGGCGGGTTTTATTTTACGCTTTCTGTTCATTTTGTTTTTTAATGTATGTATAAGTTTTTTCTTTGCCGCAACTGCACATTTGTTTTTGGAACTTACCACAGGGCGTGGGCGTGCGGCAGGCTTATTTGTATTGCTTGGGCTTTCTGAATTCGCAAAAACTTTGTTAGTTGCATTTTCTTTAATTGCCTTAAATATACCGGCATTACATTCATGCAAAGGTTTGGCTGCTTTTGTTGTTTTATTATTGCAATTATTTTTCGTTTTGTATATGATGAAACATGCTTACGGCCTTAACAAAAAAATGACTTTCCTTGCCCTTGTCATTTCTTTTGTACCATCAATTATTTGTTTCTTCGCGACAATTTTTATATTGATAAGTGCCATTGTTTGGCTTATTTTTGCTTAGATTTTTTACGAGCTTTTAGGGCTTTCTCTTTGGCTTTAGCGGCTTTCCACATAGCAAGTGCTTCTTCTGGGGTACTTGCTTTTTTATTACCAAACACATGCGGATGGCGGCGGATAAGTTTCTTGTTTAAACCATTTATAATTTGCGCTAAAGTAAAACGTTTTTGTTCTTGTGCGATATGTGCATGGAACAAAACTTGTAAAAGCAAATCACCGAGTTCCTCGCACAAATTTTCATCATCTTTGTTTTTTATAGCGTTAATAACTTCTTGGCTTTCTTCTTTTAAATTTTTAATTAAACTTTCATGCGTTTGTGCACGGTCCCATTTGCAACCTTTAGGGCTTCTTAAAACTTTTAAAGTATGATTTATTTCTTCGAACAAAACAGATGCCTTTTTCATTTTATATCACCTTTTTGAAGATTAACTTTTTCTTTTGATTTATAACGGGGTAAGAATAAGTACCTTCCAAAACTTTATTTAAGCCTATATCTATTTCCACAATTTTACCGTCTTTAGTTTTAAAAATTTCTTTTATGCGCGTATGCCCTAAAATCTGTTTAAACGGTACCCTGTCATAGTTTTTTATTAAGTATCTTAAGTCTTCCCAAAATATACCGCCATAAGAATTCGGGCCGCCGCGAAGATAACTTACATTAAAAATCGGATGTGTATAATTCCCGGCTGCAACTGCTTTTTTAAAAACAGTATTTATATATTTAACCAATTTTACAGGGGTAATATCCTTAATTTCACTTGCGAGAACATCATATAAGTTGTTACAAATTCCGGCATGAGTTATTACAAAACCTTTTGCATAATATGCTGCTTGCAAAGCTCCTTCTTCAATTTGTTTAATAAGTTTATTGCGATATTCTTCCACTTGAAAGTATGGTAAAGAAGTTATAGCATAATTTTTTTTGATTAACTCAAGTTCATGGTTTCCGACAAGCCTGATAATTTTACCGCCGGCTTTTTTGGCCTCTTTTTGCAAGACATCCAAAAGCCTATCAGCCTGTATTGAGTAAAGCCCGCGATCAATAATATCACCGATTTGGACCAAAACATTATGTTTCCCGGTCCATTTAAGTTCCGGGTTCATTAGTTTCGCAAAAATCAAAATTGCGGCAAAACCGTGATATTCCCCATGAATATCACCGATAATAAATACTTTTTTTACTTTTTTACCGCTTTTTCTTCTCATACTAATATTATACAATTTAGTATAGGCTTATGCGGGATAAAAAATTCAAACAAGCTTTAAATGAGATTACAAGTATACTTGGAGATAAAAATGTTTTAACTTCAAGATTGAACCTTTTATTGAACAGTTATGACAGTAGTCCTTTAAAGGCAAGGCCGGAAGCTGTTTTAAATATCAAAAATACCAGACAAATTGCCCCTGTTTTACAAATTTTAAATAAGTATGGTTTTGCCGCAACAGCCCGCATGAGTGCCACTAATCACGACGGCGCTTGCCTGCCTTTAAAAGGCGGTTTTGTTTTAAATTTGGCCGCCTTAGATAAGGTACTTGAAATAAATATAAAAGAAAATTATGCAATTGTTGAAAGTGGGGTTATAAACCAAGATTTACAAGATTTACTTGAACCTCTTGGATTCTTTTTTGCACCAGACCCGGCAAGCCGTACATTTTCTACTATCGGCGGTAATTTTGCTTTAAATTCCGGCGGCGCACGTAGTTTGAGACATGGCGGCAGCATGCAAAACTTACTCGGTGCGGAACTTGTTTTGGCGGACGGTACGACGCTTAATCTAAATAAAGAAAACCCTCTTTTACACTTGCTTGTAAAAAGTGAGGGTACCCTGGGTATTATTACAAAATTAAAAGTAAAAATTACGCCGTTACCGACACATAAAGAAACTTTAATTGCAGGATTTTCAAACCTCAAAGACACAATGCAAGCCGTGCAAAAAATAATTTCTTTAGGGTTTATACCGAGTGCTTTGGAAGTTATGGATGAAAACGCTTTGGCCTTAACCGCATATAAAGACACTGAATTAAAAACACTTTTAATAGCGGAACTTGAAGGAAATAAAAAACAAATTTCCGAAGATACAAAACCGATAATAAATATCTTCAGAAACAATAAAGCAAAAGAAATAAAAACAAATTTGACAGCATCGGAATTAGAAATAATTTGGAACACACGGGCAAAAGCCGCACTGGCACTTGCAAAACAGGCAAACGGTTTCGTTTCTTACGATTATGCAGTAGAACGCCCTAAACTTGCCATGACAGTAGAGTTTGTGCAAAATATATTAAAGAAATATAATTTAAGGGGAACTATTGTTTTCCACGCAGGTGACGGCAATTTACACCCAAATATCATTTTTGATGACAATAATCCTTATGAAGCAAGCCAAATAAAACTTGCCATAAAAGAAATCGATAATTTTATTTTCGGTGTAGGCGGAACCCTTAGCGCAGAACATGGGATAGCCATTCAGAAACGTGCTGCTATGAATATATTTTTTAACCGCGATACTTTAAACTTATTTAGAAAAATAAAAAATACCCTAGATAAAAAAGATATTTTAAACCCCCAAAAAATATTACCGCTTTACGAAAATAAAAAACAGGATATTCCGGCTTGGGCACAAAATTTTTATGACGATGCAACAAGCACTAAAGAATTTGATTTTAAGCAAATTAAAACCCTAAATAAGATAATAGATTTTGATAAACAAAATTATACTTTAACCGTACAGGCAAATGCTTTGATTGAAGACCTAAATAAGAAATTAAACCCTCTAAAATTTTATTTACCGACTTCACAAAAAAAGGGTACTTTGCTCGATCTGTTTTTAAGCGGAAAAGATACTGCGTTTGCTGACTACGTTACAGGTTTAACATTTGTATGCGGTGAGGGGTTAATTACAGTAGGCGGAAAATATGTAAAAAATGCTGCAGGATATGACCTTATACACTTTATGGCAGGTACTCAAGGGGCATTTGGAGCACCGCTTATATTTACTTTAAGATTATTACCTGAACAAATAAAAAGCAAAACAAATAAAAATAAATTTACAATAGACGAAACTTTAATGAAACTTAAAAAAGTTTTTGATAAAAATAATATTTTTAAACCATCAATTTTTAAAGGTTACCTAGATGAAGAAACAAAACTTTGATACTATTTTTGCTGATGCTTTAAAATGCAATCATTGCGGAATATGCTTGCAAAATTGCCCGGCGTATAGGGAAGGAAAACAAGAAAAGTATGGATCCCGCGGACGTGTACAAATTGCGTGTTTGCTTGCGAAACAAAAACTTAATTTAAAACAAGACGGGCAAGATATTTCAGAAGCAGTTAAAACCTGTAAAAATTGTTATAACTGCACGGTTTTATGCCCGGCAGGAATCAGCCCCCAAAATATAAATGAAAGACTTAAAAATATTTTAAAAATTACAACGGAAATACCACAAAAATCTTTCCTTAAAAATTTAATATTTAAAATATATTTTAGGAAGTCTTTTAATAAAACAGATAATTTGTTTATAACTTCGTCACGGAATTTTAAACAAATAAAACATAGTTTAGATTTATTAAAGAAAAATAATTTTGAAAGTTCTTTATATAAAGAAAGTGTTTGTTTTACACCTTACACTATAAAAAAACTACCTAATTTCAAAATCTATATTTTTGATGATATTGAAAATTATCGCCTTATAAAAAATGCTATTTTGGAAGACAAAATAAAACTAGACATAAAACAAATTTTATTTATTACGCAAATTATAAAACCGAAATCAGTTAAACTTAAGGACGATAGTTTAATAGTTTTATCAAATACATATTTAACCCAAGAAACGAAAGAAAAAGAAAAGAAATTATTTGAGGTATTTAAAAACAAAACCTTAAACTTTGTAAATAACAGATATTATTATGGCCCTATTTATAATGACAAAACCATAGAGTATTTAAAAAATGTCCCCCAAAAAACCTTTATTACATTAAGTGAACGGGAAAACAAATTTTTAAATAAACTTATTAAAAAATATAAGATAGATAAGGGAATAATATCTTTAGTAAATTTACTAGATTAAACATTATTCCTCAATCTTTAACATGGCAATAAAGGCCTCTTGCGGTATATCCACATTACCAATGCTCTTCATACGTTTTTTGCCTTCTTTCTGCTTTTCAAGGAGTTTACGTTTGCGCGTGATATCACCGCCATAACATTTGGCGATAACATCTTTGCGGTATGCAGGTATGGTTTCGCGGGCAACAATTTTACCGTTCACACGTGCTTGCAAGGCAACCTCAAATTGCTGACGGCCGATAAGTTCTTTTAACTTTTCGCATAAGAGCCTGCCGCGGGAAACCGCTTTATCTTTATGCGTGATAACACTTAAAGCATCAACGGGGGAACCGTGTATTAAAATTTCCATAAGTACGACATCGGAACTTTGATAATCGGAAATTTCATAGTCAAAAGAGGCATAACCTTTGGAAACCGATTTTAATTTATTATAAAAATCTACCACCATTTCCGCCATCGGCATATAATAGTTAATTACAACCCTTTCAGAGGAAAGATTTTCCAAAGAAATATATTGGCCGCGCTTTTCTTTTAAAAGTGTCATGACGCCATCCATATAAGTAATCGGGACGACGATTTTTATTTTTATTGTCGGCTCTTTAATATCAATAATATCACCGTACGGCGGGAAATTTGCCGGATTATCAATCCATTTATAACCGTTGCCGGCATCAGCCAAGGCAAGTAATTCTTGCGGATGGGTTTTACGCGGTGTAAATTTTACTTGATAAACAACGTTCGGGCTTGTGGCAATTAAAGATAAATTAAATTCCCTTTCAAGACGTTCTTTTACAATTTCAATATGCAAAAGCCCCATAAAACCAAGGCGGAAACCAAAACCCAAGGCCTTGGAAGTTTCACTCTGGTAACTAAAGGAACTGTCAGACAAATTTAACTTTTCAATAGCAGTTCTAAGGAGTGGATAATCAGTTGTTTCCACAGGGAAAATGCTTGCAAAAACTACCGGTTTTGCCTCGGTATATCCGGGAAGTGCATGTTCTGCCGGAGCAGAGGCAACAGTAACAGTATCCCCCACTTGTACCTGATGAATATCTTTAATACCGGCAATAATATAGCCGACTTCGCCTGCCTCAAGCTTATCGCTTTTTTGAAGTTTCGGTGTCATGAAACCGACTTCTTCAATTTTAGATGTAAACCCGGACGCCATCAGTTTTAAAGTGTCCCCTGCTTTTATAACGCCATCCACCATACGGACATATATGATAACACCGCGGAAAGCATCATAATAAGAATCAAAAATCAAAGCGCGCGTCTTGGCCTTAATTTCCCCTTTAGGGGCAGGAAGATCCGTAATAATTCTGTCAATTAAATGTTCTATTCCAAGGCCTGTTTTTGCGCTAACGCGTTCTGCCAAAACAGGTTCTTTTAAAACTTCCCAAATTTGTTCTTCGGTGATATCAGCGTCACTTTGGTTTAAGTCCACTTTATTAATTACAGGTATTATCTTAAGCCCTAAACTTTGTGCAAGATGTGCGTGTGCAACGGTTTGTGCTTCAACACCTTGGGAAGCATCAACCAAAAGTAAAACACCCTCGCAAGCACGCAAAGAACGGGCTACTTCATAAGAAAAATCCACATGGCCCGGGGTATCAATTAAATTTAAAATATAATCTTTGTATTTAATGCGAACAGCTTTGGCTTTAATAGTAATACCACGTTCGCGCTCAAGGTCCATGGCATCCAAAAGTTGTGCCTGCATTTTACGCTTAGGAACAGCACCAGTATCTTCCAAAATTCTATCGGAAAGAGTGGTTTTGCCGTGGTCGATGTGGGCTACAATAGAGAAGTTGCGAATTTTATCCATACTTACAAATATTTGTCTTCCTGCGATATTGTTTTAAAAACTTTTTTGAGGGCTTTATGGGCTTCGGCTTCATCGGGACCATTAATAGTAATGGTTAATTTGGACCCCTTTTCCGCAGCAAGCATCATAACGCCCATAATACTCTTGGCATTGATTTCTATACTATCTTTAACCAAATAAATTTCACTTTTAAATTTACCGGCTTCCTGCGCAATTAGTGCCGCAGGCCTGGCGTGAATACCCAAACGGTTAGTTATATTGATTTCTTCTTTAATCACAATTTATCCTATTAAAAAAGTGTCACGATATTAAATACTAAAACAGAGGCCAAATATAAGTATATATTCGGAATATCCCATTGTTTAATAAATACACTGAGTATAATAAAAGAGGATAAAAGAATAACTTTGGTTATTATATCCGCATCAATAACGGAACCTTCAAAATAAAAATATAAACCGTACACGAAAACAAATAATGTAAGCACTTGCCCTATAGTTTTCAACACAGTTATGATTTTATTCCAGTTCAACTTTGTAAGGCCGAAAAATGTTTCTTCGGTACCTTCGTAACCTAAAGTAAAACCTTTGTAACGGGTTATTAAAACAGGTATATTGTAAGTGAAAAAAGCAAAAGCTAATGCGCAAATGACCATTAAATTTAAGTTCTCAACCTGGACACTATCGTTTAAACAATATACTTGCCCCAAATATAATACTGTAAATGCAAGAACTAAGGACAAAGGCTTTAAGGTAGACCAAAATAATCTATCCCCTAAAGAAGCGACTGTGGAAGCTACGCTGGAACGAATAATAACCCACTCTTTTTCCTGTTCGTAAAAGGTATTTACATTGTTATGTACTTTCTGGAGGACTTGCTCCTGGCGCATTACCGCACCCAAGCAAAATGAAACCATGGCAGGATTTGTATTAAAAGTTTCCAAATTCCTTTGTATAGCCCTTTTTAAAAACTTAGGTGTAGCAGAATACAATTCAAGCAAATAAGGGTACATTGTAAACAGCATTCCCACATTTTGCATTTTTCTTGAATTCCAAAAACCTTGCAAAAATAAAGAACGAAAAATATATTTCACTTTATTTATTTTCATTTTAATCCTCCTTCGGTTTTGTGCTAAAAGATAAAAGCAAACCGCACAAACCAACCCAAGGCACTATATAGTAAGCGAATTTAAAAGCGACATGAACCTTATCACTTATGTCTTGATGCAAATAAGCAAACAATGGGCCAAATACTATCATAGATAAAGCTATAAATACGAAGACTGCTATAAATTCTATTAAAATACTTTTAAAAATTACTTTCCCGGGGGTAATTTTCATGTCAACTAATTTTTTCTCAACGTGTTCCAAAATTTTGCCACGTTTATTGCGTAAATATCTTTCCACAAAAGCAAACATTTGCCCGCACACTATACCTACAAAAAATGCGAAATATATGTCCATCTTAAAAAAGTAATTCATCAACAAAGTAAGTGCCGCAGTTATCGTTCCGCTGGGCGGAATAGCACCGCCTATGGGCATATAATCTATATAAATTAACTCTGTGAAGATTCCGACTTGAAGCCCCAAAAATAAATTCCCAGTTAAAGCACCTATTATCGTACCGATAAATAAAGGCCTTGAAATCAAAAATTGCCCTACATAAGTAGTATCTAATTCAAGTAAAGCGATTAGCGCACAAAAACCTGCTAACTGTAATATCATAAAAACACCTTTCCTATAATTTCGTTGCAAAGGATGACGGCAAAGAACGAATCACGACGGAAATATTTTTTTCTGTTTCCAACTTTTTTAATTGTTCCACTTCACCGTCGGTTAAAAATACTCCTTGCGAATATTGTTTCTTACCTTCCGTAAATTGAGTATTGCCCAAAGTTATTATGCTTGGGTGAAACCCAATATCCAACATCTCAAACAAATTTTCAATATCTTCAATAATAATGAATAACTTTTCATTACTTTCTAAACTGTATTTCGCAGCTTCTTTTGCCCCCAAAACAGTTAATTTATAACCACTTGGCAAAGCCAAGCGAAGCATCTTTTTCAAAAATTCTTTTTTTGCAGAACCCGGCGAAACAACTAAAACTTCGCTGACATCTAAACTAGGTAACCAACTTTGCACAACTTGGCCGTGTATCAAGCGGTTATCAACCCGGGTTAAAACTATCATTTTTTCATTAACTCCGTTGCTTCTAATATTGCTTTTTTACCGTCGGTTATAATTTTAGATGTAAGTTCTGCCAAACCCATTTTATCCTGGTTATTTAAAGCAGCCAAAACCATATTTAAATTTACACCGCACACAACCGAAACTTTACTATTTTCAGCAGAGCATTTTAAAGCAATATTTGCAGATGTTCCGCCGAAACTATCTACCAAAACTAAAGCCTCTTGGCCTGCAATAGAACTTTTTATTTTTGCTTCAAGTTCTTCTAAATTAATTTTACCGGTAACGCTAAAAGCAGTTATATTCTGTTTTGCACAACGGCAAATTACTGATGCCGTATCAAGCAAAGAGTCCCCCAAATTACCGTGTGTAATTAAAATTAGTTTCACCATACTTCCTTCTTAGTTATATCAATATCCCTGTGTGTTTCACTGCAATCAAAGCCACGTTTTTTTAACTCTGAAGCTAAATAATGTGCCATAAAAACGCTGCGGTGTTTACCGCCGGTACAACCCACGGAAATATTTAAATAAGATTTACCTTCTTTTATGTATTTAGGTAATAAATACACAATCATATCTGTGAACTTTTTAATAAAAGTTTTTGTGTACGGGGATTTTAAAATATAATCTTGAACTTCTTTATCAAGGCCGGTTTTTTCCCTAAGTGCGCGCACATAATAAGGGTTCTTTAAAAAGCGAACGTCCATAACTAAATCAGATTCTAAAGGAATGCCGTTTTTATAACCAAAAGAAATTACGGAAATTAACATTTCCTGCGTCTTTTTAACTTTAAGAAATTTGCCGATTTCCTCTTTAAGTTCCCCGAGTGTCATATAAGATGTACTTATAATTTCATCGGCGGCAATCCGCAAAGGTTTTAAAAATAATTTTTCTTGTTTAATTGCCGTTAACAAATCATCTTCCAGCGGATGGCGGTGTTTTGTTTCCGAAAAGCGCCTTAGTAAAATAGAAGTTGATGCTTCTAAAAAAATCAGTTTGGTATCAAAGCCAATCTCTTTAATTTTATCTAAAGCATTCGGTAAACTGTGTAAATTATTGCCTTCCCTTATATCGATACCTAGTGCGATTTTTGTTAAATTTGGATTAGTATTTATGTATTTAGTAAAATCTTTAATCAAAGCAAAAGGCAAATTATCTACGCAATAGAAACCAAAATCACCTAAAATTTTTAAGGCTTGCGTTTTGCCTGCACCGGAAAGGCCGGTAATAATAAAGAATTTTTTATTTTCCATTTTTTTCACCTTTACCGTCTTTCATTTGCTTTAAAAGTTTTTTGCTGAACTCTTTTGCGGAACTTACACCCTGCGATTTTAACCTTTGGTTTAATGCGGCGACTTCAATTAAAACCGCCAAGTTTCTGCCCGGTGTTACAGGGATTGTAAGAGCATTTATTTCAACACCCAAAATTGTTGCCTTTTGTTGTTCTATACCAAGGCGATCAATTTCCCCTGTGGGTGCAATTAAATTAACTTCCATTTCTATCGGGGATGATTCCGTTGTGGAAGCCACACCGAACAAAAGTTCCACGTCAATAATACCAAGGCCACGCACTTCCATATAATGTTGGAGCATTGGCGGGCAAGATCCCACCAAATGACCACCGCGCATTTTTTGGACCTCAACTACGTCATCCGCTACTAAAATATGACCGCGTTTTATAAGTTCAAGCGCACACTCACTTTTACCGATACCGGCATCCCCTTTAATTAATACCCCAAGGCCTGAAACTTTAACAAGTACACCGTGAACATGGGTACGCGGTGAAGTCATATCATCTAAGTAAGCAATAAGTTCCGAGCTAAAAATAGCGGTATCCATGCTGGTTGTTAAGAGTGGAACTTTTTCCTCTAAACAAGCTTGCTTGATGGCCGGCAAAACTTTCATACCGGAAGTGACAATTACACAAGGCACTTTATCTGCCCTGAGCATCTTTTTAAAATTTGCTTTTAGTTTATTTGCCGGAAGTTTGGCACAGAAGGCATATTCCCCGCGCCCGATTATTTGGATGAGTTCACCGCGGAAATTTTCAAGGTGCCCGTCCATGGCAAGGCCGGGGCGGTTAACACTTGCTTTTGAAATTTCGCGCTTGGTATATTTTTGGCCGAGCAAGATTTCAAGGCTAAGTTCCTTGCTTTGGTCTTGGAGTAACTGTGCTACCGTGATTGTTCTTTCAAACTCGGCCATAAAAAATACCCTCAAACTAATTTATTTTGCTTTGATAGGTTGAATTAAACCGTAAGAACCGTCTAAGCGTTTAAAAATCAAGTTGATTTGTTTGGTGTCTTCGTCTAAGAACATCCAGAAGGTGTAGCCGAGTTTTTCCATTTCAAGGGCGGCATCTTCTGCGCTCATAGGGCTTACTTCAACTTGTTTTATGACTGAAAATCTAACTTCGTTTTGCGGGTTAATCATTGCACTGTAATAGGCAGATAAATCTTCTTTAGGTGCAGCATTTGAAGTGCGTTTTGATTGAATTTTACCTTTTGCTTTCCTGATTTGTGCTTCAATTTTTAAGATTGCACCGTCAATGGCTTTATAAAGATTTTCTTCGATGGCTCTGGCGGCGAATTTCTTTTTAGCGGCATGCAAAGTCATTTCTGCTTTTTGATTGATTTTTTTGTCTACGCTGATAACAAGTTCTACCCAAGCTCCGTCGTCAAAAAATTTTTCAAATTTATTGATTTTTGTTTGGCTGTAAGTTTTGATTGCTTCAGTTAATTTAATGTTTTTTGCTGTGATTTTGAGTTTCATAGTTACTCCTCCTGTAACATATATACCATAATTAAAACATTTTATATGTGTTCCGTCAAGTGGTATGTTGAATAAAATTTAAAAATTTGCTAGTATCGTTTTGGGAGTGCCGCCTAAAATTAGGTTGGCACTCGTTTTTTTCTACAACACTCTGCAAAGTTGCCCGCCCTAAAAAGCCAAAAATAAATGAATATACTTCAAAAAATACTAAAAAATATCAAAACAAAAACTGCCCCCGCAATAATGCAATTTGCACCGAACCTTGTGCAAGGGCAGAATTTGCCAAACCCGTCAAGCCACAACTACAGCCCGTACGTCGATAGTTATGGCTCGAAAGCATGGGTTTATGCCTGCGTTAATGCAATTGCGGAAACTGTTTCCGCCGCGGACTTTGTACTAAAAAATAAGCAAGGCGAAATTATACTTGTGCTCCGAAGATCCGGACACAG
>JAEEIL010000025.1 GCA_016281355.1 Elusimicrobiaceae bacterium | reverse complement strand
TTATTGATATGACTTTTAAGGAAGTTCGCCCGAACTTACAAAGACACTTTAAAAAGTAGGGTTGTATAAAAAACTTCCTTACCGTAAATTAGTTATACAACCCGTCCCCCTTTTCAGTTTACCCCAAACCTAGTAATTAGATATATAATCTAATTACATTATAAATAATAATATAAAATAATTAGTTTGTCAAGCAGTAATTTAAAAATAAAAAAAGACCTCGTCGGGCGCATAGGTCCAAATTAGGTCTTTTATATTAGATTATTTTTGGGTGTTTTCGCGTTAATTACAGCAAGAAATGCTCGGCGGAGGTGTATGCCTTGGCGGTCCCCGTCTGGGAAATCATATATTCGCGGTTGCGTTTGCTGCCTTCAAAAAAGAGTGTTCCGGCCTTAATTTCCGGCGCAATTATGCGGTCAAGCCGCTCCGTCGGCTTTAGATAGCCGGACATTTTTAGAGATTTGGAAAGTTCCAAAGCACTCATCTTCGTTATTCCGGCGAGCATTTTTGCCGCCGCAAGCGTAATCAAAGCTGCCAAATTTGGTTTCAGATTCCTAACTTTACGTCTAAGAACAATGTCCGTTCCGTCAAGATAGGCGATTTTTGACCATATTTTCCCGTCAATCTGCCAATTTTGCCCATCGGTTGACGGGGCAGTAACGGCGGCAGGGTGTGCTTGTTTTGCTTCCGCCTCAATTTGACGACGGCGGATGGCCGGGATATGCAAGTTATATTCGGCAGGGGTAACACGTGCCGGCTCCGGTTGCGTTGGCTGAAATTCCTGCCGCGGTAAAGTGTTTCCCCCCTCATTTTCAGGTGCGGTTTGAATATTGTTTTGCGGAGTAAAAACGGTGTTTGGCGCGGTTTCCGCGTGCTGTTGGGGTAGTTGTTGCGGTGTTGTGTATTTTTTGCTGAATTGCGGGGCATTTTGGGTTAAAAATTGCTCTTTTTGTTCCAAAACAAAGGGGAGTGAGCCTTCCGCTTCAAACTCTTCCCCTGATTTTAAGCGTAAGCGCAGTTTGACCTTTTGGTTTTGGGTGCCGGTTTGTGTTCCGGCGCGGTTAAAGTTTTGGTAATTTTTGTTTTCAAAATTGTCACTCATACAAAATGCCCTCAAAATGTTTTTTTGGCTGATTTTTTAATTTGTAAACAACCTTATGACATATAATACCAATATTTTATTTATATGTCAAGTTATGGCAAAATATGATATTTATATGTCAAAGGATGTTTATATATATGTTTTTCAGACGGTAAAATGCTTTGGTGGACTTTGTTTTGTGGGGTATCTGCTTGACATATAAATTTTGGGATGAAAAATAATGCAAAATTTTGCGTATTTTTGTTTGAAAAATTGCAAGTTTTGCAGTTGCACTTTTTTTACTGATTTTGCAAGAATGATAATGCTTTAAAAGTTTTGGCATAATATTTATGCCAAGATTTGAAAGGGTTTGCGGTTACAAAAAAATTAACAATTTTGGGGATGTGGATGATTTTTGGGTTTTTGAAATTTTGATTTTTGGGGTAGTTTGGGTTAGGGTTTTTGGAAATTCCTGTTTTTGGTTAACTTTCTGCTAAATTTTTTGGAAATTCAGATTTTTTATATTATTCCCTTTCATTTAGTCCCAAAAAGCAATTTTAGCACAATATTTATGCCAAAGATGTAAGAAAGGCTATATCAAGTATCCTAAAAGTTTCCTTAAACTGCCATAGATAGTTAACAAATAAAATGCTATAATAAACATTACCTGCAGAAGGTTGTATCCAAAAATCAAAAGGATTTAAACTATGTCGAACAATGTTATTGATACAAGTCTAAACTGTATATCTTACGCACAAAGGGCCAATTTTTTGGTGGATATTTGGGATACCCGTTCTCCATGGGAAGCGGCATTTGTTGTTAATCGGCATATACAAAATGAGATAGGCCTATTTTTTATACGCAAAATTGTTCTTCCTAATTTAAGGTATAAGTAAACTCTTTAATTTTTAATATTATGAAAATCTAAAATAAAAGAATTTCTTGCTATTTATTCGCTCGGAAACAAAGAAGAACAAAAGCCGTAATAAATATTGTCGCCGTCAATCTATAACTTTGACATCAAAGAAGTTGCTTGCTTCTTGCGTGCCGGCGAAGCAAAATGTAGGTAAAAGTAAGAATAAAAGTAATAAGAATTTAGGCACTGTTTCTGTCGTTTATTGCTTCTTGTAAATTATTGAGAGCAATATCATATTCTTCTTTAGAGAGAAAATTATTATTAAAGGATGTTTTTATGCAAAATAAAAATAACGCTTTAATATCTTTACCATATAGAGATAAAAGCCCGGGGTATATTTTTGTTTCAGGGTTAAAATCTATTTCTTTGTAACAAAAGTCACCGAGTGCGTTTAATATTGCTTGCTTTGGGTTTAGGTCCCACAATTCATTATTATCTTCTATTTGTAAATAAATATTTTTTAATTTTTTAAAAATTTCTGGTACGAGAATATTTGTTTGTTGTTCAAATTGTTTTTCTATGTCCGATAATTCTTTTAAAAATATTTCTTTTTTATTAACTTTTTTTTCAGTATGTTTTTTAATGAAATAATTTATACTGCAAACAATTATAAATATGATGATAACATAAATCATAAAGTTTTTCCTTTATTTTTTGAGTTTAATTTATAGTTACTATTGTATCATTTTTTCATAAGCAAAGGGATTAAAAAACCCCTCGGCGGAAACCGAGGGGTTTAAACTAAACTCTAAATTAGAAGCGGACAAAGCGAACAACTTTCAACTCAGCACCGTTTTTCTTGCCGGTTTCGGCAATCAAATCGCGTACTGAAATTTTAGAGTCCTTAAAATAAGGTTGGTCAAGCAAGCAGACATCCTTATAGAATTTTTTAATTCTGCCGGGGATCATCTTTTCAATTGCTGCTTGAGGTTTGCCTTCGTTCTTTGCTTGTGTTAAGGCGATTTCCTTTTCCTTTTCAACGACTTCGGCAGGAACATCGGCCTCATCCAAATATTGGGCAACCATACCGACGGCTTGCATTGAAAGATCTTTTGCAAATTTCATCATTTCTTCTTTCTTTGAACCGTCACAGGCACCGTTTGATTTGCAAGCAAGTTCCACGAGAGCGGCTTTTTTGTTGTCGGAGTGCAAGTAGTAGTTCATTAAGCAGCTGTCTTGGCCCAAAGTCCAGCAAATGGCCTTTGTGAATGAAACATTTTCCCCAAATTTCGGGGCAAGTTCATGAATCATTGCTTTGATGGTTTCGTCTTTGGTGTAATCTGCGACAGTCGGGTTTGCAAGCATATAGTCTGCAATTTTATCGACTAAGGCAATAAAATCCGGGGTTTTGGCAACGAAGTCAGTTTCACAACCGAGATATGCCATAGCAACGGTTTTACCGTCGGCAGATGTTTTGATTGAGATTCTTCCTTCCTTTGTTTCGCGCCCGGCACGTTTTGCCATATCGGCAAGGCCTTTTTTGCGAAGGTAAGTTACTGCGGCTTCAACATCATTATTGTTTTGTGCTAAAGCTTCCTTGCAAGCACCGAGGCCGGCGCCGGTCTTTTCCCTTAAAATTTTGATTTGTTCAAGTGACATTTTTTACTCCTTATTTCTGTTTGGCGGCGAGGGCTTCTTTTTTAGCCTTTTTTTCTTCGCGGCCGTGTGCCTTTACTTCAGGCTCAAGTTCTTCTTCCTCTTCTAAGGTTTCTTCCGTAACATCTCCGCCGATTGCTTTTTTAAATGCTTCTGCAAGAATCGGGTTTTCAACTTCCTTTTCTTCTTGAGCATTTTCTGCAGCCGGGGCGGCTTCTTCACCTTCTGCGGTTACTACGCCGTTTGCTTCATTGCGGCCTTCGATAATAGAATCTGCAATAGCGGCGCAGAATAATTTGATTGCGCGTGCTGCGTCATCATTGCCCGGTATTGGTACATCAATATTATCCGGATCGCAGTTTGTATCGCAAACGCCGACGACGGTTATGCCTAAAGTTTTTGCTTCGCGGACTGCGCCTTGTGTATCCATCGGGTCAATTACGAAGAGGATATTAGGCAAAGTGCGCATATCGCGGATGCCGCCCAAGAGTTTTTTGAGGCGGTTCATTTCTTTTGTTAAGCGGGAAGATTCTTTTTTGGAAATTGCTTTCAAAACGCCTTCTGCTTCCCATTTTTCAAGTTCGGTTAATCTTTCAACAGATTTGCGAACTGTTTGGAAATTGGTTAAAGTTCCGCCGAGCCACTTTTCACTGATGCAAGGGCAATTTGCTCTTTCGGCTTCAACTTTGATTACATCTTGTGCTTGTTTTTTGGTACCGACAAATAAAAACTTAGCACCTTTTTTTGCTTCTTCTTTTACAAAAGCGCAAGCCTTTTTAAGTTCGCGTGCGGTTTTTTGCAAGTCAAGAATATGGACGCCGTTCCTTTCACCGAAGATATAGCGCCCCATTTTGGGATTCCAGCGTGAAGTTTGATGGCCGAAGTGGACACCCGCTTCAAGCATGGCTTTCATTGATACATTACTCATTTTTTCTCCTTAGTAAGTAACAGCCTAAATTTGGGTAGAGGTTACCCATGGTGGCCGTTTACTTTGGCGGTTTTTCGGGGCATTTGATTTACGAACTTTTTGCGCCCGTCAAAATCCGCGTACTTATATTATAGCAAATTACTATTAACTTGTCAGTATTTTGTTAGAAGTGTTTACACCAAAAATATGCCGCTTTCGTAAATGGTCAAGTGCTTGCCGTTCTTCAAAGTCGCAGTAACAAGTTTGTCCTCAGTATTAACAAGGTCCCAATGCAGGGCGGAATCGTTAAAACCGAGTTTTTGTTTTAAGGCCTTATTTAATTTGGCTTGATTTCCGGTAAAAGTATCGGCAAAACTTGCACCGAGTGCAATATGGCTGTTGCCGAAGTTTCCGCCGAAATTTTCGTCAAACAAAGTATCTGCCATAAATTTATTTATGCGGGAAAAGCGTTTGTCAGTTAAAGAAAATTCGCCGATTTGTGCCGCGCCTTTATCAAGGGAAATCATTTTTTTAAGGAAGTCCCCCCCTTGTTTTGCCGTCGCTTTAATTACGCGGCCGTTTTTAAATTCAAGGTTAACACCTTTGACATAAGTGCCGTTCCTAAAACTTGTTAAGTCGCTAAAATAAACACCGCGCGTGCCTCGCCAATCGGGAGAAGTAAAAATTTCAAAAGACGGAACATTGCAACCGCGTGCGGCAATAAATTTGCGGCTTTCGCCTAAACTTATTTCAAGGTCAGAATGTTTTGACTGCAAACGTAAAGTTTTAATCGGAAGTGCGCTTAAACGTGCGGCAATTTCCGCAATTTGGGAAGATACTTCCATAAACTTTTTTGCCGGGTTTTTTGCATCCAAAAAACACGCCTTTATTACTTGGTTTTCATATTCCTTAATTGTTAAACCTGCCTGGCGTGCCATGCCTTGTGTGGGGACATTTGCAAGTGTCCAACCAAACAAACCTTTTTGTTCGCGAACGTCTAAAATTTCGCGGATCGGCTTCCTTGCAAGGGAAGCAAGCGCAATATTTTTGGGGTCAACATTTTTTAAATTTTCCAAATTTTCCGGCGCGCGGAGTGCAATTAAACCGTGCAGATTTTCATTTAAACATTTTTCCCAAGGAGCCTGGAAAGTAAGTTGTGCTTTGCTCGCGGTTGTAAAAAATGTGCGTGCCATATTCTCGCTTTGATAAGGGCGAACAATTACATTAAAACCTTCTTTTAAAAGTTTTGTGTAAATGGTTTCCGCAAGCATTAAAGCAGGGGCGTCATAAGAAACCAAAATATTATCGCCTTTTTTAAATTTGCCGGCACGGGCATTTTTTAAGGCGGAAATTAAAACATCTGCATAGTTATTTAAATTCATAAGACCTCTTATTTAAAGCGGGCAAAAACAATGCTTGCTTCTTTGCCCTCTTGATTGGTTAATGTGTACCAAAAAGCATTTTCTTCGTCGGATTTATAGCAGTTTGCCGTAATGGTATCACCAAAAGAAATTTCTTTTTTAAAGTATACAATAAGGTCCGTAATATTTTTATTATCTAAAATTTCTTTCGGGGTGGCCTGCAAGGACCAAGATGTAAAATGCTGATTGTTGACGTGATTATTGACGTCCAAATCTTCAAGCCTGGTTTGAATTTGGCAAGTATTAACCGGTTGTTGGCCTTCAAAAGAAGGTGCCCTTAAAAAGTTTTGTTCCATGGCCGGTTCTGCCGGTGTTGACGGGTGGCCATCCAAAATAAATTGCGGTATGCGCGTAAGGCGGCGGGAGATTAAATCAATTATAACCCACTCTGTGGTGCCTTTGGCAAGTTCAACGCCGTCTTGGTCATACATTATAAAATCACGGCGTGATGTTATTTTTGTATACCCCACTACCCAAGTTTTAACCTTAACGGATTTACATTTTAAAGGTTTTGAAAAACTGATTTGTAATTTTGTTAAAACCCAGGCGATATGTTGAGGTGTTAAGGCCTCAAACCCGAAACCGAGATTGTCTGCATCAAGGCAGGCGGCTTCTTGGAAGAAATTTTGCAACCCCCACGGGGTTAATATATTTTGCGCATTAAATTCGTAATGGCGGACGTTAAATGTCTTTTCTAACATAAATATATTATAGCATTTTGCGTGTTACGACGGCAAATGCTTGGTATAAATAAAAAACCGTTTAAAAAATTATTTTATTTGGTTTATATAATTGATGATTTCAATCGCGGCTTTTGCCCCGCTACCTGCTGCTACTATGGCTTGACGGTATACGGCATCCTGGCAATCGCCCGCGGCAAATAGGCCTTCAATATTTGTACGGTGTTTGCTATCTACCGCAACGTGGCCTGTTTCGGTTAATTTCACACCGCTGTCTTGTAAGAATTTAGTTTGAGGTATTGAACCGATTGCTACAAAAACGCCTTGAACTTCCAAAGTTTTAATTTCTTTTGTTTCGGGGTTTTGTAACTCTATTCCGGTTACTTTGTCATCCCCTAAAAGTTTTGTGGTAACTGCCGGAATTACAAACTCGATTTTGGGATTGCTTTGTGCTTTTTTAATTGTAATTTCATCTGCCCTAAAACCTGCACGACGGTGAATTAAATAAACCTTTTGGCAGAAATTGGTTAAAAATAAGGCATCTTCAAAAGCGGTATTCCCACCGCCGATAATAGCAACAGTTTTACCTTTGTAAAAAAAGCCGTCGCAAGTTGCACAGGCAGATAGCCCGTGGTTTTTAAATTTATTTTCCCCTTCTACACCGAGCCATCTTGCCGTTGCACCGGTTGCGGCTAAAACTGCGTAAGAAGAAATAACTTCCCCTCCTTCAAGTTCGGTAAGCATTTTGTTGCCTTCTTTTTTAACGGAAGTAGCAGTTTTTTGCAAAATTTCCGCACCGAGGCGCTTGCATTGTTTATGCATCTTATCCATTAATTCAAAACCGTTTACAGGGTCAATAAAACCTGCATAATTTTCCACTTCACTTGTTTGAACAAGTTGCCCGCCGAAATTTTTACCACCCAGCATTATTGTTTTGAAACCTGCACGGGTTGTATATAAAGCCGCACTGCATGCAGCAGGCCCGGAACCTATAATTAAAACATCTGTTTCCGTCATAAAAACTCCTTAATCATCTTTTTAAATAGTTCTGATGGAAAACCCACCACATTATCATAACTGCCTTTTATTTGTTTTATAAAACAATCATCTTTATCTTGCATAGCGTAAGCACCGGCTTTATCTAAATTTTTGCTTGCAAGATTTTTTAAAGTTTTCAAATCTAAATTGCGTGCTTTGCAAAGGGTCTTATCGTACCCGAGCATTAATTTATTTTTATTTTTGCAAATCAAGGCAAGGCCGCTGTAAACCGCTTGCCAGGAATTATTTTCAATTTTCAAAAGTTTTAAAGCATCTTTTTCGTCTTTAGGTTTACCTAGTATTTTGCCTTTGCAATATACTAAAGTATCCCCGCCTATAATAAGAGCGTCCGGATACAACACCGCTACTGAAAAAGCCTTTTTTAAAGCAAGTTCTTGCACTATTTTATGGGGTAATTTTTTTGAAGTTGTTTCCTTTACAGTAGGATTAATAACGTCAAATTTATACCCTAGTTTTTTTAAAATGGCTTTCCTCCGCGGGGAACCGGACGCTAAAATTATACGCATTATCTGTTAAGAAAAGGTTTAATTAAACAGAAAGATACTACAAGCCCGATAATCCCGCAAATGCTTGCGTGCATCCCAAGTGGGCGAATACCTATTGCATATGATTGTGTAAAGAAAGCGCCTGAGTCTTTCGGTAATATAGAGAACAAGGCATCAAACCCATAACCGATACCTGCCGCTATTAATAATAATATTATGAAGTAAATAAGGTCTTTCATATTTCACCTCTAACAATGAATATTTAACATCTCTTTTACATTATTAAATACTTCCTCAACGGAAATATCTTTCATGCATTTAAAATGCCCAAGGGGGCATTTTTTCCCACCGTGTAAAGCACAAGGGCGGCAAGGTAAATTTTTTACCTCTATCACTCTATGCCCTTCACCGTAAGGGAAAAATCCAAGTTCTTTGGTTGTTGGCCCAAAGATTGCTAAAGTATGAACCCCAAAGGCTGTCGCGATATGCATGGGGCCGGAGTCATTTGTAACAAAAAGTTTTAAATGTTTCATTAAAGCCATAAGTTCGGTTAGGGTTGTTTTTGTCGCTAAATTTATTGGGTGACCTTCAGATAAACGTGCTACCTGTTCACTTACTTCCAAGTCTTTTGGCCCGCCGATTAAAACTGAAGTTAAACCAAGTTCCTTTTCCATACGGGTGATAAGTTTCGCATAATTTTCAGCCGGCCAACATTTTGTGGGCCATACGGAACTCGGATGTACACCAACTAAAATTTTTCCGTCCGCACCGGATTCTTTTAGAAGTTTTGCAACAGTTTCTTCTGCGTCGGTATTTCCGTTATCAAGGTTTAATTCCACTTTAAAATTATCTTGCACAATACCTTGAAGCAAATATAAATTGCGTTCTGCATCGTGAATCATCCAAGAGAACGGTACAGTTTTTGTGTAGAAGAATCTTCCTTCACTGTTACTAAAACCGATGCGTACTTTTACACCGCTTAACCAAGCAATTAAAGCACTTCTGAAACTGCGATGCGGAACTAGTAAAACATCGACTTTCGCACGGCGTATGCGATTTGCGGTTCTAAAAATTCCTAAAATTTGGTTCAAGCCCCTTTTGTCATCAATGATAATTTTATTAACTTCTTCAAGATGCCTAAATATTTCTACAGTTTGAGGGCGTGTTACAACGGTAATTTTTGCCTTTGGAAACATGTTTGCAGTCTTTTTAACGAGTGGGGTTGTTAAAACGGAATCGCCCAAAAATGAGGTTTGAAAAATACAAATGTTTTTAATTTCTTTCTTTAAATCTAGGGCTTTGAATTTCCAATCACTTAAATTAGGCGTGCGGTATTTTATTGGAATATTCCAATCTTGTAAAACTGCTAAGTATTTTTCAAGGGTATGTTTTTCAAGCACAGGGCTTGCAAATTTAAATTTAACATATATTCGCCTTGCAAGGAAATTCTTATTATATCTTTTTTTATTTTCAATACCGCTTAGTGCACTGAGTAAAATTGTGCGGAGTGTCGCATGCATGTCAAGTAAATGTGTGAAGTGTTGTGCCCTAATATCCCTAAGCGTGCTCATAAAACCTTTAAAGACCATGATTTCATCAATATCCGGGTGTCCGCTTAAGGCTTGGGCAAATTGCTCTTTAACAAGTAAAGTAATTTTGGCATTAGGCCAATGTTCCTTAATATTTTTAAATACGGGTGAAAGCAATACAATGTCTCCTAACGAAGATAAACGCATAACTAAAATGTTTTGCTTTGTTTGATTTTTGTTTTCGTTCATAATTTTATAACCTCTAAAGATTTTGCCGTAGCACCTTTAAAAGAAAGGGCTGTATTTAATGCTGCTTGCGCGGAAGTATTTAATAGGTTTTCATCATTTAAATACTTCTTTAATTCTTTACTGAAATTTGTTTGATTAACTAAAATTCCGCCACCTGATTTCAATAGCGATTTTGCTACATCCGGGGCATTATAATAATATTTACCGAAGAAAACCGGTTTTTTAAGTATTGCTGCTTCCAAAAAATTATGCCCCCCCTTTTTATCTATTGATCCCCCAACAAAAGCCAAAGTTCCGACTTTATACAAGGCACCTAAAAGTCCCATGGTATCTGCAATTAAAATTTGTGTATCTATAGGCGGATATGCCAAGTCACTTAAAAAAGAAAACTGAAATTGTGTTTTGTTCAAATTTTCACGTATTTGTTTTACCCTTTCTAAATGGCGTGGTGCTATAATGAATTTTGTATCTTTTAAATTTTTAGCGGAAGAAAATATTATTTTCTCCTCTAATTCATGAGTACTACCGCATACCACTATTTTTGAATTTTGCCACGAAAGTTTATTTATAATCTCTTTGGCTTCGTCTAAACGATTTGGATTTTCATTTAAGGCATCATATTTTATATTTCCGCAGGTAAATACTTTCTTTTTAGAAGCACCCAAAGAAACATAGCGCTTTTTGATTTCTTCAGATTGAGCACATATAAAAGATATTTTCGGAATTATCAGTTTTATTAGAGGTGTAAGTAGTTTATACCTTTTTGCACTTCTTTCAGATAAACGACCATTTATTATGCCGATTTTTACTTTGGCTTTTGCACTTGCGTAAATCATATTCGGCCACAAATCGGCTTCAACAATGATTAACAGTTTTGGTTTGTAAAATTTCACAAAACGTTTTATTGCTAGGTAGAAATCTATCGGAGCAAGTAAACATAAATCAAAAGCAGGAATTTTTTGTGCAGCCCTTTGCCCTGCTTTTGTCAGTGTGGTTACTAAAATAGGTAAATCGTAACGTTTTTTTAACTCAGCGGCAATATTTGCAACACTTTTAACTTCCCCCACACTTGCTGCATGCAACCAAATACAAGGGCCGTCCAGATCTTGCTTTTTAATAACAAATCTTTCTTTTAATTCGCTAAATAAAGTTTTAAGTACGCTTCGCCTTGAAGAGATTAAAAAGCATAATACTATCATTAGGGCAACGAAAGGACAAACAATATTTATCAAAATTAAAATTAAAATACCCATTATTTTACCCCACACAATTTAGCTGCTTGAGAAGTAGCATCTTGTATACGTAAAGTTAAATCTTTAGAAAGTTCTTTTAAATTATCTTCCCTGTTTACTTTTAAAGGTTTACCTAAAACTATAGAACATTTACCGAAAGGTAAGATAACTTGGAATTTATCCCAAGAATTGACAGAGAATTTGCTTGTTGCGTAAACACCTACGGGAATAATCGGAAGGCCTGTTTTGCGCGCCAAAGCTAATACCCCTTGGCTTGCTTGATATATGGGGCCTCTTGGACCGTCCGGTGTTAAGGCTAAAGAATAACCGAGTTTTGCTTTTGAAATTAAACCGCGGTAAGCTGATGCCCCACCCCTGGTTGTTGATCCGCGGGAAGCAATCATATTGAATTTAGGCAAAGCACGGGCTATATATTCTCCGTCTTTGCTTAAACTGACTAAAACACACATTTTTTTATGTTTTCTGTACGGATAAAGTAAGAAGCCTTGCCTGTTATGCCAGAAAGCAAAAATCACAGGTGTCTCTGCGGATTTATTGACACTGGTATTTAAACCTTCTATTTTATATTTTGTTAATATGCCGCATAAACGAAGGTAACCGCTTATTAAACAGGCGGCAATATTGTATTTAATGTTTTCAAAACCTTCCGTATAGGCCATTATTTTTTACCTTTCTTTTTAAGCCATGGTATTACAAAAGCCACAGTAGCTTTTGGGCTTAAAACCCCTTCTTCAAAAGTCACATTTATTTTTTGCGCTTCAAGGCGCTTAAGTAAATCAGGCAAAACTTTTTTTACTAAAGTAATATCAAGGTGTTTTGCTTCCCTTAGAAATTTGGGTTCTATGCCGTAGGAAAAAACCGGCGCACTTAATAATTCTATATTTTGCGAAATTAAATTATCTTTTTCCGCTTCTTCTTTTAATAAATCTATAACGAAATTTAAAGCTGTTCTTAAAAATTCATATACCGCAATATTTGCGACAGTCATTTGCCCCATATTTGTAATGCAAGCGAGTTGTTCTTCCAATTTTTTACCCAATGTTATTGCACATAAACTGAAAGGCCCTTTATGTTCAAAACCTGCTCCGGTTAACTCAAGGCAAGCACCTTCGTTAAATTCATATACGACACCTGTATCTGCTGCTTGATGCAAAGAGGAAATAAAAATAGCTAAAGCACTTTCCGAGGTAAACCCCGCCGCGTTTAAATCTACTTCTGCAGATTTTATGCGGCGGAGTATCTCTTTATAGTGTAAGGATATTTTAAATTTCCTTATTTTTTGCATTAGTTATTGTAACGCCTTTTATTATGCTTTTTCTTAGGTGCTTCTGTCGTTTGTACACCTGTAGCCATAGCATCGAAGTTGCTACCCTTAGACCATTGATATACAAGGCCGGGAACGAGCATTACTGTTGAGTAGGTACCTGATGTTAAACCGATAAGTAATGCAAGGGAGAAGTTCTTTAATACTTCGCCACCCATTACATATAAAATTGCCGTTGCGGCAATAACTGTTATGGAAGTTATTACCGTTCTTGATAAAGTATCATTTACACTGACATTTAACAAAGTAGGTAAATCATACTTTGGGTTCAAGCGCAAATTTTCACGGGCTCTGTCAAAGATAACGATGGTATCGTTTACAGAGAAACCTGCTATCGTAAGTAAAGCCGCAACTATAACTAAGTCCACTTCAATCTGGAAGAAAGAAAAGACACCGACTGTAAGTAAAATATCGTGGAACAAAGCTGCAACTGCCATGGCACCCCAAATAATATTTTGGAAGCGGAACGCAACATACATGATCATTGCACCTAAGGCAAGAACGAAGGCCAAAAGAGCTTTTTTAGCGAGGTCATTACCTACGGTAGGCCCAATAAAGGATGTTTGTTCAATTTCAAATTTTGTTCCGATAGTTGCTAAAGCACCTTCAATGTTTTTTGAAACTTCATTAACATTGTCTTGCTTACCTTTAACTTTAATAGCAAAAGCATTTTTACCGATATAGGTTTGAATATCTGCATTGATACCTGCTTTTTGCAAAGCAGATCTTAATTGGCTGATATCCGTTGTTTGTTCGAATTGGACTTGAACCATTGTTCCGCCGGTAAAATCAATACCGAGGTTTAAGCCCTTTGTGCATAAAGAAACTATGCATGCAATTAAGATTATACCTGAGATCAAGAAAAATGTTTTCCTTGCACCGATAAAATCAAAATGCGTTTTGGGTAGAAGTTGAAAATATCTCATAGACTAATATCCTTTGGATTTGAAGTAAGTACAAATTCATAAATGGCGCGTGTTACAAAAACTGAAGTAAACACACCCACAAATAAACCTAAAGTCAAAGTCAAAGCAAAACCTTTGACCGGGCCTGTACCGAATTGGAATAATAAGATAGAGGCAATCCAGGTTGTTAAGTTAGAGTCAAAAATTGCGCTCCATGCTTTATCATAACCTTCTTTGATAACGAGCGGTAAAGGCTGACCTTTATCTTTTTCCTCGCGCATACGTTCCAAAATAAGAACGTTTGCGTCAACTGCCATGGCAAGTGAAAGTATAATACCTGCGATACCGGGTAATGTAAGTGTTGCAGAGAAATAGGCCATTAAAGCTACTAAGAAAATTAAGTTTAAACATAATGCCATACTTGCAATAAAACCACCTGCACGATAGTAGATAGTCATAAAAAGTACGATAAAGATAAAGCCTATCGCAGATGCAGTTAAACCGCTCCTTATGGAATCTTCACCGAGGCCGGGGCCGATAACGCGTTTTTCAATAATTGAAACTGGGGCAGGAAGAGCACCTGCTCTTAACACGATTGCAAGTTGCCTTGCTTCTTCCATTTTAAATTGGCCTGTAATTTGCCCTTGCGCTGAAATGCGGCTTTGAATATTTGGGGCAGATTGAACGGTGTTATCAAGCACAATAGCAAGTTGTTTACCGATATTTGCACCTGTTAAATTGCCGAATTTTTTAGCACCGTCACTATTGAATTGGAAGGAAACAGCCGGATAACCATATTCACCTGCAGTAACGCGGGCATCTTCAAGATCTGCACCGGAAACGGCAACAGTATCGGTTAAAGCTAAATAACCGCCGTCTTTGCTTTTCATAACAACTGTGCCTTCGGGCATAAGTTTTTGGGCTTCTTCTGTTAAAGAGCCGTCGTTATTGAAAGCATTATCTAATTCATAAATTTTTGAAACAGCTTCTTGTGAGGCAGCATCTGTTTTAACCAAACGGAACTCAAGCATTGCGGTTTTACCGATTAAGGCTTCCGCTTGCTCAGGGTTTGCAATACCCGGGAGTTGGACTGAAATCCATTTTTCCCCCTGTCTTGTTATTGGGATTTCCCCTACGCCGTATTGGTCAATTCTGTTTCTTACGATTTCAATAGCACGTTGCATGGATTCATTTAAAGTTTCTTTGCCGGAAAGTTTGCTTACGTCTAACTCTAATAGCAAAGAAGAACCGCCGCGTAAGTCAAGCCCCAAATTTAAAATATGTTTCGGGCGTGAATTAGAGGCCTCAAGTTTTTCCCTTTCGGCCGGGGTTTTTGCATACCACTCATAACTGGGGTATAACAAAGCAATAGAACCTATAAATATTAAACCTATAAGGCCCCATTTAAAAGCAAGTTTGTTCATTATTTTTTATCTCCTTGTTGCAAAGTGTTTCCTTTAAGTACGCTAACTATACCCGAAGGTAAAACGGAAAGTTTCGTATTTTCGGAAACTTTAACTTCCAAAATTTCTTGATTAAACCCTACTACTGTGCCGATTATTCCGCCAACTAATACGACTTTATCCCCTTTTTGTAAGGTGCTTACTTGTTTTGCGTGTTCGGCATCTCTCTTTTTTTGACTTCTGCTTGAGAGCATAATCATCACTATGAAGAACACCATTATAGCAAGCATAAAGCCACTTGATGATATTCCTCCGCTTGCAGCCGTTGTTGCTGCTGTTGTTGGTTCCATAGACCCTCCTAATATAAAATCTCTACAATATATATTTTAACATATTTTAAGGTGGTAAGGAATTTGAATCCATTCTGTGAATAAAGGACTTTAATATTTGCAAGATGCCGTGTTATTTAATAAAATCTATATATGAGAAAATTTATCTATAAATATCGCTTTTTAACTGTGATTTGTGAAACTTGCCGTTGGGTTTACATTCAAACAAATAGAATTTTAGGTAATAAAGAAATTTGCCCGGTATGGTATTCTTTTGAAGATAACCCCGAAGATACTAAAACAGAAACTGTTGAAATAAATGAGGATTGGTATTCAATTAAACGCCCTTTGCTTATTAATGAACATATTTACTACAACTTAGATAATGCTTTGGCTGTAAATCCAAAAATAAAAGGTTTTGCTCTAGTATTTTTTATGGGGCTTGGCGATTATTTATATACAACTCCTTTGATAGCGGCCCTTTCTAAAAAATATCCCAAAATGGAATTATGGGCTTATGTTTCGGATAAACTTAACGGGAATGATTCCCACTTGATCACCGGGCTTTTGAAAACCAACCCAAATATTAAAAAAGTAAAAACTTTTAAGGGTTTTAGAAATCCTTTCGTTTGGAAAAATTATGATTATAGTGAAGTAGTAAAACAGGCACCTAAAGATTTTTTGGTTTTGCCGGTTTATTATGAGTATAAAAAAATATCTTTACATAGAACGGCAAGTTTATTTGACACTTTCGGTTTACCTTTTAATGAAAGGAAAAATTTTCCAAGACCTATATTTTATTTTTCCGAAGAAATACCATCTAAAGTAGCAGATAGTTTAAAGACTATCAAAAAAAGTGCGAAAGGAACAAAAGGAATAATACTCTTAAAACTTGATAATAATGCCTATACTTACCAAGAAATTGATGAGCTTGTGCGAAAACTTATTTGGGATAATTATTTTGTTTTAAGTGTAACGAAATGTGGGGTAGTAGATCCGCATTTTAAGATGATTGATATAAGGAAATTTGCATACAATGATATGTGCCATTTGTTTAGTTTACTTAAGAAGGAAATGCCGGTATTTGCTATTTCATTAGATAATGAATTTTGGCCTGTAAGTGCAGGGCTTGATATCCCAACTTTGACATTACAACATTTGTTTAACCAAAAACTTCATAATTTGTACTATCCCAATATCTTATTACTTACAGAATATAAATATTCCAAAATACCGTCAAAAAAACAGATAGTTGTGGGTGAGGGTGTTGATTTTACACGCCGTGATAAAAAAATTATTGATTTTAAAATTGATGCGATTTTAAAGTATTTGCCACGTTTAATATCTTTTAAATAATAAAATTTTTTATGTTAAAAACCCCCGCACCAGTGTGTTGTGCGGGGGACCTGCTCTTAAACAGCTAGGTAAATTTTATTTTTTACTTTTATTTGTTGCAGGTGCTTTTTCCGGTTCCGGGGCAAGTTTAGCAGCAGCAATTGCCGCATAATAAGTTTGCGGATAATCTGCTTCTAAACTCTTGTAAACTTCTTTTGCTTCTTCAGTTTTACCTGCGAGTTCAAGCCCTAATGCTTTATAAAGTTTAACTTGCGGGATTGAAAAATTAGTTGGATTTTTTGTAATAAATTCGTCAGCCAAAGTCACTGCTCTTTCAAAATCACCGGCTTCGAGAGTGTTTGCAAGTAAGGCATTTGTTATCATAGCAGCGAATTCATCATTAGCATATTCCAATGCTTGTTTATAGAAGATTTCTGCCTTTAAATATTCTTTTTGTTGTGTTAATGCTGTACCTAAAACGAAATTGGCATAAACACCGGCCGGTTTGGTTTTATATTTGCTTGCAAAATTTTCAAGAGGTGCATAAGAAGAAGCATCCCCCCCGTTTGCAACGGCCATTTCCGCCATAAACAAATTGCTCCACTGATCTTGGTAGGCCTTATCTCTTAAATTATCAATAACAGCAAAAATACCGCCAATAACAATGGCTGTAATTGCTACCGCTATAATAGTTTTTTTATTATTTGTTAACCAGTTTGTAGAATTATCAATTGCAGCGTTTCCTGCTGGTGTTTGTGTTTGTTGATTATTTGTCATTTAATACCTCATCTATCTTATGGCAAGTTATGCCGATTTTATTTAGGAAGTTTACCCCTTCTGTAGAACGATCGTAAAGTTCCTTAAAAATTACTTCTTTTATGCCTGAAGCGGCAATGATTTTGGCACAGTGAATACAGGGTGATAGAGTTATGTATAAAGTTGTGCCTTCTGTGGTAATACCGCTTTTTGCGGCAAATAGCAAAGCGTTTTGCTCGGCATGCAATTCATTATCGTTTGAAAATTTGCCGTGCAAATCATAAAACTCTTTGCTTTTAATAAATTCTTCAAAATTTGAATATTTAGCGGAAAATTCTTTTAAGTATAATTCCTTAAAATAATCTTCACAATGTTTTTGGCCGGAAGCAACCCCATTATAACCGATACTTACAATGCGTTTATCTTTAACAAGCACTGCACCAACGTGTAAACGCATACAAGTGGACTGTTCCGCTACTAAAGTTGCAATGTCTACAAAAAGTTTATGACGGTTTTTCATAAATATACCTCTTAGATCCTTGCTGTTGCGTTTTCCAGCAAATCATAAGTATCCATATTCCCGACTTCCACTGCTGCAATAGCAGGTGTACGCCCGCTATTATCCATTACTTTGGGGTTTGCACCTTTTGTAAGTAAGTACGGGACCAATGCGGGAACATTTTGCGCTGCAACGAATAGAGGTGTTTCCCCTAAATCATTTCTGGTATTTATATTTTGTTTATAAGATTTAACCAATAAATCAATGAGTGCCCTGTTATTCATTCTTACGGCATAAAACATAATATTTTCTTTATGATCGTCTTTAGCCTCTATATTTGCCCCCCCGTCAAGGAAGTGTTTTACTACTTCTGGTACTTGTGAATCACGGCCTTTTTGCAAATTCCCTTCAATCTGAGCAATATAAATTTCCTGTAAGTATGCCAAAAGAGGTGTACGCAGGTTTTCATCTCTTAGTTCTAAGTTTGCCCCACTTGCAATTAATGTATCCAAAAGTTTTAATTTGGCATTAGAAGCCGCTTGTGTCAAAGGTAAAACACCGAAATAATTAGGTGTATTGAGTATTTCCTTTGCAGTTAACGGCGCAACTGCATTTGCTAAATCAAAATTATTGTTAATCATAGCTTTTATAAAATAATCAGGGTGAAACTTAAAGGCAATTTCTTTATCCCTGCCAAAAGAAGATAAAGCACTTAAGGCTTTAAATTTTCTTTGCTGTAAAGTTCTGACAAGAATATTATCTTCCCCTTCAAAATTAACATCGGCGCCTGCATCAAGGAGCATTTTTACCTTTTCACCTTGGTTAGCGGCAATAGCGATATCAAGGGGAGTTATCCCGGAAGATGTTTGTGTGTTAGGTGAAACACCTTGTTGGAGAATAGTATTAAAAGTTTGATTAAAATTGTCTAATGGTGCAAGTAAAAAGAGTAAATTTAAATTGTTGTTATCTTCTATTAAGCGAGTATAGATATCACTATTATTTGCATAAATTTTTCTAACGGCCTCAGAGTCCATTTTAAAAGTGCTATCTATTGCAATAGTATTAAGTAGCTTTGTAAGAGTTTGCTCATTATTGTTTACAATGGCTTGTAATATTTCTTTTTGTTGTAATTCACCTGCAGGTGCTTTTTCCGGAGTATAGCAAGAACAATCTTCATTTTGTTTTTGTCCGTGCGGGCAAGTATTTTTACAAGAACTGGATGTGATAAAATCACAAGCGGTAAGTGATAATATTAATGATAAGATTAAAATTCTATAAAAAGATTTCATAACGGTACCCTAAAGTAAAGTATTTAGTTCCTAATAAGAATATTGTATCAAAAAATGAGTTAAAAGTGCGTAATTTGATTTTTCGTTCTTAATAAAGTATTATCTCTTAGGGCCGTCCGATACAGGAGATTTTATGCAACAAGATAAATTCTTTAATCAACGGTTATCCCCCCACTTTACTTTTGAAGAACTTACACGAACTTCTAAAATACCGTATAAATTGCTTAATCCATTGCTTGGCAAAGAATACTTGAATAATTTAATTATCCTATCTAACTATCTGCTTGAACCGGTGAGGGCAATTTTGGGTACTCCGTTGATAATTACAAGCGGATACCGTTGCCATGGATTAAATGAACAAGTAGGAGGAAGTAAAAAATCCCAACATTTAAACGGAAGTGCGGTAGATTTTATAATTAAAGATAAAAAATTATCCTTAGAAAATGTTTTTACCAAATTAAAGGATAGCAGCCCTTTCCTTCATTACGGGCAATTGATACTTGAAAGAAATTGGATACATTTATCCTTGGGAGTGCCGTTTAGAGATCAAAAAAAATGTTATGAGAGTTTTAAAATATTATGAAAAAATATCTTTTTATTTTAAATTTAATACTTAGTTTCTTAAATGGCCGCAAATTAAAATTAACGAAACATAAAAGCAAAAGACAGTACAAAAAATGATATTTGGTTACTACCTGGTAATAACCATATTAGGCCCTTCTTCTTTTTTTAACGGTAAAATGTTGGGCATTTCTTTATAAGTAGGTATTGTTATTGAATCCCCCTGAATTACTATATCACCGGAGTTTTTGGCTTTAGTTTTCTTTTTGGCAGTTTTCTTTACTGTAGAATAAGGTAACCAGATGGGATCAGGAGCAGTGAATGTGCTTGCAAAATTTATCAAAGGGGTTATTTCGTTTTGTTGTTTCTTATTATCTATGAAGGAAATACAAGGATGGCAAGAATTGTCAAATGATAAGTCTAATACATCTTTGTCGTCCTTATTTATAATATTGACATTTGCCCCCTTATCCATTAAGTATGCAAATGCTTTATGATTATTCAAATTTACAGCCATCATAAGGGGTGTTTGTTTCAAAATATTGTCTTGCCTATTGATTTCTTCCGGATGGGCATCTAAAAGCAAATCAAAAATAGCTTTCATTTGATATACATGAGGCCTGTTGGTAGAATTTTCTACGATCCAATGTATAGGAAATAACCCTTTATCATCCGGAGTATTAACTTTCGCACCTTTTTGAATTAGTAATTTCACCATCTCCACATTGCCGTTATTTATCGCCCAAAATATTGGGGCATAAGCAGTATCTCCGTCCGGGGAATTTAATCTCGCTCCTCTTGCAATCATGTTTTTTGCTCTTTCTAAATCATTATCATCAATTGCTTGCATAAGTGCTACATAAAGTCCATTTGAATCTAATCTAGAAGGTGATTCCATACGGATTCTGTCTTCATAATTTGAATAGTCACGTTTTTTCTTGTCGTCTTTTTTTACTGATTTCGGGTCGACTTCGGTTATCGGGGCATTATAATTGAAGAGTTCAAAAAAAGGGTCTTGAGTATTATTTTCTTGCTCAGTTTGTTTATCTCGTTCAGATTGCGGCAAAACATACTCCTCTCGTTTGATATTATTTTCATAATCATATTGGTAAGACATTATGTTTCGGGATTTAGTTGAAAAATATTGTGTCGTAAATATTACGATTACAAACAGGGCCGCTATAAATGTAGCAATTTTTAAATTTCTTTGCATAATACTTATAAACCTATATATCTATTTTAGAAATTGTAAAGAAAATTTTCAAGTAAAATTTATTTATTTCAAGTAAATCATCTATTCGGTTTCATTTAATAAATTTTTCAATGTTAAAAACGTTATCTCAAATTGTTCTTTAAAAGAATCTTCTTCAATAAATTCATCAGCTTGATGAGGTCCCCCTCGTTGTTCATCCTTTTCCGGTTTCTGCGAAATGAAAAAGCGCGGACCTATACCATATGTTAAAATACCGAATCTTCTTAGAAGTTCACTTTCACTTGAAGCAGGACTTATGCCCATTAATATTTTTGTATTTTCCCCGTAGACTTCTTTTGCGCTTTTTTCTAAAGCAAAATAAAGTTCATCATTAAAAGTATCTTTAGGCTGAGGGAAAGGTAATATCGGTTGCTCTTTTATAGTCAGTATTATATCTTCATCATCTTCAAATAACTGAGTTAATTTGTTAAAAAATTCTTGCGGATCGGTTGAAGGGAGTAACCTGCAATTAAGTAATGCAGAGGCTTGCGGCAAAACAGTATTGGCTTCTTCGGAAGATGTTAATATTGTCGGCGCGATACTGTCCTGAATTTGTGTTTGCAGGAAAGAGTCTTCACTTATTATTGCAGCAGCCTGTTTAAAATATTTTTCCTCCGATGGATTTAAAAGTACATTTATTGTAGTTTGGGCATCTTGATCTTGTATTTTTGAGATATCTTCAAAAAATTTCTTTGTAAATGGTGTCAATTTATACGGTAATTCATAGTCTTGTAATTTGCGTAATGCTTGGGATAGTTTGTAAATTGCATTATCTTGGGAACCTTGTGCCGAATTACCTCCGCCGGCGTTGGCTGTAAGTAAAATATCGAGATACATCTTGCTTGCTGCTTCCACAAATAATAAATTTTGTTGCTGATCGGCAATAATCCCCCCGCCTTCATTTAGGGCAAACCTTATATTTTTGAATATGTCGGGGTTTTTATCTAAAAGATATTTCAATCCCATTTCACTGCCGGCTTCTTCATCAGCAGTAAAAAGAAAAACCAAATCTCTGTTTAATAATTCTTTATGTTGAGCAAAATAAGTGAGCAAAGTTAAATTTATTGCAGCATAATTTTTTGCATCTCTTGAACCAAGACCGTAAATTCTCCCATCTTTTACGGTAGCTTTAACAGGTGTTACACTCCAATCGCCTTGAATGGCAGCGGTATCTAAATGCGAAATTAAAAGCAGAGTTGGCTTTTTTTCTTTTTCAGGTAAAGAAGACTTCAATTTTACTACTAAATTCGCGCGAGCTTTTTGTGGACGGTAAATTTCCCAATCGATTTTGTTTTTGTTTAAAATAGTGTAAATATAACGAACGGCGTTTATTTCTTGTGGGTTAGGTTGTGCAGTATCAAAAGAAATTAAATCTATTAAATGTTGTTTTGCTTCCTCTTTAAGTTCTGATAGCGGAGTTTGGGCAAAGATAGGAGTCAGCAAAAAACAAAAAATAAAAAATAAATTTAAGAATTTCATTTTTCCACCAAAGAATAATCTATTTTACTATCTTCAAAATCTATTTTCGATCCAACTTTTATATTGTGTTTTGTTATGCTTCTTGCCGGAAGTTCAAGCACATATTTTGCCATACCACCGCGTATTGCTACTTGGTTATCCGGGGTATAAGCATAACTTCTTGGAACATTTTCCCAAGCCTGATTTACGGTTTTATCTTTACCTATAAACAACATATCTAAATTAACGAAAGTATTTTTCATCCAAAAATAATGAGGTGTTTCTTCGTTAAAGACAAAAAGCATGCCCTCATTTTCGGGCAGAACTTCCCGGTACATTAATCCCTTTTCAGTTTCAACCTTTGTTAGGGCAAGTTCCGCTTTTACTTTAAAATTATCGGGCAAGGTAACAATTAGAGTTTTTGATTTACAGCCCGTAAATCCGCAACATAAAACTGTAAGTGTAAAATATAAAAAGTATTTTTTAAACACTGTTTTACCTTATTTTTTACGATAATTTTTTACAATAGTTAAAGTTAAATCAGCTGTTTTGTTAAATGTTTTAATATCAAGCCATTCTTTGACGGTGTGATTATCATGATAACCTATCCCGATAATTGGCATTAACAATCCTTTTGAAGCCAAAATATTTGAATCGAAACCACCGCCGCAAGATTTTGTTTCCATTTTTATTTTACTTGCTTTTGCACAAGATAGAATGTATTTGATCAACGGTAATTTCTTTGAAATATCAAGCAAAGGATATTTTAAAGTTTGTTTAAATTCAATTATAGGTTTAACGGTTTTGCCGTCAACTTTTTTGGTAAATAATTTTTCCGCTTTTTTAAAACATTCTCGCATGTGTTTTACTTGCTTTTCCAAAGCAGGCAAGTTGCGGCTTCTGGCTTCACCTTTTAAATATATCTCAGGCATAACAATATTAGTGCCTGTTCCCCCATGTACAATGCCGAAATTGGCAACGGTTAATTTATCAATTCTGCCAAGTTTCATCATTGAAAGTGCTTTAGCGGCAACTTCTAAAGCAGATATGCCCTTTTCCGGGCAAACGCCGGCGTGGGCAGCTATGCCGGTAATTTTAATATCGAAAACATAGGCTTTTGGTGCATTTATAATAAGTTCTTCAGGATATTCATCATCTAGGATAAGCCCTTCCTTGCCTTGCAAGAAAGAAGCGTCAAAATATTTCGCACCGTACATACCGTCTTCTTCACATAAAGTGCAGGCAACCTCTATCGGCGGATAATCTTCTTTTGATTCTTTTAAAGTTCTGATAACTTCCAAAATTATTGCTAACCCTGCACGGTCATCTGCGCCTAAAACAGTTTTACCGTCGGTTACTACTTTGCCGTTTTTAATGCTAGCTTTAACATTGCTGCAAGGTGCAACAGTATCAAGATGTGCGCCCAAAATAAAAGGTTTGCTTTTTACAGTTCCGGGAAATCTTGCCATTACGTTACCGGTGGCTGTAGTATCAAATTTTTTACCGGCATTATCAACAAAAACTTTCCCCCCTAATTTTTTTAATTCACGCTCCATATATTTTTGCATAGGTAATTCTTTGTTTGATGTAGCGTCAATTTTTGTCATTTCTATAAACTGTTTCATCATCCTATCATAATTTATTTTCATAATTCATCTCCTGATACTTCGGTTAACAAGCCTTGCTTAACCAACACTATATTTTGACATAAATATTTGCATAATGCAAGATTATGCGAGACAAACAATAAAGCAAAGTTATATTTTTTTTGCATCTTTGTAAGCAAATTAACTATTTGTGCCTGTACAGATACATCTAAAGCACTAGTGGGTTCATCCGCGATAATAAGTTTGGGCTTTAGTATTAAAGCCCTTGCTATGTTTATGCGTTGCCTTTGGCCGCCCGAAAATTGATGCGGGAATTTTTTAAGGTCATTTTCCTTCATGGATACTTCATTTAGGGCGTTGACCAAAGTTTGTTTATTAAAAGGTTTCTTGCTTATTATAAAGGGTTCACTTAAAATTTGTTCAATGGTTTGGCGCGGATCTAAGGCACTGTAAGGATCCTGAAAAATTACGCCGATATTAGATAGCACTTGCCTTAATTCTTTTTTCGTAATTTTAGAAGTATCTTTACCTAGTAATTTGACTGTTCCGCAGTCTTGTTTTTCAAGGCCCAGTATAATTTTAAGTAAAGTTGTTTTACCGCAACCCGATGGGCCGATTAATGCTAAAGTTTTGCCTTGTTGTAAAGTTAAATTTGCACCTTTTAAGACTTCCGTTTTATGTTTTTTAAAAAAGGAAATTTTTATATAGGTTTTTTTTATGTCTTTTAATTCCAGTATTGTGTTACTAGTCATTTTGCCTCCTTTGGGAATCTATACTTTTTGCCCAAAAGCAAGCACAATAATGTCGCGGGCGGAGTTCTTCTAAAGAAGGCACAAATTTGTAACATACCCTGGAAGATTTTTTGCATCTGTCTTTAAAGGGACAACCGTAAAAGCGTGATCTTCCACGTGGTGAGCCGTGAATTTCAAAAAGAGGTATACCTTTGGGTGTATCTTTTGTAATTATTGATTTAAACAATCCGTAGGTATATGGATGTAAAGGATTTGAAAATAGTTCTTTAGCTAGTGATTCTTCAACTTTTGTACCGGAATATAAAACGAAAATTCTATCGGCAATTTCTTTAGCAAGTATTAAATCATGTGTTATGAAAATAACAGCCATTTTATATGCTTTTTGAAGTTTCTTTATGAGGTTTAAAATTTGTTCTTGAGTGTTTTCATCAAGAGCGGTCGTTGGCTCATCTGCAATTAGAAGTTTTGGGTTTAAAGTAAGTGCAAGTGCAAGCATTACACGCTGCCTTTGCCCCCCGGAAATTTGGTGTGGGTAAGAACTTAAAATACTTTGTGGCAATTCTACTTGCTCTAAAAGTTCTTTTATTTTATTTTCCGCTTCGTTTAAAGTTAAATTTGTTCTTGCTTTGAAAACTTCAAGCAAATGTTGACGGATTGTTATAACGGGGTTTAAGGCAGTCAAAGCATCTTGGAAAACAAGAGCAATTTCTTTACCGTTAATTTCGCGTCTTTCCTTGGGTGAAAGTTGTAAAATATTTTTATTATTAAATAAAATTTGACCTTGTGTCACGTGAATATTGGGCGGAAGCAAACCCATTATGGCCATGGCTTGCATGGTTTTACCACAGCCGGATTCCCCTACGATAGCAAGTGTTTCCCCCTCATTTAGTTTATAAGATAAATTTTTTACAAGAGGGTAGATTTTACCGTTTTTATTACGGATAGATACCGTTAAACTTTTTACTTCCAACATAATCTATTTGCCTTTAATAACTCAGATATATTATAGCACATATTTAATTATGGTATAATTTAGTATATAATGTTATATGGTGCTTTATGGGAAGACGAAAACAAAAATTTAAAAAAGCCTTTAACACCAATTTATTTATCCTAAATTGTAAAAGGATGTGGCCCTTTATTAAACCGTTTTGGGTTAGGGCTTTAATAGGGGTATTGTTAACGATTCCTGTCGGTGGTTTGGATGCTGTTGTGGCAATGGCACTAAAACCGTTTATGGACCAGGTGATGGTTGATAAACAACAGTCCTTTTCTAATTTGATACCTTTATTAATTGTGGGTTTTACTATTATACAAGGTGTACTCACATATGCTTCGGATTACCTTAATACTTGGGTTGCACAAAAAATAACAATCGGTATAAAAAGAAGACTTTATGAAAAACTTCTTACCATGGATACAGCTTATTTTGATGCTCGTAATTCCGGGGAAGTTGTATTTAGATATTCTACTGATGCAGAAACCGCCTCTACCGGTTTAATAAATAGCGTTAAACAATTTTTAAGCAGGACATTTTCATCAATAGCACTCGTAGGTGTTTTAATATATAACTCCTGGCAAATGGCAGCTATTGCCGTTGCCGTACTTGGCTTTTTTATATACCCGATGTACATTGTCCGCAAAAAAATGAAAGTTATTTTGGCAAAAACTGTTGTTAATCTGTCTTCCGTAATAACTGCTTATAATGAAACTTTTGCCGGTAACAGAACAATACGTTCTTTCACTTTAGAAGAAGAATTTAAAAAACGTTTTTATCAAATTACCGATACAACATTTGCTTTGGCTATGAAAATGGTTAAAAGTACAAATTGGCTTTCCCCCCTTATGCATATTATAATGTCTTTCGGTATAGCGTTTGTTATATGGTGCGGAAGTTATTTAATTGTTACGGGTAAAATTACCAGTGGTAACTTCGTTGCTTTTACTGCTGCTTTGATAATGCTTTATAAACCTTTAAGATCACTCGGTAACTATTACATTTCAATACAAAATTCTTTTCTGGCCATTGACCGTATTTTTGAAATTCTAGGTTTGCAACCTCAAATTAAAGATAAAGAAAACGCTTTAGAGTTAGGTGAAATTAGGAAAGGTATTACGTTTAAAGATGTTGATTTCTCGTACGTTTCTGGTCGTGAAGTTTTGCATGATATAAATTTAGAAATACCGAAAGGAACTACTTTGGCATTAGTAGGAAATTCCGGCGGAGGTAAAACAACAATTTCCGCTTTAATACCTCGTTTATATGATATTCAAAACGGAGAAATAAGGATTGATGGTGTGGATATTAGGGATTTTAGCCAAAAGTCTTTAAGAAAACAAATTGCCATGGTTTTCCAAGATAATTTCTTGTTTTCCGGAACGATTAGAGATAATATTTTACTCGGTAACCCGGAAGTTAGTGAGGAAGTAATTTGGGCTGCTTTAAAAAGTGCCTGCCTTGAAGATTTTATAAAAGGTTTGCCACAGGGATTAGATACCGATATAGGTGAAAGAGGAACCTTGCTTTCCGGTGGTCAAAAACAACGCCTTGCCATAGCGCGTGCTTTTGTGAAAAATGCGCCTATAGTGATTTTGGACGAAGCAACAAGTGCTTTGGATACGAAGTCGGAAAAAGTTGTTCAAGAAGCATTAGATAATTTGATGAAAAATAGAACAGTTATCGTTATTGCACACCGTTTAAGCACGGTGCAAAATGCCGATAATATTGTGGTAGTAAATGATGGTAGAATTGTAGAAAGTGGCAATCATGAGGCCTTACTTGCCCAAGATGGTGCTTATGCTTCTTTATATAAAATGCAATTTAAAAAGTAAGGGTGTATACCCAACAGAAACTTTACCGTTGATAGCCGACAATCTTAATTTATAAAAGGAAAAATCACAAGAAAGTTTTGTATTTTTTATCTTCTCAAATTTGAAAATGAATATAACGATAATTGGTGGTGGAAATATTGGTACTCAATTTGCGGTGCATTGTGCCGCAAAAGGTCATATTGTGAAGATATTAACTACAAAACCTGAAAAGTTTTCAAAGAAATTAGCGATAGTTGATAAATTTAAAAATATAATTTTGCAATCTGAGATTGCGGAAGCGACTTCAAATGTAGAAAATGCTATAAAAAATGCTAACTTACTATTTGTAACAGTTCCAGCATTTATGGTGGATAATGTCGTAAAAGATATCAAAGATTTTGTTAAAAAAGGAACATATATTTGTATGGTTCCAGGAACTGGTGGTGCTGAGTGTGTTTTCAAACAATTAATATCTAAAGGAATTATATTTTTTGGTTTACAAAGAGTTCCATCTGTAGCTAGATTATGTGAATATGGAAAAGTAGTTGTCGCTGATGGTTATAGAGATAAATTATATATTTCTTCAATTCCCAATATATATAAAGAAGATTGTAGAAAAATAATTAGTGATTTATTTGATATGAGATGTGATACTTTAGATAATTATCTTAATATAACTTTAACTCCTTCTAATCCTATTTTACATACTACAAGATTATATTCTTTATTTAAAGATTATCATGTTGGTTATGTATATGATAATATTCCTCTATTTTATGAAGAATGGAATAATGAATCTTCTGAAATATTGCTAAAATGTGATTATGAACTACAACAAATATGTAGGAAGATAGAAAATATTAAAAATATTGACTTGTCGTCTGTCAGGTCTTTAACTTATCATTATGATAGTTATACACCTGAAGAAATGACTAACAAGATTCGTTCCATAAATAGTTTGAAAGGATTAAAAACACCATTTCTAAAACTAGGTGATGGGTATGTGCCGGATTTTAATTCCAGATACTTTATTGCTGATTTTCCATATGGTCTTGCTATTATTAAGCAATTAGCAAAATTAGCGAATGTCAACGTCCCAAATATAGATTTGGTACTGAATTGGTTTAATAGCTTGAATTTAAATGTAAAATACTTTGAATATTCAGATTTCGGAATTATCAATTTAGATAATTTAATTGAATTTTATGTAAATAGTTAATTTTGTATAAAATTAAATTAAATCTTGTAATACCTGTATAAGTTTTTCATTATCTTTTTTGTCTTTTACAGCAATACGTATATAATTTGCCTCGTTAAAGCCCATTTTATTTTTACAGTCCTTAATTAGAAATCCTTTATCTAATAATTTGATACATAAATTTGTAGAGTTAAATGGAGGTAAAACTTCGCAAAGAATAAAATTAGCTTGTGATGATATTGGTCTCAGAAATTTTATATTAGTTAATTTTTTGAAGAAACTTTTTCTCTCCTCAACAATAAGGGAACAGGCACTCAAATAATCTTGTGAGTATTTATTAAATATTTGCAAGAAATATTCAGCAAAGGAGTTAATATTCCATATAGGTAAATGTTTGGAGATATCTTTTATAAATTCAGTATTAGAAGAAGCCAATATACCTAAACGCAGGCCAGGAATTCCATATGATTTACTTATAGATTTAATTATTGTTAGATTAGGATATTCAAGTAATATATCGTTATTTAGTAAACTATTATTTATAGTTTCAGAGGAAAAATCCACAAAACTTTCATCCAAAATTATTTGTTTATGATTTTCCTTATAAAAATTTAATAAATCTATCAGTTGTGACTTTGTAAGGAAATTGCCACTCGGATTGTCAGGATTAATTAATATTAAAGTATCTATTTTAGATGAAAAATTTTTTAGGTCTGTGAGTGTGTAACTGAAATCTTTGTTGTTTGGAATAAAATATTCTTTATTTTTTATTCTGGCAGGATATTCTTGAAACGTTGGTAATATAATTCCTACCTTACCTTTTACCTCATAAGAAAGAGCATTTATTAATTCGGTTGCACCATTTCCTAATAAGAAAAAATTGGGATCAATATTCCAAATATTTGTTACTAAAATATCAAGAACTCTTTTCCCAGAAGGATAATTTGCTAACAATTTGTAAAAATTACCTTGTAACTCCGTAAGCATTCTGAGGGTTGGAAAATATGGATTTACTAAATAGCAAAAATCTATTAAGTTAGGAAAACGCCAATATCCTCCGTAACGAAGAGAATAATTATATAAATTAGTTGTTTTATCATCATTAAATAATAATTCTGCTATATCATAGTCCTGTAAATCATCTACTTCATACCATTTTTCTCCTGATAATTTTAACACTTTTACAGAATTCTTTTCTAATGAGAGTATTACTTTTAATACCTGTTCATAAAAACCTGACTGGCCCATTGTTTTGCAATATGCCTCCAAAAAAGGTAAATATTCATTTTTTAGAAAATTTTTAGAAAATTTATAAATATTTACAGTTTTGTAATATGAATCTTTTTCTTTGTAATTAAAGTGATCTTTTGAAATTAGAGAAACAATTTCATCTCGGTCATTAACTGTTACTACTGTTCCGTCCATGTAATGCTGGTATTTATCTACAACAGCTATATTTGGCAGTGGTGATTCTAAGCACTTTTTTATTATAGAAGTATCATAAATTAAATCACTCTCAAGTAGTAGTGTGTCTTCTTTAGATAAATAATCTTTGGTCAAGTATAAGGAATATATATTGTTTGTTGTTGCGTAATCTTTATTTTCTATATAAATTATGGGGATATTGTTATATGAATTTCCAATAGTATCTTTTATTTCATTTCCACAATATCCTATGACAATAATAATTTTTGAAATATTAAATTTTGTTAATTTATCCAAAGAATGTTCAATAAAGGTTTTTCCTAATATTTGAACCATTGATTTTGTGTGTCTTTTAGTTTTATTTTTTAATCTTTTTCCCATTCCTGCGGCTAAAATAACTACTTGCATAAAAACTCCTAAAATATATCGGTATCGTACAAATTATACCATTTAATACTCGAAAGTTGTATAATTTATATTATGCCCTTATTTATTTTGCTACTTTTGCTGTTCTGTACGGTTCCTGTTAATGCTTATATTGACCCCGCTACTGGTAGTATGCTGTTTTCTATGGTCATCGGGATTGTTGCTACTTTGTTTTTTGTTGCAAAAGCAGTTTTTTATAAGATTTCTTTTGTATTAACCGGTTTTGACAGAAAACGAGATAAAAATCATTTTCCTTTTGTAATATATAGTGAAGGGAAAAAGTATTGGAATGTTTTTAGGCCTATTTTAAATGAATTTGAAAAGCGTAGGATATATGTAGTTTATTATACTTCTGCTGAAGATGACCAAGCATTTTCTCAAAATTTTAAATATATAACACCTAAATATATCGGGCAAGGAAATAAAGCTTATATGAAATTGTCATTGCTGTCTGCGGACGTATGTTTAATGACAATACCAGGCCTTGATGTTTATCAATTAAAACGTTCTAAAAATGTGAAACATTATGCCCATGTATTTCATGGCATTGGCGATCACTGCGGCTATAGATTATTTGGTATTGATTATTATGATTCCATAATGCTAACAAACGAAATAAACGCTCAATATATCAGAGAACTTGAAGCGAAGAGAGGTTTACAACAAAAGAAACTGATTTTAGCCGGTGCTCCTGATTTGGATATAATGGCAGAAAAAGTAAAAAAGCTCCCCCCGGTATTTAAAGATAAATTTACAGTTTTACTTGCAGCTTCGTGGGGGCCTGATGCAATACTTTCAAAATACGGTGCGGATTTAATTGATAAAATAGCAGATATAGATTGGGATATAATTATTCGTCCTCATCCGCAAATGAAGATTTCTGAAAAGTCAATTCTGGATAATTTACAGGAACGTTATAAAGATAAGAAAAATATCTTTTGGGATTTTGAAGTAAATAATTTAATTTCTATGGCTAAAGCCGATATTTTGATTAGTGATTTTTCCGGTATTATTTTTGAATATGCATTTTTATTTAATAAGCCATTTATTTATACAGAATTTGAAGATAACCGCCCTATCTATGATTCAAGTGATTTGGCCAAACCTACTTGGAAAAAGGAAATTTTAAATAAAATTGGTTTTGAATTAAAAAAGAATAATTTTAAAGATATTGTTTCCATTATTGAAAATGTAAGCAAAGATAGAACGAAATTAAATGCTATACGGGAAACTAAAGATTTACTTTGGGCAAATCAGGGGAAAGCAGCTGAAATTATTGTAAATTTTTTAATTGACAAACAAAAGCAAATTGCTAATAAGGGGTAAATATGTTTGAGATGTTATATTATATTTTCGTGTATCCAATTTATTTAATTATAGAGGTTCTTTATTATCTTTTTAGTTCTTCCGGTTTTCCGATATGGCTTGTTATATTTGTAATCAGTTACTTTGTTAATTTGATTTCTTCACCAATGTATATGGCAGCAGACCATATGCAGCAGGAAGAAAGAGATTTGCAAAACAAAATGGCCCCCCGTATTAAGAGTATAAAAGCAAATTTTAAGGGTACGGAAAGATATATGATGCTTGCCACTTATTACCGGCAAAATCATTATCACCCGATTATGGCTTTAAGGAAATCTTTAAGTATACTTATACAAGTACCATTTTTTATGGCAGCCTATTTATTCTTTTCGCACTTGGAACTTTTAAACGGTATTTCTGTAGGATCTATCAAAAATTTAGGTTTGCCGGATGGTTTGTTATATATAGGTGATTTAAGAATTAATATATTGCCTATTCTAATGACATTGATAAATATTATGTCAGCGCAAATCTATTCTAAGAATTTAAAAGTACAAGATAAGGTACAGATGTATGCTTTGCCATTAGTATTTTTAATTTTACTTTATAAATCACCTGCAGGGCTTGTGTTGTATTGGACTTTTAATCAACTTATATCGCTAATAAGAAATATAATTCTAAAATTGAAAAATTCAAGAAATGTATTTTATTTATTAAACGTAACGTTCATAGTGGGTATTGCTATTGCTTTTGTGCTGAAGCAACAATATGTTTTTGATGTTATTCTATTTTGGGTAGCTATCTTTCTCTTGTTATTGCCAATGATTTATGTTTATATAAATCAATTAGATGATTACAGGAGTCAACCTTTAACTAGTGAAGAAAAGCGATTGTTTTTTTTGACTTGCATAGCGAATTGTATTTGTATGAGTTGTTTGGTACATTCATCTTTATTTGTTACTGATCCAATAAACTTTTCATTGAGTTTGCTATTTGTTATATTTATGCAAAGTGCAGGTCTATTTTTGGTACTACCTTACTCATTATATGTTTTTACAGGAAAGGTTTTTAAGAGATTTCTTTTAATTTCTTCGGTAATGATCCTGTTTTGTTCAATCACCAATATCTTACATTCAGAACAACTTTCATTGCTAACTAATATATTTATTTTTAGAAGATATTTAGTAAGTATTGCAAAAATTTCAGCAAATTATTTTATTTGTTTATGTGTTTTTATCGTGCTTGCGCTTTTATTTTATAAAAGATATATAAAAGTACTTGTTAGCTGTGTCACGATTATTTTAATATCTTGCTTGATATTAAGCGGATTTAATATTGCTAAACTATACAAATTTTATAATAATGATGAATTAAAGCAAATTAATACTTTAACTCCTCAAATACATTTAAGTAAAACAGGAAAGAATGTAGTTGTATTTATGATGGATAGATATATAAGTTCCTTCTTGCCAAAAATTTTTGAAGAAAAACCAGAATTAATAGATATTTATACCGGATTTACTTATTATCCGAATACTCTGTCTTATTATGGACATACCATTTTGGGAATGCCGTTGCTTTTAGGCGGATATGAATATATCCCTGAAATTTTAGATAAACGGCCTGAAAAATTTTCAGATAAATATCTAGAATCTCTTACAGTTTTACCATCCATTTTTAGGGATAATAATTTTGATACGTTAATGATTGATATTCCTTGGAGTGACTTTAAATATAGCATAAATGGAGATTTGTTTAAGAAAAATAATATTGGCTGGAAAAGGTTATCTGGGCGATATAATAGTTTGTATTATGATAAATATCCTAAAGTGATAAATGATAGCATCGAAATACAAAAGTTCAATGGACTAATGTTTTCTGTATTAAAATCTTTACCGCTGTTGTTTAAAGATAAATTTTATAATGGTGGAAACTATTGGTTAATAGAGAAAAATTTTTATATACCAAAAGATGTGTTGGATGCTTACCCTGTCATGTATTTTTTGCCGCAATTAACTGATTTCTCCAGTAAAAAAAATACGTTTACATTTATAGATAATTTACTTACGCACAGTGGAGTTGTTTTGGAATATCCTTCATATAGTTTAACCAGTAAATCTGTAATTAATGAAAGTTTGCTTAAAATAACGCCATCACATGAATATTATCATGTTGATATGGCGGCCATGCTATTAATAGGAAAATTTATAGAATATTTAAAAGATAATAATGTATACGACAATACAAGAATAATTATAGTATCTGATCATGGTTCTCGTGACGTTTACAATAATGAAAAAGATGATTTTTTTAATAAAGTAACGATTAGATTTAATCCTGTACTTTTTGTTAAAGATTTTAATTCTACTGGAAAATATAAAACAGATAATACTTTCATGACTATTGCAGATGTTCCATTAGTTGCATTGGATGGCATTGTTGATAATCCCATCAATCCTATTTCTAATAACATGTTAACAAACAAATCTAAAGAGGATGGTGTTGTGATATTTGCTGATAAAAATAGATGGAATACAAACGATTTTCCAGGAAGTAAAGTTTTTGACAAAAATTCACACTTCATAAAGGTAAAAGATAATATCTTTGATCAGAAAAATTATAAATTAAATTATAAGTATGAATAATATTAAAAAATTACATTAATTGATTCATCAAATAGTATGATTAACGTTTTTGGGTTTTAGGGTCTAAAATATCTCTAAGACCGTCACCAAGTAAGTTCCAGGATAGTACAAATAATACAAGTGCTCCACCGGGGAAAACCAGTGTGTACCAATATGCAAAAGGGTTTCCGTAAGTACCTAGTATCCAGTTCCTTGAAAGCGCAACAAGTTGTCCCCAATCTGCTGTTCCTGCCGGAACGCCAAGCCCAAGGAAACTTAAAGAAGATGCCGTCAAAACAATATACCCCATATCAAGCCCTGCCATAATAATTAAAGGGGTTAAAGCATTTGGGAAAATGTGCCGGAAAAATATATGTAAACCACCTGCGCCCATAGCGCGTGCAGAAGCTACATAATCAAGTTCCTTAATTTTTAGCACTTCCCCCCTTATCAAACGAGCATAAGAAGGCCATGCCACCACAGTTAAGGCAAGCAGCATATTAAGCATACCACGCCCAAGTAAAGCAGCAATAACCATAGCAAGCACCATGGAAGGTACTGCGAAAATAATATCCGTAAAACGCATTAAAATTTCGTCAATAATGCCGCCCTTATATCCGGCAAGGCCACCGATTAAAACACCTATAATAACAGCAAACAATACGACAATTAACGAAATTTTAAAGGCGAGCCGCGCGCCCCATACTACGCCGTAATAAAGGTCATATTGGTTTTCAGTAGTGCCAAATAAATGCATTTGGCTTGGATGCATAGGTTCTATCTCATAACTTGCTTGTGGCATTTTGTAACTGTCTTGCGGGTTTTGCGGTTTTGCCAAAAAAGGTGCCAGCAAGGCCGTTATTCCAAATAAAGCAATAAATACAATCCCTGTGAGTGAAGTTTTATTTTGTAATAATTGTTTTACAATTTTCATCTTAATCTGATTCTCGGGTCACAAACCCTATATAAAATATCGGCTACTAAATTGCCGAACACAAATAAAAATGCTACTACTAAGGAAAATCCTAAAATACCTGCAATATCAAGTTGCCTGGCACATTCAACCCCGAAACGACCTAACCCATTATAATCAAAAACGGTTTCCACAATTACAGTTCCCCCCAGCAAGCGTATGAATTGTATGCTTGCCAAAGTTAGAGCCGGAATTAAAGCATTTCTGACTGCGTGATTTAAAATTACACGTGTTTCGCTAAGCCCGCGTGCACGTGCGGCAGTTATATAATCTTTTGAAAGTTCTTCGATTAAACTCGAACGCATAACCTGCATTTGTAAGGCAAAAGAGCCAAAGCACAAAGTTAAAGCCGGTAAAACCAAATGGTTTAAAACATCAAAAAATACATAAAAATTTAAGTTTAGTAAAGCATCAATTAAAGAAAAGCCCGTATAATTTTTAAACCCCGGGCCATTTATAATAAGGTCTGCCGATAAAGAGTATTCCCCCGGAGAAAATAAATGATATTTCCCGTAAAAAATCATTAAAAGTATCAATCCTAAAACAAATAGAGGCAGAGAAAACCCCGAAAGAGATATAAAACGTAGTATTTTATCAAGGAATTTACCTTTATTAATTGCTGCTAAAATACCAAATAATAAACCAAAAAATAATACTAAAATTATCGTTATAACAGCAAGCTGGGCTGTGGCCGGGAAGTAACTTTTTATTGCTTCAATTACCGGCATGCCTGCACTTTCCGAGTAACCGAAATCACCTTTAATAATTTTACCGAGCCAGCGTCCATATTGTACTAAAACAGGGGCATTTAAATCGTATTTATCTATAACTTCTTGAAGTGATGAAAGTTGTTTTGCATCTTTTACATACAAAGCAGCACGTGTTTCCGGTGGGAGATTCGAAGACAGCAAAAACAAAAAGAAACTTACCCCAAGTAGGACTAGAGGTAAAGCAATAAGGCGACGCAAAATAAATTTCAGCATAGTGATATATTATAATATTTGGCATGCTTTAACAAGTTAACATAAAATTTTAATCGCATTATTTATGTCTTGTTAAAATGTCAATTTAAGGGTTGTCCTCCCATTTTTTAAAATTGAGATATCGTCGTAACTAATACAAACAAATTAGGTCTAAAGTCCTAGATGGTAATAGGACTAAAAACCCTTGTGACACTACTTTACAATTGCTAACATTTATGTAAGAAAGATTAGAACGGAGAAAAAATGCCCCCAATAAAAAATAAAGTTCTCAAAAAGATAATATGTTTAGGGCTGAGTGCCGTCCTAATTTACAATACCACTGTTCCTGCCTTTGGGCAGGAATATTTTTTATATGAGAAACATCCAATTGCATTAGACTATCCGGAAATTGCAGTAGACAAAACCTATGTAGATCGGCAGGCAGCCGAGATAAAGGCCAATCTCATACAGATTGCGATGGAAGAGCGTGATAAAAGAAAAGAAGATGCTACCCATAAGCGTGCTATGGAGATTGTTAATGAGATATTGGGAACATCTCATGATGATTTATATTTACAAACATCTTCCCCTAATGAAGATAATACTCCCCCAAAAACTGATGAAGAATTAAAAACGGAATATTTAGAAGGCTTACAAGAAGAAGCAAATAAAGCTAAGGGAGAAATTCAGACAAGATATCAGGAATTGTTACGTGAGTTAAAAGAAGAAGAAGCTAAATATTTAGCAGAGGGTAATTTCAGCGAAGAAGAAATAGCAAATTGGAAAGCTGAAAACTTAAAGAACTTGAAAAAAACTTACAAAGAGGCAACAACAAAGGTTGATGATTATTTCAAAGAAGAAATTGATCAAGTAAACAATAATTTTGAAGAATTTTTAAAAGAGTTAAAAGAAGAGGCAAATGAAGCTTTTTTCGAACATGTAAAAAAGTTATTTAATGAATTGATGGGCCTATATAAACTTGAACCTAATAAAACAGAAGGCTACATTTTAACTTTGATGGAAGTTATAACTACCTTTGTAAACAATAAAAAGCAACACCTTTATACTAAGAAACAAAGACAAACATTAATTAACATGTGTCGTAATGTTATAAAAAGGGAAAATGCCAGTGTAGGTAAAGATAATAAACGTACAACAAATGTTTGTGAGACAAGGGGGCATTGTCCGGAGCTTTTATCTGCCATTTTGGGTCTTAGTGCTTTAACTTCTGAAGATGAACGTTATGCTGATGCCCAAATGGTATTTAATACCATAGAAAATTATAAAGATACTGCAGCTAATTTTGCAATTTTGCTAAATGGTATATCCGGTTTACTTGTAATGAAGGAATATGAGCTCGTAAGAAAAATTTTAAAGGCCCATACCGAAGAAGAAACTGATACCAGTTTTTGGGATTATTTGAGTTTCATGGATATTGCCATACATATTGGTAACACAAACGGCAAATATTTAGGTAATTTATCTAAATCCGCGGAATATTGGAGTGATGGTGTATACCGAAATGTATACTCAGATTTAGCTCAAATGCTTGCCGAGGAAGGTTCAGAAGGCTCTTTGCGACTTTTACGGGAATTTGGTGTAGAAAGATGCCGTGTTACTACAACCCACGGCGTACAAAAAGAGACTTTATCAAAATATTCTATTTCTTGCTATGGTATAATGCCTTTCTTGGCCGGGGCCTTACTCAGCGGTAAAAGTGGAGCCGATAAATATTCATTATCCAGTATGAAGATTCCTCAAGGTGCAACACAATATATGGATTCCAGCGGTCGGATTTATAATTATCCTAAAGGTGGTCCTGACAATTCTAGAGTTAATTATCTTGAAAGTTCATATTACAGTTTAGTAAACAATATATTTAGCGGGGACGCTGAAGCCATGTTAGCATTACATGTTATGAGCCTGGGTATGGGAGATTTAAATCCCCAACAGGAAAGATCTTTAGACACAGAACTTTACAATACTTTTAAATACAGAATACCTACACAATTTTTAAAGTCAAGATATATCGTTGTAGATGATGATCGTTTTTCTAAAAAAGAAGATCGTAATTTGACAAGATCTATATTCATAGGTGTCGGTATGCTGGCAGATGTTTATGTGGCAGTGAAATGTATCGTCGGTATAGGGCTCAAAGCTGCTACCTTCGGTAAGGGGTTAGTAAATGCTTTTAAGTTGGCAAAAGTAGGGGCAACTTTAAAAAATATTCCGGCATTAGCAAAAGTTGCTGCTGCGTATACAAAAAACGTATTTATGCAACAAAAAATAGTAACTAAAATTGCTAACATGGGGCAGAAGTTTAAGAAATTTTCAACAGAATATAAATCTTCAGTAAGATTAAATGTTTTAAGTAATGCCGCCCATTATACTAATGCTGTTCACGACTATGAAGCCGCATCTATGGCTTTAGCACCGGCAAGAAGTAATAATATTACCAGAGGATTAATGAGATCGGTAAGAAAAATTACCTATAGTGAAGAATTGGGTGTGTTTGTATTAGGTGAGGGTACACATGTTGCTCCTCAGGTTACTAGGGAAGTTAAGGATATTGTTGATACAGCCACGGTACATGCTAAATCAAGATACAGAGTAGCAAAAATGTTCAACAAGGAAGTAAAATTTAAAGACTTCTTCCTTGAAGAAGTAAACAATTTAGTAGCCGCCTCCCCATTGGGCGTGGAAGATAAACAAGTTTTAATTGAGTTTTTTAAAGGCGCAGATTTCGAAGTAGCCCTCGGTGAAGCCGAAGCCCATATTTCAAGCTTAACCAGAGGTGTGGCAAGAAATTTCGCCGAACATCCTTTAACTTTATCGGTTTATGAAGAGATCGGAAATCAAAAAGGCAAACAACTTGGCGTTGATTTCGTAATTGGTGAAAAGATACCCGCTTTCAGTAAGAATGTACCGCAATATGCAACCCTTGCAGAAGAAGATGGAAGATTTGTACTTAAATTCTTTAAAAATGAAAGTGAAGTAATTGATTTATCTGCTTTTAAACTGAGTTTTGAAAGTTCAGACGGTTTTGTAGATTTTGCCCGTGCTTCCGCTAAACTAGGTGATGCCGGTAAAATAGAACTCAAATTTATTCCTAAAGAAGCCAATACCTTTTGGAATAGAAATTTCAGAAATGTTTTTGCAAGGAATAAAGAAAGTTTATTTGGTGGGCGTGGTACAGTTGCTATACTTAATCAAGATGGTAAGATGATGGAAACAGGTATCACCTTGCAAACTTATAAACAGTATGACGGTTTGAGAGTTATTATTGATGACAATGTTGGTCTCATTGTTCGTAAAGGGAAAGATCTTGTAAATGTATCAACAGAAGGTTCTTTCTTCTTACCGAAACATCAAATAAGAAATTTCTTAAATTTCGCTAAATTAAAGGGTGCTGATGCCCCTTGGAAAATTAAACTTATCGGCGGTATGAATAAGGTTAATGCTTTATACTTGCAATCAATGGTTTCCTTGAGTGTGGCTTCCACCGGTTTAGTTTACCCGTTAAGCAGAAATTATCCGGAAATGGATATGAAGGAATTAACTTTCATATCTTTAATTGCTCCATACTTACTTTCAGCGGCAACACCTTTTGTTTCACCTTTTGTTAAAAAATTCGGCGCTATTAAAATGCTGAAGACCTCAATGTACTTATCATTAGGTTCTTTGGCAATACCTGTATTAAGTGGATTTAACGGGCTTGGCGGTATTCAAGCGGATAATCCGTTCTCCAAACCTTCACCGTATTTGCTTTATCCGTCCGCCTTACTTATCGGTTTAGCGACAACTTTAACACGCGGTTCTTTCTCACCTTTAATTCAATCAATCGGTGGAGGTAGCGGAACTTTAAAAGCGGTAGCGTTTAAGAGTATTTCATCCTTCATGTTAGTTTTACCGCCGATGATTGGCGCAGTTATTGATAGAATAAATCCTAAATTCTTTACCAATCCCGACGGTTCTTTATACTTAAATGAAAATGGCGAACCGATACAAAAGCATTGGTTTGACTTTTCCTTTTCCTACCCTGTAATGCTTGCAGTTGCCGGTACAGCGCTGTATAAATTACAAAAAGTTCACTTTAATCAAAAAATCGGCAGGAGCCCAAATGCATTTACAACTACAAGGGAATTCTTTAAAGATGTTGGCTCATCTTATGGCCTTTTAATCAGAAGAGATTTATTGCCTTTGACAGTGTCAAGTGCATTGCTCGCAGGGGCGGAATCTTCCTTGCTTTACACTTATTCTAACTCAATGGCAAGTGAGTACGTAAGAGATAGAGTACGTACAGAAGAATTAGTACCTGTACTTGCTTTGATCGGGCTTAATGCCCCGGCTTTCATCACCAGGTTGAATTCAAAACCGATTTTAAGAGCCATGGGCGGTGATAATATATTAGGTTATAGAAATTTATTAACAGCCAGTCTTGCTTTAGCAGGTGTCGGTTCATACTTGCTTGCGACACAAGATGACCCATTAACCTTCTCATTAGGTTTAACTTTGACTTCTATAGGTTTTGCAAACATAACAAGCAGTATATTGCGCTATGGGCATAGCAAACTTGCAGTGGAATTGAGCGCCCCTAAACATGTGGTTACAAGTTGGGACGTTTCTTATCCGACGGTCTTTATAGGTATGTCCGCAGTTCCGTACTTGTATGGATACATGAACGATAGAAATATAAACGGCCTGCAAACGGAAAATAAATTTGATATGGTTAGTTTAAAGAATACTTCCTGGCAGGAAGTTATGGGTGTACCTATCGTAGCATTGGCTTTAGGCGGTGGCTTATCTCATTTAGGTATGAGAACTAAAAACACTTTAAAAACTATTAATAGCGGTGGTTTAATATTGCCTTTAGGCTTAGTCGCTGAAGCAAATAACTCCGGCTTTAGAACTTTGGCTTTACCTAAACCTATTTTTGATAAAAAAATGTTTAACCAAAATATTCCGCCACAATTAAATAACTCCGAACCGCATTTTGAATATAGACCTGATTTGATGGTTCCTTCCTTACGTGTGACACCTAATTTCAGTATTGAGCCTGTTAGGCAATAAACTTTTTATATAATAGTATTGATAGGTTCTTTATTGAATTTGGGAGGTAATTATGGAAAAAGTTTTAGATTTAATTAAACAAGCAAAATTTATTACGGCTTTTACCGGGGCAGGTATCTCCGTTGAAAGCGGTATACCGTGCTTTCGCGGCAAGGGCGGCCTTTGGGAAAAGTATGACCCAAAATATATTGAAATAGATTTCTTTAACTCCCACCCGAAAGAAAGTTGGGCCGAAATCAAAAAAATCTTTTATTCTATGACGGCACAAAGCAAGCCAAACAAAGCACATGAAGTTCTTGCAAAAATGGAAAAGGCTGGTCTTTTAAAAGGAATAGTAACGCAAAATATTGATAATTTACACCAAGAAGCGGGCAGCAAAATTGTTTATGAATTTCATGGCACTTTAAGTTATTTAACTTGCCAAGTTTGCGGCAAAAGATATAAAGTTTCAGAAGTAAATTTAAATGAAGATTTGCCCTCATGCCCGTCATGCAAAGGTTTACTTAAACCTGATTTTGTGTTTTACGGGGAAGGCATCCCCCCCACCGTTTATCAAGATTCTTTCACACTAGCCCAACAAAGCGATTTAATGATTGTTGTCGGTACTTCCGGCGAAGTTATGCCTGCTTGCGCTTTACCCCATTTAGTAAAACAAAACGGCGGAAAAATTATTGAAGTTAATACTTTGCCGTCTGCATATACTCACACAATAAGCGATTTATATTTTGAAGAAAAGGCCTCTGAATTTTTTAGCAGGCTTGAAAAAATACTTAATTTATAGTTTATTAAAAAATAAATATAATTAAATACCCCCACAGTTTTCAAAAACCGTGGGGGTTTTATTTGCCCCAACTACTCAAAGGGCTTGTAGTCAGTTATTACTCTTTTTTTACAAGGTCATTAATCCCCCCGTAAAAGCGTAAATGGCAGCAAATGCTATCAATAGAATCAACACCATTACCACCTTTTCATGTTTGCTGAAGCAAGGTTCTGACGGCGCATTTTGGCGTCTTGCAATCATAAAGACCGGTATACCGAGTGCAATAAACACAAAGGCCATAAATAAATATTTAAGCCCTGCCGCGTAAATCAGCCAAAGCCCGAAAGCAGTACCAAAAATACCGCTTATTAAGGCAAAAAATCTACCGTGCTGGGTTATTTTTTGATACTCACCGTCTTCAGTCAATTTCCACAAATAAAGTGTGCTGAAAATGTATGCAGGCAAAACCATAACGCCGGTAATACTCAGCATAGTGTTCCACGCATTATTTGAGAAGTAAACCAGTAGCATTGCAAGTTGCATTACAATACTCGTTACCCATAAAGAAACCGACGGCGTACCTTTATCATTTTCCCTTGCAAAAATTTTAGGAAATGTTCCGTCAAGTGCAGCTGATTGCGGAATTTGCGCGGCAATCATCGTCCATGCAAGCCAACTGAATAATACGGCAATTAAAAGTCCGATATTCATTAAATAGCTACCCCATGGGCCGACCAAATGTTCCAAAATACCGGCGGTTGACGGGTTTGCTACTTTGGCAATTTCGGCTTGGCTCATGAAACCAAAAGGCAAAAGTGAAAGCAAAACATAAATAATTAAACATCCGCAAAAACCGAGGAATGTCGCCCTGCTTACTGCCTGTTGGCTTTTTGCGCGGCTTGATAACACAACCGCACCTTCAATACCTATAAAAGCCCAAAGCGTTACGAGCATGGTGCTTTTAAGTTGTGTTTCAAAACCGCCTAAACTTTTTGCATTTGCGCCGAAATTGCCCCAAAAATCATAATTAAAACTTCCAGCGTGGAAGGCAAAAATACAAATAATTATAAACAATGCAAGCGGTACAAGTTTTGCAATAGTACCGATTACGTTCATAACTGAGGCCTGCTTTACACCACGTAAAACAATAAAATTAAAGCCCCAAATAAGTGCTGAACCGCAAATAATGGAAAGTAAATTATTCCCCCCTGCGAAATGCGGTGGAAAGAAATAATTTAAAGCATCCATTGTTATAACGGCATAACCGACGTTTCCGAAAATCTGGGAAAGCCAATAAGCCCACCCGATGGAAAACCCGGCATAGTTTCCAAAACCGTTGCGGGCATACATATAAATGCCGGCAGTTAAGTCCGGCTTGACGCGTGCAAGCACGCTAAAGGTGTTTGCAATAAAGTACATGCCTATGCCTGTTATAACCCAAGCGATAAGTACCGCACCTGCAGCAGCCCCTTGCGCCATATTTTGGGGGAGGGAGAAAATCCCGCCCCCTATCATAGAGCTTATAACTATTGCCGCAAGCCCGATTACGCCGAGCTTGCCATTGTTATTTTGGTTGTTTTCCCCCATAATACCCCCAAGTTAAACCCTACTTATGCAGCACAACAGGTGCGGCATTTTGGAAGTTTAAAAAACCCATAACCGTCAAACAATACGCAAAAGGTTGTGTAATGTTTATAAAGTTATGCCAAAATTGAAATTCACTGTGTTTTTGTACACCGCGTATTTCAAGTTCGTGATTTAAGGATTTATTAAGCCACATTTCCGCATGGCCTTTTGCGATATCATCATCAATATGGGTATCAAAATATTCAACATATTCCGCAGCCCATCCGCCGATGAGTTCCCCCCCTGAGTTTTTACCCCAGCAAATGCCGATGCCGGTTGCTATGGCTTTATGGTCCTCAATTTTTGCGCCGTTGCCGGCAATAATAGTTTCAAGCACGGCACCGTGTTTAAAGTCTTTACAAACTTGTTCAACAGGCACGATATTACCAAATAATTCCTTCGGTAAAACAGAAGTATAAGGCACTACATTGAAGTTTTCAATTTTTGCCTGCAGTAATGCACTGTCATAGCAAAAAGTTTCAAACGGTTGTGGCGGGATGCCGTCGTTTGCTTGCCCTGCACCGCCTGAAATAAAGGCTAGTGTCGGGTATCTTGTTCCGTATTCGTTATTCATTTATTTACCCCCTTTTTAAATTAGATCATTAAAGTCGCTCTTAAAGTAAAGACGCTTACCCAACCGCTGTCTGCTTTAAATGCTGCGCGGTTATACATTTGTAAATCCGGTGTTATAGTTAAATATGAACCTAAACCCCAAACCCATTGTGCTTCAAAAACAGTTTCACCCGTGCGAACATAAGCAGGGGCGTAAACATCCCTTGCAATTCTGTTATATGCAACACCGACAGTGATTGTATCAAGCGGATTTCTGTGAAGAGGGTTAACATAAGACATACCGAGCATATAAGAATTTTTTATAGGTGAAACACTATTTGTTGAACCGTTTGCTCTGCCGAACATAATCAAATTGTTGCAGAGGTTTTGCTCCATATTGAAACTCCAACCCATAGAATTTTCGGGTTGTTTTTCAACTGAAGGTTGATAGTAAACTAAACCTGAATATTGGCCTTTACCTAAGCCAAAAACATTTTTAGGTGTATAAGTAATAGATCCAAAGCCGGTATATTTACCGTCAAAAGCGGTATTAACGCGCATTACAGAACCTGTAACATTTGTTGCATCCTGGTAACCGCCGGCTATAGTAATTTCTTCCGTCGGGGTAATTTCAGCATACACACCGAAACTTGCCTGAGGGTAAGTGGCGCTTGCATTTTGTGACATTGAATAGTTTATTAAACCTGTTTGTTGGTTCGAATCGTATGTTGTGCCGTCAAAATTATATAACGGATATTGACCGATTGCCCAAGAAAGCCAACTTAATGCCCCTCCCCAATTATGGTTAAATGTCAGTTGGGAAAAGATATTTTGCCTGCCGGGATAATCGTTAACAGGTGTAGCTACGCCAAGGTTATCACTAAGGCTTGAAAGCCCCCAGTATCTCGCAAGTGTGTAGTTGAAGTTAACTTGCGCAGAGCCAAGCAAAGAATGTGTGTTAAATAAATCAAGCTGAGCGTAAGGATAGTAGATGTTTTGAAAAGCAGTTTTATGCCCATTCGGTGCACCGCGTTGTGCGGTTATTGACCAATCTAAACCATAGGAAAACCCCATTCTGTCCTTTAGGTCTTTTTTGAAGTTAGAATAAGCATCATCCGCTTCATTATAATAATAAGTATACATGCCTGCAATGCGCCTTTCATGGCGTGCCGGGATTTTTACTTCCATCATATCCTCATAAATATACTCGTGAATCAAAGGCGTGGCATAAACTATGCCTTCACGTGCCTGGATTTCACTTTGCATATTTAGTTGATGTGTCATTTGACGGCCTTGGTCATAACCGTGGCCCTCTGTTTTGGCGTTTTGAGTTTGTGCAACGGCGTTAGCGGAAACCCCTAAACATAAAGCGAACGCAAACACCGCAGTTGTTAGTTTTCTCATACAACCTCCTTTAAGTTGTAATCAGCAAAATTTTGCTGATATAATATATTTGCATTATTTTTATCTAATGTCAAGTAATTAGTTTTTAATTATTTTAGATTAGTTAATTTTTATTCTCTTTTTGTATTGTACGCACATTTTTTAGGGCCTATAAAATTTAGGCCTAAATTTATAATTTTAAAGCATAATTCTTCATAAAAAAGATTTCTAAAATAAAGTAAAAACTAGTCAAAAATTGCTATAATGATTAGACAGTATCAGGAGGGTTTATGAAGATTTCAAAAACGATATTAAATAAATTGCTTAAAAAAGCAAAAGAGAGTTTAAAAAATTCTTATTCGCCTTATTCCCAATATCGTGTGGCGGCCGCAGCACTTGCCAAAAGCGGTAAAATTTACGGCGGAACAAATATTGAAAATGCCTCTTACGGCTTAACAATGTGCGCCGAGCGTTGCGCCATATTTAAAGCAATCAGCGAAGGTGAAAAAGAAATACTCGCCCTCTATATCATAGTATCGCAAGATCCCAAATTACCCGAGGCTACCCCTTGCGGTGCGTGCCGCCAGGTTATTGCGGAATTTGCACGCCCGGATGCACCTATTTATACACTTAATTTACAGGACAAAAAACCGCCTGTAATGCGCATGTTAAAAGAGTATTTGCCCAATGCTTTTACACCTAAGAATTTGGAATAAAATATAAGCACTTAATTAAAACCCATACCAAATCGGTATGGGTTTTTTGTATAATAAAATTATGAAAAATTTTTTGATTTTCGTCTTGTTGTTCTTTTGTGCTTTGCCTTTATTTGCACAGGAAGATTTTAATTACAGTGCTAAAATTATTTTGAGAAAAGATGCCACTGCCGAAGTACAGGAAGGCATAACTTTTTACACGGATTCAATAATAAGCTTACCGGCATTAAAACGTATTATTGACGAAGATATAAATGTGAAAAGAATTTCTGTATTTATTAACGGAGAATATGTGGATTTTACCCAAAAAATGATTGATAATAAAGTTCATATTTATGCTTTGGTAAATCCGCATTTGCGCATAGGTAAAAACCATATTATTTTGTCATATACAGTATCTGATGTCATCCAGGCCGGTTATAATAAGGATGTGTTTAAGTGGAATTTGAATTTGCAAGATTTACCTTATAAATTTAATAAAGGTAAAATTCTTTTTAAAGTCGATGGGAGCCACATAATAAAAAATACTTCAATAAAAATCGGTAAAGCTGTTTTACCTTTAGAAGAAGATAAAGAATTTTCCTTAACCCCATTTTTAGATAAAGAAATTTCCCTTGATCTTTCTTTTGAAAAAGGTTTTTTTGATAATTATTTGCTTGCGTCTCGTTATCTAAGGGGTATGTTAAATATATTACCGATATTTGTTATGCTTGTTATGTTAATTTGTTGCTATTTTGTTTGGAGAAAATACGGCAAAGACCCAAAAGGCCCGTTTGTTACCGAGTATGAACCGCCTAAAGACATTACCCCCGCTTTTGCAAAATATATTTTACATAGGCAAGAGCCGATAGACTTTTCTTATGTAACTATAACTTTAATAAATTTGGCAATGAAAGGTTATATAAAAATCAGTAAATATAAAGGGAATATTTGTTGCACTTCTTTAAAGGGAACAAATTATTCTGAACTTTTTGAGGAAGATAAAATAATTTACGAAAATTTATTTGCCTATTCCCCCACTTTAGTATTGGATAATACCAACGCCACATATATACAAAATGCCTTTAAAAAAATGATAGACCGTATGATTGTTAAAAGTGAAAGTTTCTTTCGTGCAAATGTATATCAAATGTCTATACCTTTGGGCATACTTTTGCTTTCCTTTTTGCTTATTTATACATCTCAAAATCAATTTGCAACTTATGTCGCTAAATTTTGTTTTGGTATATCTTTGGTTAGTTTTGGGCTGTTATTTATGTTTATTGATAATATTTCCCCCCGATATGTGAAATCATACTGTCGCTTAATGGGCTTTAGGCAATATATGTTAATAGCGGAAAAGGGGCGCGTGCATTTTTCTAACCCCTTTGATAAAGAAAGGCTTTTCTGCGATTATTTGCCGTATGCTTATGCTTTCGGTATGGAAAAGCAATTAATAGCAAAATTTAAGAAAGAATTCGATGAAAGAATAATTCGACGTTATCAGGAATATTTGGGCAGTGTTGAGGCAATCTCTCAAGAACAAATAAATTCCACCTTGGCTACTATTTGTGTCATAGTAGGCGCAGGTGTGGTTGCTACAACTGCACCACACTTGTTACCTGGAATAATTACAAGGATAAAAAGATAATAATTATGAACAAATACTTTACAGGTTTAGTTGATACTCTTGAAAAAATTGACGCTACACAAAGTGTCGCAATGGAGAGTGCCGCACAAATTTTAGCTGAGACCGTTTTAAACGACGGGCTTATTTTTACACTTGGTAACGGGCATAGCCACAGTGCCGCTTTGGAAGGGTTTCACCGTAGCGGCAGCCTCGCTTGCATTAGTGCAATTTTAGACGATAGTTTTAACTTTCGCCCCACTGCACATAAAGCAACAGATTTAGAGCGTAAAGAAGGATATATTTTGCCTATACTTGCAAAACATAAAATGACTGATAAAGACAGCATAATCATTATTTCAAATTCAGGCCGAAACCCTGCCGGCATTGACGCTGCAATTTACGCAAAAAATAAAGGTTTAAAAGTAATTGTTATAACAGCAGCCAGTGCGCATAAAGAGACAAAATCCCGCCACTCAAGCGGGAAAATGCTAAGAGATTTTGCCGATGTCTTAATTGATAATTGTTGTAATAAACAAGAGACAGTTTTGACTTTAAACGGCAAAAGTGCCGGGCCTGTTTCTTCTTTGGTGAGCGGTGCGATAATGAATAATATTTTATATCGTGCAGCGGAAATTGTGGAAGAAAAAAGGCCGGATTTCCCCCTCCCTTTTTACAAAAGTAGTAATGATGTGGGCGGCGATGAAAATAATATAAAAGTTGCCAAAAAATATAAAGGCAGAATATTATTTTTAGATTAGGAAATTTGCAAATTGTCAAAAAAAGGGTTGCTTTTGGCAACCCTTTTTGCTGTAAATTAAATGTCCTATTTATTTTTTTCCAAGGAATCAATTTTACGTTGTAATTCACTTTCACTGAAAGGTTCATTAGGTACAACTTTAATAGTTGCGGTTGCAGCAGGTTTTTTATCTATCCTGTACATATATTCGCCGTAAACTTGTTGTTGTTCTTTGATTTTTTCAAGTTGTAATTTATCGATTTTGAGTTGGACTTGCTTAATTCCTCTTTTGATGTAGACTTGGCTTTCTTCCTTAAATTCATCTAGTCTTTTGCTTAAAGAAGGATTTATGTTTTTTACTTCTTCAGCTATTTCCTTTTCCTTTTCTTCAATATCAAAAGGGTAGGTCATAGCAAATGCTTTCAAATCATTATTTTCCACCGCTTTTGCAGGCAAAGAGGTAAGGCCTAATTCTTGCCCTAATTCCGGGTTAAAACCTGCCTTTAATAAAGCAAGCAAAACATCACTGTGATTAGTTTCAATACACAATACCATTAAATCATATTGATATATCTTAGATATCTGATTATCTTTAAGGCTGTTTTTTGCCGATATTTCTATTTCATCAAGATTTATAGGTAAATCTTCATTCATTTGATTAAATAATTGCTCTACATTAAGATATTCTTTTTGAGGCATGGAAGTTTTTACTATCGGTTTAATTTCTTTTTTTAGAGCTTCTAACTCATGAAAGTCTTGAGCAAGTACAGGTGTGCTGAGCAAAGTACCCGCTAAAAGGGCAATTGCTGATAATAAAAAGTTTTTTGTTTTCATATATTTCTCCTTTCTGTTTTGTGTTTCTTAACTATAGTTTACCAGTAATAAGGCTTTGTAACAAGAGCAAAAAGACCTACTTAAAAGGGCCAAAGGTCCTATTACTAGATATTTGTGTTTAAAAATGCTAAACTGAATTTTTAACGAGGAGGATCTTTTTTATGAGGATGTTGGACTTAATTATTAAGAAAAGAAATAATTTACCATTAACCCAGGAAGAGTTTAATTTTATCGCCCAAGGTGCGGCTAAAGAAACTTTGCCTGATTATCAGTTATCAGCATTTTTAATGGCTTGTTTTTTAAACCCTTTATCTAAAAGAGAAACCGCCATGCTAACCAAAGCAATGGCACATTCCGGGGAGCGCCTCGAATTTAAAAATATAAAAATACCGACAGTTGATAAACACTCAACCGGTGGTGTCGGGGATGGTATTTCCCTTGCGCTTGCACCTCTTGTAGCCTGTGCAGGTGTTGCTGTTCCAATGATGTCCGGGCGCGGGCTTGGGCATACAGGCGGCACGCTAGATAAACTTGAATCAATGAAAGGTTTTCAAGTTCGTGTTAAAACATCAAACATTTATAAACAAATGAAAGCACTTGGGCTTTGCATGTTCGGGCAAACTTCCGCACTTGCGCCGGCGGATAAAAAACTGTATGCTTTGCGTGATGCTACAGGTACCGTCGAAAATAGGCCTTTAATTACAGCAAGTATTTTGTCAAAAAAATATGCGGAGGGTGTTAAATCTTTATTTATAGATGTGAAATACGGATCCGGTGCATTTATGCAAAATTACAGAGATGCGAAAGAACTTGCCAAAACTTTAGTAGAAACTGCAAAAATGCTTGGGTTAAAATGTTGTGCGCTTTTAACCGATATGGATACACCGTTAGGGCGTGCCGTAGGTAACGCAAACGAAATGCGCCAAAGCATAGAAATTTTAAAAGGCAATAAAAATATTGCACCTGATTTTTATGAGCTTTTAATTGAAAGTGCCGCATATATGCTTTTGATTTCGGGTAAAGAAAAGAACCTAAACAAAGCGCGTGCCATCGTAGAAAAGATATTAGAAAGCGGTAAGGCCTTAAAGAAATTTAAAGAAATGCTTAAATGGCAAGGTGCAAACCCTGCTATTGCAGATAATCCGGGAAAGTATTTAAAAGATTCTAAACATTGTGCTTTAATTAAAGCGGATAAAGCCGGTTTTATTACCCGTTTAACTGCAAGAACAGTCGGTGAAGCGGCAGTTTTGCTTGGCGCCGGTCGTGGCAAGATGGAAGATAAAATTGCCTTCGGTGCAGGAATATGGCTTGATAAAAAACTAGGCGATAAAGTCAAAAAAGGCGATATTATTGCCCATATTTATGCAGATGACACAAAACGTTTAGCAGACGGTGTTGCATTATTTAAGCAAGCATATAATATCGGTGCAAAAAGACCGAAAACTCGCCCACTTGTTGCTGAAGTTATAAAATAATGGTGCGTTTTAAAGTAATAATAAAAAGGGCTGCTAAAAGCAGCCCTTTTAAATTTATAAGTCATGATACTAAAGTTCATTAAATAGGTCTTTTATTTCCTTAGGCAATTTTCCGTTATTAACAATTTGCCAAAGGTATTCATTACCTATTTTTTCATTTTTATCCGGATAGTTAATTATTAACATTGTAAATAGGTCCTTATTATTTTTGCCTTTATGAATACTTGATTTTGGATCATACTTTAAGACCATATAACTAAGCAAAGATATACGTTTATTTGGGGAAGTAGTCGGCCTATTAGTTTCCGGATCATAACTAACCCTTAAATTATTGGGTGATTCTGCCTTTTTCAAGATTTCAAGTGCAACATCTAATATAATTCTACTTTGACCATCTAAAGATAGGTTATTTACAAATAAAAGGCTGGAACTAAAATTATCCCTGATTTCTTTAGGGCTCAAATATTTTAAAGTACCGTTTAATAATTCAAACAGATCATCTTTTTTAAATTCCTGTGCCATAAATACAATATTTTCTAAAATATTAGTTTTTGTTTTGGCGGTAATTTTTACTTTACCGTCCTTTTGGGCTAAATCATATAGATACAAAAAAGCATCGTAATCTTCACTATCAAATAATTTTTTTACGGCATCTGAGACAATAATATCCCTGTCCTTATTAGGAAGAACCTGGTTTTTGAAGACAGAATTTAACTGTTCATAACCGTCATTCACTTTAACTGCCATAAGTAACATAGTAGTTACTTGTTTGGGATCAAGCCTAGATTTAGCAGAACCTGCGGTGGATCCTTTTAATGCTTTGTGAATATCTTTGTATTTCTCGGCAAATTTATTTTGCGCGAACAAAGAATTGGCAAGCAAAATGCTTGCAGAGAAAATTACCAAAAATAAAAGTTTGTTATTTTTCATAGCAGCCTCCATATGGCATATAAATATAGTTTAGGGCAAATATTTAGCATTGTCAAGGCCTATATAGAAATTATTTAACTTTTGCAGTTCGTTGATAACCCGTAGCAGAAATTATTTTTGCCTTAAATATTTCGCCGGGTTGCACAGGTTTGTCAAATGTTACAGTACCGTCGATATCAGGGGCATCTTTATAGGTGCGGCCAAGGGTGGGAGTATCTGCAATAATTTCAATATTTTTGCCGATTAATTTTTTGTTTATTTCATCAATAACGCGGCTTTGTACGGCCTCGAGTTCAAGGGCGCGGCGGCGTTTAACCGCAGCAGTAATTTGTTTTTTAAAATTATAAGAACTTGCCCCCCTCTCCCTAAAATATTCAAATACTGCAACATTGTCAAATTTAAAATCTCGCACAAAAGTTTTAAGTTCTTCAAATTGTTCCTCTGTTTCCCCAGGAAAGCCGACAATAAAATTTGTACGGATGGCAATATTTTTAACAGTACTTCGGAGCATAGCCAACACTTCTTTTATTTGCTCAGGCCCGCAGTGGCGGTTCATGGCCTTTAAAATCGGTGCGGAAATATGTTGGAGAGGTAAATCAAGGTATGGGTAAATTTTTTCTTCCCCTGCTATAATTCTTGCAAGTTCTTTTGTTACGCGGTGCGGGTAAGCATACATTATTCTAAAACGTTCAAGGCCTTTTATCTTGACTAATTTTTTAAGCAATTTTTCAAGCTGTGGTTTTCCATACAAATCTTGCCCATAGGAAGTTGTATCTTGTGCAATTAAACTTATTTCTTTTACGCCTGATTTCGCCATGATTTTGGCTTCTTCAAGCACTTCTTCCATGGGTTTGCTGCGGTAAATACCGCGGATAAACGGAATTGTGCAATAAGAACAACGGTTATTACAACCGTCGGCAATTTTTAAATATGCAGTATGCGGTAAAGTCAAACCCATTTTAAATTCCGGTGCATGTAGAGTTTTGGAAATTGATGGTAAAAGCGTACCTCTTTTTCCTAAAATATTTTCGATATTATCTTGTGCTTTTATAGAAAAAGCCAAATCAATTTTAGGAAATTTTTTTAAAACACTTTTGCCGAGGCGTTCCACCATACATCCGGTAACAAAAACTTTTTTAATTTTGCCGGCATTTTTAAGTTTTAAGGCATATTTAATGTTTTCTTCCGCTTCTTTGACGGAACTTGCCAAAAATCCGCATGTGTTTATTAAAACGGCATCGGCATCTTTAACATCAAAAACCAAATTATGCCCATGGGCAAGGAGACGTGCACAAAAATCTTCAGAGTCTGTTAAATTTTTTGGACAACCGAGACTAATTAAAAAAAAGTTCATTTTTCCTCCGTCAATGCCGTATTTAAAAGTTCAAGCAAGGCTTTATTTTGTTTATCTTTAGAGCCAAACGGTACAATTTTTGAACCATTAGTATTGCTCACTTTAACATAACCGTCTTTTATGTTAAATACAGTATGTGTTTGATTATCGAAAATGCTGCGCCCAAACATACCTCGCGGTATATCAAGCCCGGCAAGGCCTAAAATCGTTGGTGCAATATCTTGCTGGGATTTAAATAAATCACCGGAGATTTTTTCTTCAATCGGTTTTTTGGAAATAAATATTATTGGTACTTCATTAAAAACAGGGCGCGCGCCTTTGTATATTCCTGCGCCTTCTAGGTTTGCAAAAAACGGATGGTCCGCTGTAATAATTAACAGTGTGTTTTCATCAAGCAAATTCTCTTCCTGTAGATTTTTTAAAAATAAACCCAAATCTTCATTATGCCTTGCAAAAGCACGTGCCATATTGGGCTTTTTGTAAAGGTCTTCAATTTTTGGGTTTATGTCGGAAATTTCCATATATTCTTGGCCCAAATAATCGGTGCGTCCGGTTGGAACATGAGTATCAACATTTAAAATATCTATAAATATTTTTTCGTCATTTTTATGTTGCTTTAGGTAATCAATGACAAAGTCAAAAAGTTTTCTGTCCGTTAATCCCCACCAAGCAACTGAGGATGCATATTGCGGATCCCTTTCAAAAGTTGCAGCACCGTAAATTTCCTGAAAACCAGCTTTTTTAAAAGTTATGTGTTCGTTCATATATTCTTCGTTAGCGCCGCGTATGAAAACCGTTTTAAAGCCGTTGTCCCTCAAAATTTTGACAAAGGATAAAGGGTATTCATTCTTAAAGGACAGTTCCGCATTTGGATGGCCGGAAAATATAACGCTTAAACCATATAGAGTGGAAAGAGTAACAGGTTTTAAAGAAGCATAAGGATAAAAGTATAAAAGGCCGTCATAAATTGAACTTGCTTCGGGTGGAATATTCGGGTTAAAAGAAGAAATGAATTTATTTGAAAGAGCTTCTGTAGTAAGCAAAATAATTTTTTTGTAAGTGTTTTTGTTTTTAAAATCGGTAGGTGTAAATAAGTTATATTCTTTTACGATATCTTCAAGTTCGGCCGGTAATTCTTGCACTATTTGGTATTTTGGCTTGTTTGAAGTAATATCTTTTGCCAAATTAATGAGTGGGGTATCTATCAAGAGATTTGTATAAAAGGCTTGTTCTGTAGCAATATGTTTTATAGGGCTTAAGCAAGATATTAATAGCAAAAGTACCGCTGTAACAGCAAGTTTTTTAGTGCTTTGTTTAAAACTGGTTTTAACCCATAATTTTTTGATTGCAAAATAAGCCAAAGAGTATAAAATTACAAAAATAGTTAAGAGGCGAATGTCCCCCATAAATTTATAATTTGCGCCACCCAAAGTCATTAAATATTTGGAAACAAAACGTTCTTTAAAATAAATTAAAATGGCAAAGTCCGCACACAGAGTAATGTAATAAAGGAAAATTACTATTGCTAAAGCCCAAGAGCGTTTTATGCCCAAAAAGTGGAAGAAATAGAAAATAGCTGCCAAAGTTAAGAATTCGCAAAGAAATTTGATTATAACCCCTACAGTTAAAGAGAGCCCCCCAAGTGCGCCAAATTGGTTTAAGCCCACCAAAAACATAATCATTCCTGGCAAAGCCAAGACGGTAAAAAGCGGGATATCTTGTTTTAAAGGTAATAAATATTTTTTCAAAAAGTCCTTCATAATTAGTATAACCTCTCAAAAAATGCTAAAATAATTATACCTTTTTAGGAGCAGATTTGCTCTTAAATAGGGTAAATTTATGTGTGAAAGAAGGTAATTAATATGGAAAATGTAGATATACAAAAGAAAAGACATAGCGCATCGCATATTTTAGCGGCAGCAGTACAGGAACTTTTTCCTGATACTAAATTTGGCATTGGTCCTGCAATTGAAAACGGCTTTTATTATGACCTTTACACAACACATAAATTTACACCGGAAGATTTAAAAACTTTAGAAGATAAAATGAAGGAAATTTGCAAAGCCAAACACCCTTTTGTTTGCAAGTCAATTTCCAAACAGGATGCTTTAAAATATTTTAAAGACCGCGGTGAAGTTTTTAAAACGGAACTTATTGAAGAACTTGAAGATGGCCAAATTACCACTTATACCGTTGGTAATTTCACCGATTTATGCCGTGGCCCACATGTAGAACACAGTGGTCAGGTTAACAGTTTTAAACTTACCCATATTGCCGGTGCTTATTGGCGCGGTGATGAAAAACGTCCTCAAATGCAACGTATTTACGGTCTTTGCTTTAATGATAAAGAAGAACTTAAAAACTATATACACCAGCAAGAAGAAGCTGCAAAACGCGACCACCGTAAACTCGGTACCGAACAAAAACTTTTTACTATTACCGAAGATGTCGGCCCCGGCTTAGTACTTTGGCAGCCACGCGGCGGGATGCTCCGCAAGATTTTGGAAGATTGGATAAGAAATGAAAATTTGGCCCGCGGTTATGATATGGTTTATACCCCCCATATTGCACATTTGCATTTGTGGGAAAAATCAGGCCACGCAAATTTCTATAGCGAAAATATGTTTAGCCCCATTGAAGTTGACGGGCAAAAATATCAGTTAAAACCGATGAACTGCCCTTTCCATATCGCAATTTATAATGCACAACTCAGAAGTTACCGCGATTTGCCTTTGCGCCTTAGTGAACTAGGTACGGTTTACCGCTATGAACGCTCAGGTGTAATGCATGGTTTACTTCGCGTTAGAGGGTTTACACAAGACGATGCTCATATCTTCTGCACACATGACCAAATAGAAAAGGAAATTGAAGATTGTTTTGCTTTCGCTTTACATATTTTTAAGACTTTTGGTTTTGAAAAATATAAAGTAGAACTTTCAACTTGGGATGAAGCACACCCGGAACATTATACCGGTTCTGCGGATGATTGGCATAAAGCACAAAATGCTCTTGAAAGCGTTTTAAAGAAGAATAATATACCTTTTACTTCTCACGCAGGTGAAGCGGCATTTTATGGGCCTAAAATTGATATTAAATTGATTGATGCAATCGGCAGGCCTTGGCAACTTTCCACAATTCAGTTCGATTTCAATTTACCGGAACGTTTTGATTTAACATACGTAGCTAAAGAAGGGCGTGAAAGACCTTTAATGGTACACCGTGCTATGCTCGGTTCAATTGAAAGATTTTTGGGTATTTTAATTGAACATTACGGCGGTTTATTCCCCCTCTGGCTTGCACCTTTACAGGCAAAGATTTTAACTTTAACCGATGCACAACTTGAAGCCGCAAAAGCCTTGCAAGCAAAAATGAAAGCAGCCGGCCTTCGCGTTGAACTTGATGCAAGCCCGGAAAAGTTGGGTGCCAAGATCCGTGCCGCACACCTTGAAAAAGTACCTTATACTTTGATTATCGGTGCAAAGGAAGCGGAAACAAATACCGTTACAATTCGTTTAAGAAGCGGTAAGAATATAACTGTTTCCAATGATGAACTTATTAAAACAATGAGTGAAGAAGCCAATACGCGTTCTTTAGAAAACTTATTTAAATAGGTTTAAATTGTCTGCAATTAAAAACCCCCGGTTTTGCGACCGGGGGTAAATTTTTGTTAGTCTTTCAATATTTATTTTTCTGTTTGACCGGTACGAATCAAAGATTGAAAGAATTCAGACCAGAATGAAATAGAAGTTGTCTTTTTGAGAGTATTTTGTTTTTCTAACAATTGTGCAATTGATGTGTTGTTAAGTACAACTGGATTTACTGAATATTTTGAGAATTCAAATAAATCTTTCAAAGTAACAACTTTCTTCTGGTAGGTGAAATAATGTTTAGACTCTGCCATCAACTTTATATAGTACGGTTGTGCATGTTCAGGCAAGTTTAAGATGGATTTAGCTAAATCATCAATTCTCATAAAAACAGTTTGTTCAATAAATTCTTCCCTTGTGCCTGCTAAAGATTCATCTGCCATTGTTTTTAAGAACCATTTGTAGTCAGCGGAAAGATTTTCATATTTTTTTGTGCTGTTGATATCTGCGTTAATTGCATCAATGATGTTCTGATTTTGTTGATCTAAAATCTCAGTTTGAATTACAGTTTGAACTTGCTGTTTTGATTCTTTGTTCGGTGTAGTATAAGCAACCTGCTGCGCCATTAAAGGTATGGCGGAAAGAGCGACTACTGCGAATGTTACTGCTAAGTTTTTCTTTTTCATTTTTTCTCCTTATTTGTGGGCACCTTAAAATCTAGCGTTGTTGCTTGCCTCATCTACAAATATTTTATGAGTTATTAAGGTAAACTACAAGGGAACTTAGACCTAATGTCGAATAGGTCCTTTGGGTAACCTATCCTCGGTTACCAAAACGCCTTTCTCTCTTAGAATAAGCAAGCAGTGCTTTTAGAAAATCTTTTTCTTTAAAATCAGGCCATAAAGTTTTTGTAAAATAAAACTCACTGTACGCAGCTTGCCAAAGCAAAAAATTTGAAAGCCTTTCTTCACCTGATGTTCTTATAATAAGATCAGGTGCGGGTAAATTTTGATATAAATTTTTTTCGATATCACCTTCGGTAATTTTTGTTTTACCTTGTGCAAGTATTTTGTTTACTGCGTCGGTAATTTCTTGCCTGGCGCCGTAATTTAGACATAAATTTAAAATAAGTTTTTTATTACCTGCGGTTGCTTTTATAACTTCATCAAGTTTGGTTAGAATTTTTTTAGGTAAGCCCAATCGCCTGCCGCTAAAAACAAGTTTTACATCTTTATATTTATCTTCGGTAAATTTACTTAAAGTATCTGCAAGCAGTTGCATTAAATAAGTAACTTCGGTTTTGGGGCGCGCCCAATTTTCAGTTGAAAATGCATATAAACTTAAAACACTAATACCTTCTTTTAAAGCGGTTTGTACTACTGCTTCAACGGAGTTTGCCCCCTCCTTATGCCCTTCTTTACGCGGAAGGTTTTTAAGTTTAGCCCAACGGCCGTTACCGTCCATAATAATTGCAACATGACTTAATTTGTTCATATAAAAATGTTTAATAAAAATTGCCCAGTACAGGATTTGGCTTCCATCAAATTCCTGACGGAATTTGCTCCAGCCCTGGCTCGCGGTTTTTGCCTTTCGCTCCGCTCAAACAAAAACATCGCTCCGCCTTCAAATCCTGACGGAACAACAAGCAGTTGTTGTTCCTACAAGTGCAAATTTTATCGGCAAAAATGCCGAAAAAATTTGCCCAGTACAGGATTTGAACCTGTGACCTTTCCCATGTCAAGGGCGTTCCGCCACTTGACTGGGAAAGTTATCGTCGAGAAATTTCCCCCGTATTTGTCTTTTTTTGCCATTGCCAAAATATTGACAATAGCGGTTATTTGGAAGGTTTCTTATAATTATAGCGAATATTCAATAACTCGGCGAACTTCCTATTTCTTTTACTAGCACGTTCCCGTAATGCTGACCATTTAATAATTTCTTGATATAAAACCCCTTTAACAATTTTGCTCTCATCTTTGATTCCATATAAAGTTTCGGATGGTTTAAACCACGTGCCTTCTTGAATTCCAGGTTGGAAACCTCCTGTGTCATATTCATTAATATTTTCAATAATTAAATATCCATAAAATTGATTGATTTGAAACTTTTCTTTAGAACAATTTGCAATTAAGCGTGCATACCTTTGAATTTGTAGTAAATAATCTTTAGCATCAGTTTCTGGAGCTTTTAATTCTATTAAAATACATTTTCCTTCGTCTGGAAATAAACAGATATCAGGTCTTCTTGTGTCAGGAATTTTGATGCCATAATTTTGAACTTCATCTTCAAGATTGTCACGAAACAATATTTCATTGTCCACTTTGATGTCCTTTAAAGCAATTTCCGAATGTCCTGAAAAATATATGAAATCTTCGTTCAATATCCATAAATCGCTATTTGTTGGTACTGTGGATTGATATTTCCTAAATAATAGATTGTGTAATAATTCTTCTGTTTGTTTGCGTATTTCATCTTTATCCCATTGTTTTTGTACTGTAGTTTCTTTGGAAAGGATTTTATCAAGTAATGCAATAACCATTTCACGACGAGCAATATATAAACTTAAGTCTTCTGAATTTTGCTGTGGAATTAAATTAAGTAATTCTTTGCTTTTCCCTTTAAGTTTTTCAAAGTATTGTTCATCAGAAGGGTTCAAATCACAAACGCTATCGTATATTTGCTTGATTTCAGCATCTTTTTTAGACTTCTTCTGAGCTTCTGTAATATAGAACTTTTCTAAGATTTTTTGGGTAGAAGTATCACCTAATTCTAAATTTGTCTTTCGTAATGTATCATCAGATATATTAAAAGTTTTTACAATAGAGTTAACATTTGCATTACGTTCATCAAGAACAGTTTTTAAAGAAGGATAGAATTTTGTTAAAGATTGTCGAACGGAATCTTTCACATCTTCTAAAAATATATATTCCTCATTAGAAGGAAATAATGAATTTTGCAAAGTTTCTTGTTCTATTAAATGTTTGTCAGGAAATTGAAGTTTAGAACGACTTTCATCAGCTAAGGGTAAATCATCTAAATATTTTCCTTGGATGGCTGTTAAAAAGTGGGAATTTCCAATAATTTCCTTTGATTTAAAAATATCTGGAAAAGATAAGTCCTGAATAGCTGTATTCTGGCTATAGAGCGTGATTTTATTTTCAGAAGAAATAGAACTAGGTAATATAAAATTGGTTGCTTGTAATTGTGTTGTTTGGGAAGTTGGTGTCCATATTACTCTAGGAGGAATCTTGACATTATTCTCTTTATTGATAGTCTTCTGCAGCGTCGGTTTTTGATATGAAACTGTTAATTTAACTGTGCTATTTGGAGTAGGTATATCCTTTTTAGAAATATTTAGTTTTTCACTTATTACATTGTTGTAGAAGAAATTGATATTAACATTAGGGAAAATATTAGCTGAAAATTTGAAAAGGTATTTAATAATCAAGGACATTTTTAATTGTTTTATCGATAAAGAATCAAAATATACTTGGTCGTTTTGATTCTTGAGTTTGCTCATTGTAACACACGTTCCTGTCTTTTCCCCATTAGGGACTTCGTTAAACAAATTTTCTCCGATAAAATTTTTTCCGTTTTGTTTATTATAATGAAATACACGAGAAAAAATTGTTCCATTGTTCGAATATAAACTTTCAAATCTTACATCTTCAAAACTATGAACATATTGTAATCTACCTGAACCAAGGTTTCCTTTTCCTTTTGTGCTATTGAACAAGTCATTAAATCGAGAATAATTTTCTTCAGTAAACCCAATACCGTTATCAGTAATTGTTAGATATTGGAAAGATTTAATTTTTGTGGAATCAATATATGAAAAAAAGAGATTAATAGTTATTTGTCCTTTATCTAATTTTGTCTTATATTTCTCCTCAATAGCTTCCCAAGCATTAGTAAAGGCTTCAAAAATTGGTGCTAATTTGTTTCCTGATTTATGAATGACTCTAAGAGCTCCTCTTAAATCTACAGTCGCAGATTGTTTTCCTTGCTGTTTCATATATCTTCTCCCATAAATTCCATCAACAATAATATTTTACAACATTTATTTAATGAGTTTATAATGTGTATTTCTTCCCGCACCGATTTGTTCTAAAATTCCGCGTTTAACTAAATCAACTATATCACGACTTGCAGTATCTTGGGAACATTTACAAATTTTAGCCCATTTGGTACTGGTTAAATTGCCGCTAAATCCGTCAAATACCATATTAATAATTTTGCTTTGGCGGTCATTAAATGTTTTACCTTGATGTTGTTTCCAAAAGTTTGCTTTGGCTAAAACCGATTTCAAAAGTTCGTCGGAATTTTTAATAGCATTTTCTAAAGTATTTAAGAACCACTCAAGCCACTCAGTAATATCTAAATCGCCCTGTTGGGTAATTTCAAGTTGTTTATAATATTGCTTGCGTTCCCTTGCTATTTGGGAAGACATAGAATAAAAACGATTAGATGAATTTTCACTCCTTGCCAGTAATAATTCAGATAAAGCCCGTGCGATACGCCCATTCCCATCATCAAAAGGGTGCAAAATAACAAACCATAAATGAACAATAGCAGCCTTCAAAACATTATCTGTTTCGTCTTTATTTATAAATTCAAACATTTTATTTAGTTCGTCGTTTAATACACTTGCATTTGGGGCTTGATAATGAACTTTTTCCGCTCCCATAGGGCCTGAAACAACTTGCATAGGGCCGAGTTTATCATCACGATAATCCCCTACTTTGATATTGTAAAAACCGCTTTTACCTTCGGGGAACATATTTTTATGCCAAGCACATAAACGTGCTTTTGTAATAGGAGCATTATAATTTTGAACAGCATCAAGCATCATATCAACAGAACCTTCAATATTTCTAGAAACTGATATATCTTCACTATGTAAGCCAAGTTTTCGGGCAATGGAAGAACGAACTTGTTCTATATCTAAACGTTGGCCTTCGATTTGATTGGACTTTAATATTTCCTCGGTTAATGTTTGAAGCAAAGCATTATCTTGCATATTAAAACCGATATTTTGCATTTTACCAAGCAATAAACCTTGCGTCAATTTAACTTGTGCAAGTAAGTTTAAAATCTTTGTTTCATTCCACGTAAAGTGTGGCCAATTTTTGTTTTGATATATGTACATAATAATTTCTCCTATGCTATTATTATACCATAATCTCCGCAAAAAATGCGGAGATTGTGCGGAGATTATGATATTTACTATGGTTTACTTAATGACATTAATAGGAATTAACCCATCCATTACTCTCATTTTACTTGCAATTTCACCAGTTTTAAATTTTAAATATCGTTGTGTAGTGGTAATTTTACGGTGTCCAAGTAAGCCTTGTAAATGCTCTAAACTTCCTCCGCGATTTAAAAAATTAACTGCAAAAGAGTGCCTCATATCGTGTGGCCTCAAATGCCCAATGCCTGATTTTTTTGTCGCCTTATTCAATTGATATTTTAGTTGTTCTTGAGTTACTTTAAAAACAAGACCATCCTTTTGCGGGTTTAATTTCTGCAAAATATGTTTTATGTCAGTTGTTAAACCTAAAGTACGCGGTTGTTTTGTTTTTGTTTTTGGGATATAAATAGTTTCAGAATTAAAATCTATATTTTCCCATCTAAGACCTAATAATTCCTGCCTTCTTAATCCAGTATAAAACCCAATCATTACGCAAGGTTGTACTTCATTACTGATAAAAGTAATAAGTTGTTGAATTTCCTGCTCATTTATCGGGTGTGGTTGAAAAGGTTCTTCAGGATGTTTTTTAACCTTCTTACAAGGATTAGGTCCGTTATATTTATCCCAATCATTTAGACAATTAAAAAACTTACTTAAAATACCGAAATATCTATTTGCATTAGAAAAAGATGTCTCCTGTGCTTTTTGATGGTAAAAAGTTTGTATTGCAAGAGGTGTTATGTCTTTTAGTCGATAATCTTTAAAGTATTCAACAATTTTATTAAACATAGCCAAGTAAGTCTTTTTTGATGATAATAAATTGATGTGATTTGTAATGAATAACGGAACCATATCTTTAAACATTTGACTTTCTTGCATTAATCGTGGGTCATTTTTTGCCTTGTAAAAAGCATTTGTCCTTTTGGCTAATTCTTCCTTAGCGGCAGATTCATTAGACGCCACAATGAAGCGGTGTCTCTTTCCTGTCTCGTCATTAAAATCAATTCCGTAAAGTCCTTTTTTATTTTTGTATATTTTCATATTCGATATTCCTCAGTATTATAATATAATATTACATAATATTTAATCATATTGTCAAGTATTATGTTTTAATATTCAACAAAATTTGCTATTATATTTATATGTCCAAACAAGATAATGAACAAAATATAAAAACAATTAGTTTTACGCTTCCCGAAGAACTTTTAAACCGTGTTAAAGTATATGCTCAACGGGAAGACCGTAATTTATCTTCGGTTATTAGATTGGCTCTTAAAAGATTAATAGAATCTGAAAAAACCAAATAACCGAGTTTAAATCAAGAGTGATAGATAGGGAGTTCCGTAGAATCTTCCACCAGTTGTTCTATCTTGGCTCTATTAAACAACAACTTTCCACCTATTTTAACAATGCATCCTTTGGGGAACTCTCCACGTGTTCTTTTGGAATATACTGTTGCAGGTGAAAGATGTAAATAAGTTGCTACTTCTTTAACATCCATTAAGGGGCTTGTGTTATCTTGCATTGTCAGAGTCCTCCTCAAAATTTTTACTTTCCTGTATTGCGGTGGTTTCATAGGGTATAAAATTATCTCTTTTATATCTCTCTAATGTATCTATAATACTATCCTTAGTAACATAATCATTAGAATATAGAGATTCTAATATAGTATCTTTGAATAACTTTTCTTCAGGCAGCCTAGAAAGATTAAGTTTTTTAAGTTGGTTTAAGTTATTTCTTACTTCTTTCAGTGAATAATGTTGTTTTAAGTATTTACAATAATCAGCATAACCTAATGTAATAAACTTACAAACAGCACCAAATAATGCATTTCTTTTCTGTAATCCATTATATTCTTTATGTATATCACAGAATTGTTCAATAGATGCTAAGTGTTTTACCATATCATTTGAGATAGTAAAAAATCTTTCAAATATACCTAGAGTTCTGTATTGTAATATCTTTGAACATACTTCTTTATTAAATGCTGTTTCTAGAGTATTAGGAAGATGACTTTTTATGAGTTTTAGTTCATAATCAATACTTTTTTTCTTATTCATTGTATACTCTAAATTAACCAAACAACAACCACTTTCCTTAAATAATGGTGCTAAATCTACAGGCATCCAATTATGTTTCAATGCTTCTGCTGTTTTGTCATACATTTTGATACATTTTTCTTTGAAGTTAAAATGTACACTCCAACCGTCCGATTCTTCATATACCGTGTAACCTTTTCGAGATTTGGCAGGTTGTGGTATATTATGAGTGCAAATTAATCGTAAAACAGAAGAACTAAAAGGAAGGATGATAGGTTTATTTACATCCCAACCAGATAAATAGTGATTCCGTAATACTGATTCATCCGTTAAAATGCCTGCATATTCTAATCTTTCTACTAACAAGGATAAGAAGCGTTCAAAATCTTCTTCCTTAGTTTCGTAGATGTTCGTTCCATATAATAGTTTACTAGGACAAACTTGAATTTCTGCTCTTGTAATACCTAGTTGTTTGCTGGCATATACGTGAATATTTGGCATATAATCATCTGAACCATCGTGTTTATATTTTTGTTTATACCCAGATTGTTCAGCCTTATCCAAATAGGCGTGTCTTGCTGAGCGACCTTTAGAGATTACGCCAAACTCTCCGTCGCATAAGTTTAATATTATGTTATCATTAGACATAATAATTCTCCTTTAATTTGCATCAGGTTTTGTTCTGATACTTAGATTTGAGTGGGTAAGAAATTCTTTCCCGCTCTATATAATGGGTAAGTGTAAACCTAACGCAGTTTTACGACGGAGATAAAATTCTTTTCGAAATCACAAACTGGGTATTATTTTCTGAAATGACGTTATTTTAGATGCAAAACCGATAAAAAATGGAACCTTAATGGAAAAGATAATTAGATATATGTTATGTTATAGAAAAGAGTTTGCTAAATATGCTAATATATAAATGTATTTTAGTTTTAATTTTAAGGAGTAAAAACAATTTCAGTAGGTCCAAATAAGAAGGACCTGCTTACAAAATTAGTACTGTTTTTGGAGAGCATTTAGCTCGGACTTTTGCAAAAAGCAAAAGGAATTACAAACCAGAAATAGTCGCCATTTGCTAGTTAAAAGGCTTAATTACCCTTTTAATTGGCAGAAAAACCTATAGCCGATGGAATATCGGTATAGGTGGGCGACTTTTTGTTTGGGTCCTTGTAATTCCTCAAGCTGAAGTCGCCTTTTTATTGCTCTCCATAAGGTAATAAAATTTTTGTGGAGACAATAAAATGAGCTTCTTTATAACCAATCAAAATAAATTAATAAAAGATACAATTAATGATGTTCTGCCTTCTAGTGACCAATTATTTTTTCTAGTCGGATATTTTTATTTTTCTGGTTTTCAATTACTTTATAAAAATATTACTTTAGAACAGAAACTTAAAATCTTGGTAGGTTTACAAGCAGAATCTAGAATCTCCAATTACATTGAATTTTCTTCCAGTAAAGGCTTCCCAGATGCCCAAAAACGGAGGCAATGTTGGTATCAGTCACTTTGTGATATTCTTGGTCATAATAGAGAGTATGATAACCAAGAAAGTTGGGATGCTTTTAATTTGTTTGTAAATAAACTTAAAAATGGAACTTTAGAGGTAAGACAAACCAAAAATCCTTGTCACGCTAAGATGTACATTTTCCACAATTCCCCGAAACATAGTCAGAATGGAAACTTTTTAGGAACAACGATTGTGGGTTCTAGCAATTTATCAGCAAATGGTTTAGGGCAAAACTTTGAAATTAACGTGCAACATAGAGAAAATCCATTTGTAGAAGAAAGTATAAGAATATTTAACGAATTATGGAAGGAATCACAAGTATTGGCGGATGAAACTACTTTACAAGAAATACAAACAGAATTGTTTAGTAAAATTTGGCCTTCTACTAATCCAACGCCTTTCTTAGTTTATTTAAAAGTACTTATTGAGTATTTTGATGTGCACAAGATTGAAGGATTAAAAACTCCGAGCCAAGTATTGGGTGAAAACTTTAATGATTTGCAATACCAAATTGATGCGATTGAACAAGGACTTAGAAGCCTTAATGACCATAATGGGGTTATTGTGGCAGATGTAGTAGGTTTGGGTAAATCTATTATAGCCACTACTATTGCCGCAAATATTAATTTACCTGTATTAGTGATTGCTCCACCACATTTGATTCCGCAATGGAAAGAATACTGTGTTCATTTGAATGTTAACAGTCAAGTATTTAGTTCTGGAAAGATTGAGAGTGCTCTACAATATGCTCAAAAACTTAATCGTCAGTACTTAGTAATACTCGATGAAGCACATAATTATCGTAACCCTGATACACAAGATTATAATAATCTAGAAACGCTTTGTCGTGGACATAAAGTAATGATTTTATCTGCTACGCCATTTAACAATAAACCAGAAGATGTTTTTGCATTAATTAATTTATTTCAAATTCCAGGATATTCAACCTTAAAATCGGTTAACAATCTTTCTAGTTCTATGCATAGTATTATTGAGGACTACAATAAAATCAAAAAAGATGATGCTGATAGTGCAAAAGAATATAAAAAGATTTCTGAAAAAATCAGAAATATGATTAAAGAAATTGTAATAAGGCGCAATCGTAAAGATTTGGAATTCGGGTCATATAAAGACGATTTAATAAAAAATGGAATTGATTTTCCTAATATTTCTGACCCCAAATTACTTGAATATTCTTTTGGAAAATTTGCAGACAAGTATATACAAACTCTTGAACTAGTAGCAGGAGAACAGAGTAAATTTAAAGCGGCAAGATACAGAGTAATCTCTTATGTTAAAGATGAGTTTAAATCTGATGTAGCAGAATACCTATCTGTATTAGGTGACCCACAGAAAAACAATGCTAATTTTTTAAGACGTTTATTAGTTCGTCGCTTAGAAAGTTCTATTTTGTCTTTTAATGAAACCCTTAATAATATTATTGATGCTACTGAGAAAACTTTATCTTTCTTCCAAACTAAACATAGAGCTTTGGTTTCCAAGAAAACGACACTAGATGATTTGGAAGATTTACCTCTTCAGGAATTTAAAGAAGGAAATACTGAATACGATTTAGCATCCAGTTCATCAGCGGGCAATTTGTTTGCTAAATCAATTAGTCATTTAGAACCAACTCAAGAAGAGAAATTGGTAGAAGCAGGCATTTATTTAATTCATAAGGATTTGTTAAAACCCGAATTTGAACAAGATTTAAAAAACGATATTAGACTTTTAAAACAACTTCAAGAAGACTGGAGAGGATTAACTGCTAAAAATGATAAAAAATTAGCACTTCTAAAAACAGAATTATATCGTCAATTACAAAAGGACCCTTCTAGGAAAATTGTATTATTTTCTGAATTCGCAGATACTATTGCCTATTTAGAAGATAACTTGCCCAAAAATGATGGCATTATAAAATCAATTGCCTATGACGCGTCACGTTCTAAAAAAATTAAAGAAGAAATTCGTGCCAATTTTGACGCCAGTTTCGAAAATAAGAAAGATGACTATAATTTATTACTTACTACAGATGCCCTAAGTGAAGGTATTAATCTTAATCTCGCAGGAACTATATTTAATTACGATATTCCATATAATCCGACTCGAGTAATTCAACGTGTGGGACGTATTAACCGTATCAATAGAAAAGTATTTAATGAATTACATATCTATAACTTTTTTCCTACAGAAATAGGTGAAGCGGAAATTAGAATTAGGCAAATTACCAAAAAGAAAATTACTATTATTGATGAAGTGTTTCGTGAAGATACTCGATATCTGACATCAGAGGAAACAATAAGAGCTTCTCTATTGCACAAAATTGAAGATAATACAGAAGAAATTAGTTGGGAAAGAAAATGTCAGGAATTTTTAAATAATATAAGAAAAAATGCTCCTGTATTATATCAACAAGCCAAAAATTTACCTTCGAGAGTACGTATAGGTCGTAAAATGAAAGAAAATCAACGTAATGGAGTGTTAGTTTTTGGTAGAAGAGCAAATGTAGGCGTTTTTAGTTTTTATGATTTGGAAGAACGGAATACAGTTCCTATAACTGATGAAGAAGCTATTAAAATGTTTGAATCCTCACAAGAAGAGAAATCTATTCCTGTTACAAACGCTTTCTATGAGCAATATGAGCAAGCTCAACAAGGATTAGATTTTAATCTCGATAATGAACAGACGGATAATGAAAGGTTAATAAGAACTGCTTGGCAATCTCTATCACAATATTCAGATTCTATATATTTAAACAAATTGTTAAATTGTACAAGTTTTTTAAGTAAGGCCAAATTACGAGTAATAAGTAATGCTTTTAAGCATATAAAAAATATTGAACAAATTGAAATACAATTGAAAAAAAGTATTCCACCTGAATTTTTAGACACACTTATTAAACTCAAAAATCAAGTAGAAAAACAACAAAAAGAAATCACAATTATTCTATCTACAGAATTTATTAAGTAATCCAAGCGGAGGAAAAGAATATGGCTTTAAATAGTTTGTATAACAAATATAACAGGGAAGATGTATTATATGACTTAAGTTCTTTTTTCGCGAATTTTACAAAGCAAGAAAGAGTTGTCAATGTCGATAAGAAAAAATATGAATATATAGATACTGCTTATTACTTAGGAAAAAATAAGTTATTTTCTGTATTTGAAATTCATCATCATCATATTTCAGATGCTCGTGTAGGACTTACTAAACAAGCTGTAGAAATAATGAAAAGTCGTCGTGATTTTACACAAAGAGCAATATTCTTTTTCGTACCTAAATATTCTAATACTTTTCGTATATCTTTGGTAACTTTTGATTGGGCAAATAATAAACCAAATAATCCACGCCGTTATTCCTTTTTAGTAGGGGAAGGCCAAAAGGTACATACAGCTATTAAACAACTCTCCAATCCTGTTACTAATGAAGAAGATTTATTAAAACGATTTTCTATAGAAGTTGTTAATGATACATTCTATGGAGAAATATCAAAGCATTTTAATGAATTAATTAAAAATGTTAAGCATCCTACAGGTGTAAATGATACGGAAGAAGGATTTAAAAGACTACAAAATTTTTCAGTTCGTTTAATAGGACGTTTGGTTTTTTGCTGGTTTTTGAAAAAGAAGTACCGCAGCAATGGTACATCTCTTATTTCAGATGATTTAATTTCTTCTAAAGCAGTTAAAAATTGTAAAGGTAATTATTATCACGATATATTAGAACCATTATTTTTTGAAACGCTAAATAAAGAATGTAAAGATAGAATCAAAAAATGTAAAGAAGGTGAATATAAAGATATACCTTTTCTAAATGGCGGATTATTTAATCCAGATAGTGATGATCGCTATGAGTTGAATGATTTATATATATCAAAGAATTATAATACTTTAAAAATAGAAAATTCTTGGTTTGAAAGTTTATTTAATGTTTTTGAACTTTATAATTTTACTATTGATGAAAATACTTCTACTGATATCGATTTAGCAGTAGACCCAGAAATGTTAGGTCGTATTTTTGAAAATTTACTGGCCTCTATTAACCCCGAAACCAAAGAATCAGTTCGCAAGGCAACAGGGTCCTACTATACTCCGCGTGAAGTTGTGGACTATATGGTTACCCAAAGTTTGAAACAATATCTTTATACAAAAACAGATATAGACCACACTGTTATTGATTCACTATTTGAATTTGAACCAAAAGTAGATAAATTGACTCTAACACAAAAACAAAGACTCTATACTGTATTGTCCGAAATTAAAGTGTTGGACCCTGCTGTAGGTTCTGGCGCGTTTCCTATGGGCATATTACAAAAAATAATGTCAATTATCCATATTATTGATGAAACGGGTGATATTTATAGGAGTTTACCAGAATCTAATATAAATATAAGCCAAAATTTAACTTCCAAAATGTTAGACTATGCTAATAAATTAACTCTTATTCAAAAGTGTATTTATGGTGTTGATATTCAACCAATGGCTATAGAAATTTGCCGTTTGCGTTTTTTCCTAACATTGATTGTAGAAGAAGAAGCAGATAATCCACAAGCCTTGCCTAATTTAAACTTTAATTTTACTTGTGCTAATTCTTTAATTGGACTCGATAACAACAATACTTTAGAACTCAAACAAAAGAGGCAAAGTATTATTGAAGAAATTGAACGCAAGAAAAACCATTCATTATTAAAAGACAGAAATATATGGAATTTTTCTCAAGAACAAAAAAATCAAGTAAAGGCAATTACTAAAGAAATTTCAAAATTGGAAAAAGAAAAAGATATTCTCAGTAAACAAATAGAAGAAACCAATGTAAATAGTTTCCTCAATGGAGAAGATTATATCGCCCAATTACGTGCATACAGAAAAGAATTCTTTGCTGCTTCTGGAACACGCAAAGAAACTTTAAAGAAGAAATTTATAGATACCCAATATGCAATGTTGGAAGCCTTACAAGCAAATGATTGGGGAAACGAAAAAATTATCAAACTACAATTATGGAAACCATTTGATAATCTTTCTACAGAATGGTTTGACCCTGTTTGGATGTTTGATGTAGAAGATGGCTTTGATATTGTTATTGGTAATCCTCCTTATATTAAAGAAAAAGGAAATAAGGAAGTATTTCAAGCAGTAAAAAAGAAGAGCAACTTCTTATCTTGTTTCTATCAGGGCAAAATGGATTTATTCTATTTTTTCTTTCATTTAGCACTTAATCTTTTAAAAAATAAAGGGATTTGTACATTTATCACTACTAATTATTATATTACTGCTACCAATGCGACTAAACTAAGAACAGATTTTAAACAGCGAGCTTGTATGTTAAAACTTATAAACTTCAATGAATTTAAAATTTTTAAATCAGCACTAGGTCAACATAATATAATAACATTATTACAAAAGACGAATATTCCTTCTCCTAAAACTATCTGTAGAACTTGTATCACTTCTAGGAAGGGAAATGCTAAATATAATGACCTAAATCTAATAATTAGTTGGAATGATAAAGAAACATCTTATTATTCTGTTCCACAGTCTGATTTATATGAGACCGAGCAAAATTATATGCGATTAACTAATGATGATAATAGGCCACTTAATAGAATACTCTATAAAATAAAAGAGAATCATCAATTATTAGGAAATATTTGTCATATCAATCAAGGAATTGTTAGTGGTGCTGATTCTATATCAAATAAACATATAAAGAAATATAATATTGAAGCCCAAAAAGGAGACGGGATTTTTGTATTAGACAGCAATAATATTAGAGATTACAAAGTAATCATTAAAATACAAAATAATCAGGATAAAGAATTATTAGTTCCATTTTTTAAAAATTCAGATATATCTAGATTTTATACTAATAATTCTTGCAATAAGTATATTTTGTATTTAGATAAACAAAAAACCGATATTGCTAATTATAATACTATTAATTGTCACCTCCAATATTTTAAGAAGATAATAGATGTTTCTTCTCATAATTCGCCTTATTTACATAGACCTCGAAAACAGGACATTTTTACTTCATCTAAAATTGTTGTTCCTCAAAGAAGCACTACAAATACTTTTGGGTATAATGAAACTGAATGGTATGCCAGTGCTGATGTGTATTTTATTACTGCACCAATAAATAATTATAAATTAAAATATATTCTAGCACTATTAAATTCAAAGTTATATTACGTATGGTTATACAATAAAGGAAAAAGAAAAGGTGATAATTTGGAACTCTATCAAACGCCATTATCGGAAATTCCTATTAAAAAAATAGGAATAGATATTCAACAGCAATTTGTTGCAGTTGTTGATAAAATCTTAGCTATTACACAAACTAAGGATTATTTATCTAACTCCGATAAACAATCTCGTGTTAAAGCATATCAAGATGGAATTGACCAAATGGTTTATAAACTATATGGTTTAACAGAGGAAGAAATCAAAATAGTAGAAGAATCACAACCTAAGAAAAAATCATAAAATGCTATACTAATACTATGTCCAAAGATATTACGGCGAAATTAAAGCGTTTGGCAATCATTTTCAAATGTTTGACTGACGAAAAAGGGAAAGAATTTACAGCGGAAGAGCTGGCTAAGAAATGTAATACGTCTTACCGCACTATTTTGCGTGATATTTCACTTATTAAAAAAGCTGTTATTGAAGTAGATTCAGACAATGGTAAATACAGTGTTAACGATGAATGGTCTTTGGAAAAAATAGGACTTACCCCTCAGACAGCAGCTAGTTTGTGTATAGCATATGAAGCTACTGAACAAGCAGGGGATGATTTTGTTCCTGCTTGCAAGTATATACGTCATTTATTTTCTCCTGATATGGGATTTTATGAAATTAATCCAAAATTGCCAAAAAGTCCTCTTATATCTAAGTTACAAAAAGCCATTAAAGAAAAACATTACATAAAAATTGTATCAGATGGCCGTCAGATATCTGCAAAACCTTATTGTTTAATCCGCAAATCGAAAATGGTTTATTTAGTTTTTGCTACTGTTTATAAGAGAAGTAGTGTGTGTGGTTATGGATTGGAACGGATTAACGTAGAAATGATAGAAAGTGTTAGTTTTAGAGAAAAATCCCGTCGTATTAAAAACGGACATTTTGCTTCTTTAGGAGTTTCTAAACGTCAAATTAATGAGTTTATCAGGTACAGGCTTTCAAAATTTTAAGATACGCAAGAAATATTCTTCCATTTTTTAGAGGTGTCAAGTTAATAATGACACATAAGTGGCATTTTTAAAGAGACAAATTAATCATAATATGCAATAATAGATATAGAAGGTTAAACAAAAGATTAAATTTAAGCAGAAGTCTGGCTAAATGTCTTTTGTTAACCTAAATTCCATTAGGAGTGTACGAGGGACAAGCCCTATGACTACACAGCAACCTACCATAAGGCAAGGTGCTAATGCTTGAACGATGGGAAAGAAAACAGCTTTGTAGTAATTAGGACCCATCGGAGACGATGGGTCTTTTTTATCCTCTCCGATGGCATAATAAATAAGGAGAAGTCTTATGACAAAAAAATATATGAATAGAATATCTTGTATGAGTGCAAAAGCGTATTATGTACCTGTAGCAAATGGTTATCCTCATTACAATTACGGACACGATGAAGCACTCATTGAAGGTAATGGCGATTATTAAAATTGGATGTAAACGGTAAAAATTAATAAGGAGAATAATTATGGAAAATAAAACTAAAAAAGTTACAAAATATACTTCCCGCGCAGAGTTAATAGAAGATATAGTACATTGGAACGACACCCCTGTTACTGCCTGCAAGGAAGCAGAGTATGTTCAAAATCTTAAGGATATTCACACGCGTTTATTGCGTTCTGATGCAAGCAAACTACCACTGGCAGATTTTGTTCAAAAAAACAATTTATCTGATGTAGAACTGTTCTTACTGCTTCGCATATCAATATTACATTTACAACGTGTGCTTAACGCAAGTTTCTTTCAGATATCTACTTTGTTAACGAAAGGGCAAATTTTCGGAACACGTCAAGAAGTTTTGTCTATTTTATTAGACCATAAAAGTGTATTGTTTACAGAAGGTATTTTTATAGGTCTTGGTGATAGAATAGATTTAAAAGTTAATTTTCTTACTGCACCCGCTTCAAGGAAACGCAAAGTTAAAAAACGCACCTTAAACCCTAAGCGAGTTTTAGCCGAAATTAATAAATATGTAATAGGGCAAGATGATGCCAAAAAGAAATTAGTGGCAGGTGTTTTTGAGCATTTAACTAAATGTGCTAATGCCAAAAACGGGCAAATATTTAATAAGAGCAATATTTTTATCAGCGGCCCAACTGGAACAGGTAAAACTTATATGTGCCAATGCTTAGCAAAAATCCTAAAAATACCTTTTATTCACGCAGATGCCAGCCAATATACGCAGACAGGTTATGTCGGTATGGATGTAAGTGATATTTTGCGGCCTCTTATTCCACACTCTTCAGCAGGTAAAATGCCTATAGCCATAGTTTTTATAGATGAAATAGATAAAATACGCCGTGGAAGTGAAGGATATGGCGGGGCTGCTTCCACAAATGTACAAGTAGAACTTTTGCGCCTTATAGAAAGTAGACGTTACCGTTTGCAGGAGAAAAGTTTAATTAGAAATGTTATGAATTTTGACATTTCCCAAGTGCTTTTTGTAGTGGGCGGTGCATTTGAAAGTTTACAAGTTAATCATACTGATAAAAGTGTCGGTTTTACGCACGCACCTATTGTTAAAAAGGAAACTTTGACAGCAGATGATTTTATTGCCTATGGGATGTTACCTGAATTAATAGGCCGTTTTTCATACTTCGTGCAGTTAAAAGGGCTTGAGAAGGAAGACTTACGCAAAATCTTATTTAACCCGCATAACGGGCCTTTGCAACAGTATAAGGACTTATTGCATACATCTAACAAAGTATCTGACGAAACCCTTGAAACCTTGCTAGATAATGCTTGTGAAAGGCACCTAGGGGCAAGAGGTTTGCATCAGCAAGTCGGGCAATTATTCCAAACGCAATTTTTGGAAAAAGCAGTTCAAATTGAAATATAAGGAGAATAAAAATGATAGGAATATTATTAGTTGTTGTACTCTTAGTAGTATTTGCAGTAGGATATTTTATTTCCGTTAGCAATACGGAAATTCGCCTTCGCAATCTTGTTAAAGCACAGCAGGAAGTGTGTGAGGCCAACTTCGATAAAATGTGGAAGGTAATTAAGCAAATTACAAATGTATCTGATACATATCTAGATGCATTTAAGGATGTTTACCCCAAACTTATTGAAGGGCGTTATCAGGGCAAAGATATTTCATTTATCGTAGAGCATAACCCCCCGTTAGATACCTCAGTTTTACAGCAACTTGCTACTGCTATTGAAATTAACCGTGAGGAGTTTTTCAGTCATCAAAGATTACTTGTCGCCCGATATAATGAGCATAAAACATTTATTCAAAGTTTCCCTGCAAATATTTTATTGCCTAATGCTCAGGAAATAAAAATTACAGTCATTAAATCGGACCATACTGCCAACGTTTATGCCACAGGTAAGGAGAATATTTAATGGTTATTGCATTTATATATTCCCTTTGTTTTTTACTGATAGTGCCGCCTTTAATGGGTTGGGAATCACTCGGTATTTTAGGTATTGTGGTCGGTTCTATCTGTGCTTGGATTATTATCGGGATAGCAAAAGCTTTTGAATCGGAGAAAGTTCAAGATGAAGAAATACTCGGTACTTATGTAACCGAAGCACGTTATTATGAACCTTGGACCGAAAAAATCAAACACGAAGACGAAGAAACAAAAGAAGTAACCTATGAGATAGTTGAGCACGAAGAAGAATGGAAAATTACCGTAGCCGAAGGCGATACTTTCCCTATTGACGAAGAACGATATAAACAATATGTGGAGATATTCGGTAATGAGGAAGAAGATTATGTAGACCACGAATGGGAAGCCGAAGGCGAGATTATAGAATCAGGTTCTTGTTTTGTAACTGAGTGGCCAGGTACTTTTGATACGGCTTGTTATGAATATGTGCATCGCTCTTATAAAAATCCTATTTTAAAGGGTTCCAATGTGTATGAAAGTGAAAAGTTAACCGAGGAAGATATTAAAAAATATCACTTGGTTAAATATGGTGAAATGCCTGTTTATGGTACAGCCCGAAATAAAGATGATGCGTGGGAATTACTCAGTAAATTAGACGACTATAACTGTTGGTTTCGCGAAAAGAATATAAAACTTAATTTTATTTTACTTAAAAATGCCAAATCTAGTGAGGCTATGCTTTGGCAGCAATATTGGCAAAACGGTAAACGCAATACCATTAATGCTGTAGTTGGTGTTAATGATGACCGTAAGATTGAGTGGGCACACGTTTTCGGTTGGCAAAATGAAGCCGCGTGTATTAAACTTCGTAATTTTATAGCAGGATTAAATAAATTGTCGGATATCACACTCAACTTTAATAAGGTAGAAGAAATCTTGCAAGGAAATTATAAAGTGCCCGATTTTAAAGAATATGATTTTGTGCTAGGTCAATTCCCTTTAAAGGGTTTAATTATTGCTTTAACGATATGCCTTGGTATATTTTGCGGATTATTCTGCCGCCCGCCACAGTATCAGGACCGTGCTTGCAACCATATTATGGAAGGGAATTATGAATTAGCTAAAAGTGAATTGAGGAAACATCTTTCAAAATATCCCGAAGATGCTATTGCGCTAAATAATTTGGGAGTATTGTATTTCCGTGATAAACAATTTGAAGATGCGGAGGTCTTTCTTTCCCGCGCAGTAGAAAGGGCAGAGCAAATAGCCGATGATAATGCCGCGAGCATATACCGCAACCGTGGGACTTTGTATCGTGAAACAAATAGGAATAAAGAGGCTATTGCAGATTATAAAAAGTCCATTGAAAAGTATCACGCCATAAAATCTTATTGTGTGCTTTACCGCTTATATAAGGACCTTGGATATAAAAAATCAATTTGGGCCTTGCGAAAAAAATACGAAGATTATACTTATAGAGAACTTAAAGAAGATTGTAAAGGTGATGAAGACCAAATAACTTTTATAATGGATTATTCAGACATAATAAAAGACCGTGGTTTTGTTAAATTATTTCAGCAATTAACACATTAAATTAAGGAGAAAATTATGTATCAAGTAAAAATATCTGTAGATGAAAAAAGAACTCTCGCTTCATTTTATGAGGATGAAAATTTATTATATCGTACCCTAGTTTCTACACCGTATCATATTACCGAACAGGACCCGCTTGTACAACGTAAGAAATTTAAAGAACACCCTACCGATACACCGCCCAAAATTAAAGTATGGGTTTCTGGTCAGTATAATGTCAGACCTTGGTTTCGCTCTGTATTTAAACGTGTTAATGAATTAGTTAAAGTAATGCCGTTCCACGATAAAGAAATACAATATTTTATTAATACGCCTTATAGCAATCAAGTAAGTAATTCCGCATACAAGGCAATAGAAGGTTTTAAGTCCGAAGAATTTGACCCTTATACGCTTCCTACACGTGCTATTAGGTCTATTATTTCTTCTTTTGGTGATTATCCTTTATTACCAAGTAAAGAAGCCATTTGGGATATTACAGTAAAGCCCGCTAAAACGCGTAAACAGGTACTATATCTAAGGACGAATTACTGTAATAAACACGTGCTTGTATTTTTAGCGAACTTATTAAAACAACAAAACTACTCTGTAAAAATTCGGCCTAGTTTTACAATGGATAAGCATAAAATAGAAATATGCACTTCATCTTTTGATTTTTGGTTAGAAAAAGAACAATGGGCCAGTTTAGATATTTACTTACAAAACCCAAAAGCATATCAAAAATCTTGGTGGCAGAAATGGTTTAAGAAAAAGAATGATAAGATTTACGTTGATTCTACTTGGAATTGGTTTAAGAGGTAATGATACATAGGGCGAATACTATACTAATATGATAGCATAATAAATCAATTAGGATTTTTTATGTATTATTAGGGCATTTTGGCTTTAAATGATAGATAAACTGCTATACTCTAATAATATTATAATATGAATAATAAAAAGTTCCTAAAAAATTTTTCCAATTTTTTAGATGGGCAGTTTGTAAAAAATTTCTGGAAAAAATTTTACCATAACTCTTTTTTCAAATTCCAGATTTTTATTTTTGCGATGTTACAAGCCCAATAGGGCCGCTAGGATTCGCTATCCTTATTTTTGACAAGCCAAATATAGCCGCTAACAGCGGACTATATGCAACTTAAATTGTTGCTAAAAAATTTCGCTTGCAGAGAAAATATTTTTTTGATATAATAAAGTTGTTTCAGTTGCAAGGGTTATATCTCCCTTAATGGCGTGAGCAGTTGTTTAGCTCGGCTCTTTGAAAGAAGGAGCAAATATTCCTAAAGTGCAGAACACCACGTACACTTCGACTATATCATAAATATAATGATAGACCGTATGTATGTGGAGCTGTACAGATTCCTCATAAGCAATTTATTAGAATAGTTTATTATTATTCTTGTTTTTGGGGAGAACGTTTAGGATGTTGTATTAAATTTGCATAGAACCCATATTCTCAAGGGGAGAACTACCACCATCTTTTCTTAAGAGAAGATAAATTATGTGGTAAAGGAGAATATAAATATGTTATCAAAAATAACAAAAAAACTGAAAAAGTATGTAAAGGCTATTTTAAACGACCCAGCCGTAAGGCGTATGACAATAAGAGTTATCTTAGAAATTGTTGAATGGTATGTAAAAAAATAGATAATACAACATCCTAGTAATTAAATATTATGATGAAATTAAATCAGGCATTACGCCTCATCCGTATTTTTAATGATATGACTCTTTCTGAATTATCTAAGAGAATTAATATATCTGTCGGATATCTTTCCGAGATAGAATCAGGTAAGAAAAAGCCGTCCTTAGATATTATTCACAAATATGCTAAAGCATTTAATACCACAGATTCTGCCATACTTTTCTTTTCAGAAAATATTAGAACTGATAGCAAAACTACAATTGTATTACGTAATAATATTTTGAAATTCTTAGAAGCTATGGATAAAGTCGGTACCACAAAAAATAATGCCTAAATCTATAAATTTTTCTCCATTTTATCGTTTACATAAAAAAGAATCTTTAGCAAAATTGTTAGGTATTTCCTTGAAAGAAATATTAAAAATTATACATATTTTAAAAATAACCCCACATAAATATTATAATGTTTTTACGAGTTATAAAAATCCTAATAAACCACGATTAGTCGAAGAACCTTTGGATGATTTAAAAGAAATACATTCTAGAATAAAAAACCTTTTGATGCGTACAAATGTTCCAGAGTGGTTAATATCAGGACAGAAAGGTAAAAATATCGTTCATAACGCTATTCCTCATTTGAATTCTAATTTCGTTACTTGTATAGATATTGAAAAATTTTATAAAAGCACTTCTAGAGAGCGAGTATTTCAATCATTTTTATATGAATTTAAAACTTCTCCCGATGTTGCTTATTTATTAACAGAATTAATTATGTATCACGATATAAAAACAAACAAATGTTTTATTCCTACAGGTTCTCCGTGTAGTCAAATTGTAGCTTTTTGGGCATATTATCACACTTTCATTGATGTTTTTAATTATATTTCTTCTATAGGTATGAAAATGACTTTGTACGTTGATGATTTGACTCTTTCATTTAATAGGCCAATATCTAGACAAATAATTACGAACATTAATAATCGTTTCAAAAGTGTTGGTTTGTCTTTGAAATTATCAAAACTTAAAACTTATGGTCCTTCACAATATAAAGTTATTACAGGGAATTGTATAACTCCAAAGAATCAACTAATACCTACTCGTAAACTTAGAAAAGAAATTAGTGAGTCAGTTCGTAATAAAAAACTGAAAGAATTATCAGTTAGAGAACTACGTAGGATAAGTGGGAAGATTGCTGCAACTCATCAACAAAATCCTAATACATTTAAGTCTTTACAGAGTAAAATTCAAAAACTGATACGAAAAAAATAAAGTAAAAATTTATAGTCTAGTTCTAAATTATACACCTATAGAAAGATTATATTTTCACCTTTCCCGCGTAAATTTACCTGTTCAGACGAGAGCAATTTTCTAAATTGCCAATGAAAAGATACTAAGATGATATATTTGTATAGAAAAAACCATTGCCAAAATATTGACAACAAAACTACAAAAACCCGCAAAAATCTGCAAAAAATGACCTTTTTAGTGTTTAGGTCAAAATTGGTATAAAATAGGTAAAAAACAACAAATCATCGTCGTAAAAATTTGCCAATAAAAATTGCCCAGTACAGGATTTGAACCTGTGACCTTTCCCATGTCAAGGGAACGCGCTACCACTGCGCCAACTGGGCTTAAAACTAAAAAAATTTTAAATTGTAACTTCTTACAACATAAATATTATAGCAAATTTTTATTTCCTCTGCAAAAACACAGGTGCCAATAAGACCTATTTGCTTTATAGGCCATAGGACCCTTTCATTGTTGCGTGTTAACTAGTAGAATAGAATTATACAAGTATCGGCAAAACTAATTTGCCGTAATATTAATAAGAGGTATAAACTGAAATGAAACAATTAGTTAAAACGTTATGCATTGTAATATTTGGCATAATATGTCTATCTGTAATTGCAAAAGCAGACAATTACACATCTTATAAAGCCCAACAGGAATTTGAAAAAACCGTTCTTGATTTATTAAAATCAAACAGTTTGGAAGAGTTAAAAGAGTTAACGGAAAGCATACCTAATTGCGAGTATTTGGAAGACGGCACTACCCCCCCGCTTTGTACGCTTGACCGTATCGACGGGAAAGATTTTGTTACCCATGTCTTTCAAAGAAATTTTAAGTGGGAGTATAAAGATTTTACCGTAGTTAATGTTGATGTTGCTATATATGAAGGTTTTGAAAGATTATATTCATATTTATATAGGGATTTTTACAGAACTCTTGATATAAAAAAGTACCAAAGTTTTTATAATCGTTTCCGCGATACTTGGTTAGCGGAAAGGGCTGAAAAAGCAATGATTAAGATTTGGCAAAGGGGCGATACCATGGATAAATATACAAGGTTTTCTTGCCTTACCGGGGAAAGAATTTTTACTACAATTTATCTTTCCGAAAAACTCAGCATAGGTACTTTTAAATATGTCAGCCGTGAAATTTCTATGGACTTGCACCTCTATAACGGTGGTTCCGGCAGATTACGCACGATATTAAATGAAATGAAAAACCAAGCCCAAAAATTGGATGCCCTTGATCTTTTTCAAAGGGTTTTGCATGAATGGTTTTACTCTATTGTTTCCTACGAAGGATGGGACGATGGCGAACAAGAATATTACAAAGGCAGCAAGCAAGAACGCATGTATAAATACTTAGATAGAGAAGGCTGGGATGTCTTCGGCAAAGTGGGCATGAAATCAAATGCATGGGAAAGGCACACAATTAAATTAAACATTTATGCTTGCAGGCGTGTATTGAGCCATAAAGACGTATACGATCCGGAAAAGATTTGTTCCGCTTTTGAACAAGGCGCAGAAAAATACGGTTTCTATTACCCTCCGTATGTTGAGCCGACCTTTGAAGAAAGCCTTCAAGAAATTCAAGATAAATTTACAGAAAAATATATGACAGCCCTATAAGGAATAAGTAAAATGAAAAACATCTGTAAATATATTTTTACCTTAATAATATTTGTTTTGGCTATCGGTTATTGTTCCAAGTTGATGGCAAACCCGATTGAGTCCTATTGGTCACAAAGCAATTTTAATGAAAAAGCCTTAGAATTGTTAAAGAATAATGATTTGGAAGCATTACAGGAATATACAAATAGCATCCCTGATTGTGGCCCTGCCTATGAAGGAGATAAAGCAAACGGAATCTGTACCGCTGACCGTATTAACGGCAAAAGTTTCCTTTGGCATGTATGGCAAAAGGGTGCAGTAAGGGAAAGGGCTATTTATAATCTTGTTGAAGTTGATGCCGGTTTGTATGATTCTTTAAATAATCTTTATAGACTTTTATATCATGCAGAACCCAGAAATTTTAACATTAAATCTTACAGAGATTTTTATAACCGTTTTAAAAATACATGGTTGCAAGAGCGTGTAGAATTAATTTTAACTAACCTTTGGCAACCCGGGACAATATACAGGAAATGGGACGGCTTTTCTGCCATGACTGGTAAAAATATTTACACCACCTTATATGTTTCATATATGCTTGGTTTTGGTATATGTAAGTATATTGACCCTGAAATTAAACTTGATAAATATGTTTATGGCGGTGGTAGAGAAAGATTGCGCACAATTTTAAATGAAATGAAGCAAAAAAGTGACGAAACCAATACCCCTGAACTTTTAAGATATATCAAACGTCTTTGGTATCATTCAATAGCATATAATGAATCCGATGAAGCCGAAAAAGAATATTATCAGGGCAAAAAACATAAAAAGATGTATGAGTTGTTGGGCGAAGGTGGCTGGGATATGTTTTCTGACATGTTAGACACAGTTACCGGTGAAACTTTACGCCGTGAAAAACATAATATTAAAGTAGACATATGGAGTTGCCCCCGTATTACAGGGAAACCTGAATTATGTGAATCTTTTGAACAAGGTGCCATTAAGAACGGTTTTTACACAGCACCGGTAGAATATGTGGAGCCTAGTATAGAAGAGAAAATGCAAGAAATGCAAAATCAAATAAACGAAAAGCTTTTCATGTATAAATAAAATCACAAACAAAAACCCCGGCCGATTAAAGCCGGGGTTTTTTAATGCTTAAATTTATTTAGCCGGGTATAATACTACGGTTGTTTTGCCTGCGCCCGTAATAAACGGTACAATCAAAACATCTTGATAACTGCCCAAAGAACCTTGCAGTAAATCTACTGTATAACCGCCAATCGGCGTATTAGCAAAACTTTCTAAGGAAGAACCGTCCCATTTAAGTAAAACTAATTTCCCCCTTTGGTAAGAACCGAAGGTGCTTGATAAAATACCGAGTTTAGCCTCATTTTGAAGTCCGGCAACTATTACCCCCCCATCCTTATCATATACGGCAAGGGAAGGATAAAATTTTAGAACTTCATTATCAAATTTAACCCTGTTTGGTGTGGATGCAAAATTAAATTCGGACGGGCTGTTAATATAAGAACTCTTTTTATCAAATTGTAGGCGTAACTTTCCGCTTGGTTGTGTGTAAATTACATTTTGTTTATCCCCGTCAAATTCAGCGACATTAAAACCGTAAATACTTTGGAACTTATATGCTTTTAATTGCTTGCCTGCCTGATATTTGCCGTCTTTATATTCCAAAACAGCCGGGTTTAAAGCTTTAAATTTGCCGGACATATTGTTGATATTTTGTGTATATAAAACGCGTTTGCCGTTAAACGGTGCTATGCCTTTTACAAGGCCGCGTATCTTTGCTTTTTCTACAAAATTATTATCTTCTGCTTCATAAACTGCAGTGTTAAAATGGTTTCTTGCACTATCGAAGTATGATATAAAAATTTCCGCTTTGCCATTTTCATTTAAGTCTGCATTATCTAAGGAAATAATTTCGTACATTGGGCTTAATTTAAATTCCGATACTTTATCTAATTTATCGTCTTTTAAATCATAAGCAATAATATTATTGCCTTCATAAGCGATAAGTAAATTGCTTTCACCGTTTGCCATAATATCGCCTGCGGTAAAGGCAAGGGCTTTGCCTTCAAGGGGTGCGCTTTGCCAAAGCGGTTTTATAGTGTCTTTGTCTTTTTGTTCGGCAATAACATTTGTTACAGGTGCGGAAACTGAAATATCTGCTTCAATGCCCTCAAGTTTATCTTCCTTACCTATATTATTAACTGTACCTACGGCAAAAAGTTTTTCAACTTCGGTAATAGTACCTGTTAGACGGCGTTCAACGGTTTTACCCAACACTTTGCCTGTTTTTGGGTTTTTAATTTCACCGCCCCAAAAGGTAACGGTAAAGTTATCGTTTACTTTAGGTTTTTCCTTAAACTCGGAAATATCTAAATAAACTTTTGCCCCGTCTTGTTTAACAATTAGGGCCTCTTGTGCAAACACTTGCACCGTGGTAAAAACAAGAACAACAAAAGGTAATATTAATCTTTTCATACTTATATTATATATAATTTTCCCTGTTCAATAACCCCACCCCCAGCCCCTCCGCCTTTGTAAACAAAGGGGCGGGGAGTAAAAGGAAGAATTTTTATTTTACAAAATCAAACCATGCGCGTTACCCGGCAAGTATTTTTGAGGAAATTTTAATTTGTCTTTGACGACGAGTACAAAGAAGAATGGGAGCGTAGCGACTCTCGGTACTCTAGGAAAAGAAAAATTAAAATTTGCCAAAAAGAATTAGACGGCTATAAATGAAAATTGTAAATTTCCTATTTTAGGGCTTGACATTTTACTTTAAAAAGATATAAAGTATATGGGTAGTCAGTTAGTTAATTCATAAAGGAGGAAAAATGAAAAAACTACTCGTTGCAGTTTTGGCATTTGCATTATTTGCACCTGCCTTTGCTGTTGAAAATGTAAAAGTCACCGGTGATATTCAAACCATCGGTTTAGCTTATGAAAATCACGGTGTTTTTCCAGCCCCGGTAAACAACCTTAAAGGTATAACAAACCGTGTATTATTTGGTCTTGAAGCAGACTTAGTTGAAGACGTTCAAGCCAAATTAACATTTGCACATAGAAATGTGTTTGGTAGCGATCCTGCTGCTGCCGCTCCTTACACAACTGGCGAAAGCCTTAATACTGTTTGGAACAACACATATGTAGCAGAAGCATTTGTCAAAATTTCAAATGTTTTTGATGCATTAGAAGTCAAAGTCGGTCGCCAATATTACGGTGATGTAAAAAGCGCTGTAATGTATTTTGGTCCTGATTTTGGTTATGCAGTTGTTAACGGGTATCAATCACTTGATGGTGCAACTGTCAGATATAACGGGGAAAATTTTGCTTTAACAGCAGCTTATTTCACTTTGAATAATGCTGTTGTTGCTCCTGCTCTTCCAACCACAGGAGATAACTTAGACCTCGCTGGTTTAGATTTAGATGTCAAAATTAATGACAATATCAAAGCATCAGCTTACATTTATCAAGTTAAAAACGAAGCAACTGATACTATTCTCGTCCCTGCTGGTTTAGGTGTTACTCACTTCGGTTTCTGGGGTGTTAAACCTACCATTGAATATGAACACTTCAAATTGGGTGCTGAATATACAAGGAACTATTCCTTGGGTAATGACAAAGGTTGGCAAGTTAAAGCTGACTTAGCTTTACCTATGGGTACAGATGATACACAAATTACCCCGCGCGTAACTTACTTGAAATCTGAAAAGAATTTTGCAGCTTTCGGTAACTATCGCCCCGGTTTAATGTTTGGAACTGTATTAGTAGCTCAAGGTGTACCGGGTGCTATTAATAACATTCTTGGCGGCGCACTTGCAAATTGGGAAATCCTCAATGCCGGTGTTTGCATGAAATTTGCAAGCCTTGAAAAAGTCGGTTTCGGTTTAGATTACTATACCGGTGAAACGGATGGTGTCTGGCAAGGTAACAGCTGGGAAGCAAAAGTCGTTTACAATCATAACGAATATGTTGCTTTTGACTTAACCGGTGCTATCTTAACCAATGCTGGTCACAGCTGGAAACATTCACCGACCGCAGTTCAACTTGGTATGAACATCAAGTTCTAATCTAAGAATCTGTGAATTTAAATACCCCTGCAACCGCAGGGGTATTTTTTTATAGGAAAATTACCTATAATTCCTCTACTTTTTTATATGTTCATATATTAAAGTTAGAATTCCATTTAGATTGGTAATTAAATCTTTATTCCAAATGTGTAGAACAGTATAACCTTTACTTTGCAAAAATAAATCTCTTATTTTGTCTTTTTCTTTACTGTGTTGGCCTCCGTCGCATTCTAATATTAGTTTGCTTTTGAGAGAAACAAAGTCTGCAATATATTTCCCTATTTGATATTGTCTTCTAAAATGTATTTGTGGAAATTTATCTCTTAAATGATACCACAGCAAACGCTCAAATTCTGTAGGAGTATGACGCATTGTTTTTGCTAAATTTTGTATGTTAGGAGTTCTCTTTTTAACCATTTTAGTTGTTTCCTATAATTCCTCTCCCCTTTACTTGTAAAGGCGGAGAGGTTAGGAGTGGGGTTATTAAAAAGGTTTTCTTTATTTTGCAACCCCACCCCCCGCCCCTCCGCCTTTGTAAACAAAGGGGCGGGGAGTAATTGGTATAAACTTATTTTATCAATTTTAATAGGTGTTTACTATTTTATTCTTTTATCGGTTTTTGGATTAGGAATAATCCGCAGAAAATAATAAATAAGCCAAGCAGTTCATAACTTGTAGGATAACGGCGCAGGGCAAAAATATCAAGCACCATGGCAACAACGGGCGTAAAATAAGTTACTGATGCCATACGCGTTGCCCCCCACCTTTTAATAAGTTCCACCATAAGCAAAAATGCTACTGCCGAAGAAAATACACCGGCGCAAATTATTGAAATTATCACTTTTGCGGAAAATTGGCTTGCTTGAGGGAAAGGCTCCGCTATAAAAGAAACCGCAAGCAAAATTACAGCGGAAATTAAGTATTGGTAAAATGTATTTGCCTCTAAAGTGGTTTTATTATTATCAACCATAATTTTTTTTGTCATAACATTGCCAAGCCCGTAAGACCATGCCATAAATAAAAGTGCAATATAGCCGTAAATTTCCGTTGAATTTATGCCGTGGAAGTTTGCGCTCACTTTCGGCCAAGTAATAATAAGTAAACCGATAATACCGAAAATTATACCGAAAGCCCTGCGCCAGGTAAAGCGGTCCACCCCTTTTAAAATAATTGCACCTGCTATAAAGGACCATATCGGCACAGTTCCGTTAAAAATCCCCCCCACCGTCGGTGCAACAAAGCGTTGCCCCCAAGATAATGCGGCAAAAGGGAAAAGTATCAGCATAAAACCTATAAGAAAAGGGCGCCAAAGTTGTTTAACGTCAATTCTAAGGCTTTTATTTTGGATTTTATAGAAGACTAGGAAAAATACTAAACCTGCCAAAACCCTGAAAAATGTACTCCAATAAGGCGGCAGAGCAGTAACGATATTTTTTGTTGCCAAAAATGCCGTACCCCAACAAAGTGCCAAACAAAATGCTAAAAAGTAACTCATAAACTATTTAATTAAATTTTTAACCTCATTTTTAAATTGCGGAAAGCTATTCCATGCTTTTAATAAATCTATAGCGTAAAACATATCATTATTGAGTCTGTCGTCTGTTATGTATCTGTATAAATCATTAGGATAAGATTCACGGTTTTTATAATCTTGGGCGACTTGTTCAGCGGATTTTGTCCCTAAAACTATATCTACAGCGTCGTAAAGGTATTCTAATTCTTTATCTTTGTTTTTAACTTTATTGTAAAACTGTTTAAAAGAATCGAAATCAAAAGTCAATGCTGCGGATATTGCCATTTGTTTATAAAATTGCCATATGCCGGGGATGGAATCTAAAGCATTTTCTTTTAAAAGGCCATTGCCCAAGCGTAAAAATTCTGAATATAAATTTGCATAAAATAGTTTTTGTAACACTTGGTTAAGAGTATAATTAGCAATATAAGAACTACCTTTAAATGCTTTGGCAAAATCACTTACAGCTTGCTCTTGGGCAGGTGTTTCGGGGCAATAAGGTGTTTCTTTGCAAACAAATAAGTTAGGAATAGGTGCTTGATTATTATCTGTATAATTTTGAATTAATACGCTTAAAGTCAATACATTATAAATAGCTTCTTTTTGTTTCATTTCATCATATCCGGCAGTGTAATCACGGTAGCCTTCTTCATCGTAAACTTTCTCTTGCGGCATTACTGAGAGTACATATTTTGCGTTGTTAATAGCGGCAATATTCCTAGGGTTAAGGGTTATGGCTTCTTCTAGGAGTTTTTGGGCCTTTTGTAAGGTTTCTTTATCCCCCTCTTTATTTAATACGACATTACCTGCACCTTTACTTGCATAATCTGTGGCAATATTTGTTAATAGTAAAGATTTTAAATCATCATTTTTAAATAGAATATTTGAAAGTAAAAGCTTATCTTGGTCCGGTACTACATTTATGTCTTTTAGAGTTAAGTCAAAATATTTTTTTGTCTTTATATCTGTTAAAATAACATGGCCGGTTAAGTCGACAAGTTTAATGTTTTGGCTTTTGCCCAAAGCTTCCAAAACACTTAATACCAATAAGGAGCGGGAATCACAGTCAAAAGAACCTTTCGGCGCTTGGCCTTTGCTTTCGGGGAAAGCGTATTTAAATAAAGTGTAATCTTTGGTATCTTCCGGGTCGCCCGGGATTTGGGAATTAATAAAAGCAATTAAACCCCCTATATCTGTGATGTTTGATTTTTTTGCATTTGCGCACAAATTATTGAATAAATTATATATCTGGTTTTTTTGATACTCCGTCGGTTCTTCCAATTCAATAACCATGTTTAGAGTTTTAGATTTAAATTGTTTATCCTTAATGTTATTTCGTATCTCATTTTTTAAATTGACTATGGATTCCCTTTGGGTATTAGAAGAGTTCGCTGCCCACAAAAGAACAACACAAAAAACAAGTAAAAATAAAAATGTTAATTTTTTCATAAATCATCCTCACTGTTTTTATTTTATCATATTTACATATTTATCGTAAATTGCTTTGTCTTGCTCGGAAAAACAGGCAAAAATTACTTCTTTTACTTGTTTTAATTGTGGGGTAATTTCTTTAACGGTGTTTATTGCAATTTGTGCCGCTTGTTCTTTAGGAAAACGATATACCCCCGTCGAAATGCATGGAAAAGCAATATTTTTGCAATTATAAGTTTCCGCTGATTTTAAGGAGTTTTTGTAGCAGTTTTTTAAAAGTTCCGCCTCATTATTTGCCCCTCCGTACCAAACGGGGCCGACGGTGTGAATAATATATTTTGCCTGCAAATTAAACCCCGGTGTTATTTTGGCTTCCCCGGTATTGCATCCGCCGAGTGTTTTGCAAAATTCCAAAAGTTTTGGGCCTGCCGCACGGTGTATTGCACCGTCAACACCCCCACCGCCAAGCAAAGTGCGGTTTGCCGCATTTACTATGGCATCAATTTTTAAGGCGGTAATGTCTGCGCAAATTACAGTTAATTTCATAGATATATTATAAAAAGTACCCCCATACAGAATCGAACTGTAATCCCCTGCTTAGAAGGCAGGTGCTCTATCCATTGAGCTATGGGGGCGATAAATAAATTTTCTACCTTTATATTTTAGCAAATTTTAACTTAAAATAATACCGCTAAAAATTTGATATAATTAAAGTATGCAAGAACTTTATAAAAGTTTTAATTGTGTAAGAGCGAATTTCGCCTTCTGATTTTGTGGCAGATACTTTTGTGTCTGCCTTTTTTATAGGAGATAATTATTATGTTCATGCCAAAAGAAACAAAATTTTTTGATTTATTTGACCGCCAAATTGATAATGTAGTAAAAGGCGCCCAACTTTTTAAAGAAATTATTACTAAACCGGCCGTCACCGCTGATAATATTGATAAAATGCATGCCATTGAACACGACGGGGATGAAGTCAGCCACCGCATTATTGATAAACTTAATGAAAGTTTTATCACCCCTTTTGACCGTGAAGATATGCTTGATTTATCTAATTCTACCGATAATATTATTGACGGTATTTATATGATAACCAAACGTTACTATATTTACAAACTTTTAACCCCAGGTGAATATAGCCATAAATTTGCGGATCTTATTGAACAATCTGTTTTAGCACTTCAAAAAGTTGTGCACGGGCTTAAACACAGAAAACATTCCAAAGAAGTTATGGAGCAATGTGTTGAAATTAACCGCCTTGAAAATATGGCAGATATTTTGCGTGATGAAGCCATTTCCACCCTTTTAAATGATGAAAATGCAAACCCAATTGTCGTCATAAAAAAGAAAGAAATGTATGAAACTTGCGAAAATGTAACAGATTTGTGCGAACATACGGCAAATATAGTTGAGTCAATTTTGGTAAAAAATAATTAATTATGACTGCAATAATTTTACTAATTGCTTTAGCATTATTTTTTGATTATCTTAACGGCTTTCATGATGCTGCTAATTCTGTGTCTACCGTTATTTCTACACGCGTTTTAAGCCCGCGTGTGGCTGTGTGGTCGGCTGCGTTTTTTAACGTTATCGCATTTTTGTTTTTTGAGATGCATATTGCTAAAACTATCGGTGGCGGTATTATTGATATCAGCGTCGTTGATAACAGCGTTATTTTTGCAGCACTTTTCGGCGCTTGCGGTTGGAATTTAATTACCTGGTTTTTTGGGCTTCCTTCAAGTTCTTCACACGCTTTGGTGGGTGGGCTTATCGGTGCCGGTGTGGCTAAAGCCGGTATTCCAGCTTTGGTGACTTCGGGTGTTTTAAAAGTTATTGCCTTTATTGTTATTGCACCTACGGTCGGCATGTTACTTAGTATTGCTGTTGCAAGTATAGTTTTTAGGATCGGTGCTTTCTTTAAATATAAAAAAGTTGATGCTTTTTTTAGAAAAGCTGAACTGTTTTCCGCGTCAGCATTTTGTTTGGGTTACTCCGGCAACGATGCACAAAAAACTATGGGTATAATCGGTATGATTTTATTTAGTGCTGTCGCCACCAATCCAGATACAATTTTGCCTATCGCAAAAGTGATAATGACGCATCACGAGTATGAACAATTTATTGTTCCAAACGCCGAATTATTTATTCCGCAAAGTGTAAAAATTGCCTGTTATGCCGCAATTGCTTTGGGTACACTTTCAGGCGGCTGGCGTATTATTAAAACCATGGGGCAAAAAATTACGCGCCTTAAACCGATTGACGGTTTTTGTGCAGAATCCGGTGCAGCAATGTCCTTATTTATTTCTTCATTACTTGGTATACCTGTAAGTACCACACATGTTATAACAGGTGGTATCGTTGGCGTTGGGATGTTTAAACGCATGACAGCCGTTCATTGGGGCGTAGCACGCCGTATCGTTTGGGCATGGTTTATTACAATTCCTGCCGGTGCGATACTTGCCGCTGCTATGTTTTTCGTAGAAAGTTTATTTAAATAGTAGCTGCTTTTGGTTCTTCACCGTAACTGTTTATTCTGTTAGAGCCGGGCAATAAGTAAAACAATATCAGAATTATATGAAACGGCGGAAATAAGGCAAGCAATAGCCACCATGCGCTAAAATCTATGTCATGCAAACGGCGTGCGCTTACACTTAACATCGGGAAAAAGCAAAAAATAAACCAAATTGAAAGCGGTGCTATGCCTGTTAAATTGAATATCGTATCCGGCAAGATTAAAACTTCCGTAAACACAATTCCAAACGCAATAATAAAGACAAAAAATGTGAAACTCCAAAACTCACGCCTGCTTGCCCTGCCCGATAAGGAAAAATATAACCTAAAACACTTTTTTGCATATTCCATAAATTACCCCCCTAAATAATTATAATAGATTATTTAAAATAATCTTAAATAATTATAATAAAACGAAACAGATTTGTCAACAAAATTTACGAAATGATATAATTTTAATATGGAAAAAAAAGGAAATTTATTCACTTTTGTTTTAATTAACGGCCTTTTATGGTGTTTGATTTCTGTAGGATTTTTTAAAATTAACGGTATTACTTTAGATTTTATAGGTATCAGTTTTGCTACATTATTTTTATTTTCGCATATTTTTACGTTTGCATGGATTATGGGGCTTTTGTGCTTGCCATTTAAGTATATTGCTAAACCGATTTTAAATTTTGCTTGTGTGTTTTTTGGGGTCCTATTTTCTTTATTTTTGTTGATAGATTTATTTGTTTTTTCCCAATATCGCTTTCATATCGGGCTTGCTATGTTGGGATTATTTTTCGGCCCTGCCGGTAGCGAAATATTTGTTTTTCCTGTCAGTATGTGGTTGATGACTGTCGGTAGTATTATACTGCTTATCGGTTTGGAGATAGGTTTTTTATTTCTTTCGAGGCTAATATCTCTAAACAAAAAATGGATTTTAATTTTTTCAGCTTTTTGGTTGCTTTGTTTTTTGAGTTATAATTGCTTTTATGCTTGGGGTAAATTTATGATGGTACCGTCCATAATATCCCAGCGCAAAATATTACCTTTGGCTTTCCCAATGTCTGCAGACCGCAGGCTTGCCAAATGGGGGTTTAAAGCGAAGAAGGATCCTTATTCTATACCTAAAAAAGGCAGTTTAAATTATCCAATTAACCCTATGAATTGCGGTGTATCAAATACGAATGTTTTAATTATTACAATAGATTCTTTGCGCGCTGATATGCTTAATACAGATGTTATGCCGCTTGTATCTAACTGGGCAAAACAGCCTGGAATGACTGTTTTTAATAACCATATTTCAGGAGGAAACGGTACTGAAACCGGTATATTTTCTTTGTTTTATTCTTTGCCCCGTACTTATTGGGATGATTTTACAAGTTTAAATTTGCCACCGGTGTTAATCAGTAAAGCATTGGAAATGGGGTATAAACCGGCAATATTTGCAAGTGCGGATTTAAGAAGTCCAACATTCTACCGTAATGTTTTTGCGCCTATAAAAGATTTGCGTATCGGTTCTAAAGGTAATACATCTTGGGAAAGGGATATAAATGCCGTGGAAGATTTTGAAGAATTTTTAAAAAAACGCGACTTAAATATGCCGTTTTTCGGATTTATATTTTTGGATGCTCCCCATGCTTATGATTACCCCCCTAAAGACAAAATTTTTACCCCGGCTAAAGAACTGAATTACTTGCTTTTAACAAAAAGTACTGATCCTACACCTTATATGAATCAATATAAAAATTCAGTTTATTTTTCTGATAAATTGATAGACCGCCTGCTAAATGATTTAAAAAAACATAATTTACTTGAAAATACCTTTATAGTTATTACAGGGGACCATAGCCAGGAAATTAATGATTCCCATAATAATTTCTGGGGACATAATGGTAATTTTAGTGATTATCAAACAAAAGTACCTTTAATTATTTATCAGCCTAGGAAAGATAATGCTTTACAGGTCGATTATCTTACTTCCCATAACGATATAGCACCAACTATTATTCAAGAAGTTTATAAATGTTCCAACCCTACTTCCGACTATTCGATAGGATATAATTTGTTTAATAATACTCCAAGGCCTTTTATTATACTATCCGGCTATGAAGACAAAGTTATTCGTGCAGGTAATGAAATTATGGTTTTTGATGTTTTCGGTTCTATTCAGCAATATGATAATCTTTACCAACCTGTTAATACACCGATAGATCCAAACACTATTAAAGAAGGGTTTACGGTGTTTAGACGTTTTTATAAATAATAATTTTGATAGAATAAATTCCCCAATAAAATGGTATCATTTATATATGGCGCAGTTTTTCTATTCACAATCAAAAATGGGGCTTTACAGGGAATGCCCGTTAAAATACAAATTCCGCTATATTCTAAAAATACCGGAAAAGCCAAAATATTTCTTTTCCTTCGGTACAATTTTGCATAGTGTGATGGAATATCTTTATTCTACTCCGCAATTCCCCCCACTTGAAGATGCCTTGAAATTTTTTAAGCAAAAATGGTCTGCACAAACTTGGGAAGAAAAGGGTTACGGTAGCCCGGAAAAAGAGCACGAAGGTTTTTTAGAAGGCCAGGAAATCATAAAAAAATATTATGAAAAGCATGTAGCCGAAAATTTGCATCCCCTTTCTACCGAAATGAAAGTTTACGCCGATATTGACGGTTTAACCGTCATGGGTATTGTGGATAGAATTGATTATTTGGGTGATGGTAAACTTGCAATTTTAGATTATAAAACCGGTAAAACTTTAAAGCGTGAGCCGGACCAACTTATGTTTTATCAAAAACTTTTGGAAAACAGCCCAAAACTTTTACCACTTGTTCAGACTCGTGATATAGAAGTCCAAAAAATCAAAATAGAAAAAATGCTTTTTTACCATCTTCCTACTTTAACGGAAGACAGTTTTAAGCCTGTTGATAAAGAGGAACTTGATATTTTTTGGAAAGGTGCGATGAAGACCGCTGAAAATATTTTAGCAGAAAAATTTGAGCCGACGCCGTCTGAACAATCTTGCCGTTGGTGTGATTACCGCGGCAGCTGTCCTGTTTGGAATTTAAACCCCGAACCGAAAGCCGAGCAGGAAAAACCGCAGGAAACTCTAGCGGAAAAAATTGACCGACTTGGTAAGCTTTCGGATGAAGGCCGTGCTTTGAAAGCGGAAATTATTAAAATTTTAAAAGAACAAAACTTAAATATAAGTTTCGGCACCTCTTACAAAGCGGAACTTAAAGAAGAAGAAATTCTAACTTTTAAAGATGAAGAAAAAACCATAGAATTTTTAAAACAAAATAATTTACTTGATAAAACTTTAAAACCGACGGTAAAAAGTATCTTGGCTTTGCTTGATGACCATGAAATCAGCGAAGACAAGAAACAACAGTTGCGTGCTTTGACAACTAAAGAAATTATAAATAAATTACAGTGTATTAAAACTGATAATTAAAGAGAGAATAAGTGAAAAATAAAAGTTTTATTTTGGCAATAGACCAAGGTTCATCATCTACAAAAGCGGCAGCTTTTGGGGAACAAAACGGTTGTTTGGCGGCTTTTGCAAAAGCCGAAGTTGTGCTTTCTTCCGTACAAGACAGATGCGAATATAAAGCACTTGATTTGCTTACAAGCACGCAAAAAGTTATAGAAGAAATTTTAAACGAAATACCTGCCACTCAAATAAGTGAAATTGCAATTTCTTCCCAACGTTCAACCATAGTTTTTTGGGATAAATTAACCGGCAAAGCCTTAGCCCCGGCTTTAAGTTGGCTTGACGGCCGCGCTAAAGCGGAAATTGCCCAAAACCATTTAACACAAGAAATTGTCCACCAAAAAACCGGGCTTTATAAAACGCCGTATTTTTCCGCTGCAAAAATTGTTTGGGGGTTAAATAATTTCCCCGAAGTTAAAACCGCTTTTAAGGAAGGTAGATTGTGCGTTGGCCCCGTTACAAGTTATTTGACTTGGCATTTAAGCGGCGGTAAAATTTTCGCCTGTGACTTTGCTTGCGCCCAGCGTACTTTGCTTTTTAATATCAATACTTTTAAATGGGATGAAGAAATTTTACAATCTTTCGGGCTAACCTCTGATATTTTGCCGCATGTTACCACAAGCTTTGGCGATTTCGGGACTTATAAAAATATTAAAATTACAGTTTCTACAGGGGACCAACAGGCTGCCTGCACGGCTTGCGGTGTTTTGGAAAAGGGTACTGCTTTAATAAATTACGGAACAGGTGCATTTTTCCTTTTAAATATAGGGCATAAAAGCGCGGATGTTAAAGGGGTTTTGACTTCACTTGCGTGGAGCAGGCCCGGCCGTGAGCCATATTATCTGCTTGAAGTGCCTTTAAATACGGCAGGCTCTTTTATTTCTTGGCTAAAAAATTTAGGGTTTAATTTTAATGTGCATAAACTTGATAAAATTTTTGCAACTGCCCAAAACCCCGTCTTATGTTTGCCTGCTTTAGGTGGTTTAGGGTCGCCTTATTTTGATTTCGGTTTAAAACCGGTTTTCGCAAATTTTTTACCTAACACCAAAAAGGAAGATATTATTGCAGGTTCCATGCGAGGGCTTGTATTTTTGCTTTGCGATGCAATCTTTTATTTAAAACAACAAGGCTATAATGTGGAAAGTTTGCAAACATCGGGTGGTTTAAGTGGTGCAAATTTAGTGGCTTTTCAGGCGGCAATTTTGGGTTTGACTATTTGCCAAAACAAACAAAAGGAAAGCACTTTAACAGGGGTGGCTTTAATGTCCGCATTAAGCCGCGGGCTTGATATTTCAGCTTGGCGCGAGTTAAAAAATTATGAACGTATTTCCCCTCAAATAACAGCCGAGGAAGCACAAAAAATCTATTACACTTGGCGCAAATTTTTTGATTGGGCCATAAAACAAGTTAGATAAATATGTCAAAACACTTAAAAAACTTGTATAATAAATTATTAGGTTAGGGGAGGTTAAAATGGAGCCGTTAGGGCAAGAACAAATAAAACAAGAAAATAATTATAATATAGCATCCGTTTTTGAAAGAGCTATTGCTTTTGTGATAGACGTTATGCTTTGGCTTACGGTTTCTACTTGGCTTTATCAAACTTTACAACCTAAGTCTATAAATATTTATTTTCTACTTTCTTTGTTAACTTTTGTTTTGTATGAAACAATTTTTAGCATGGGGAAATTAAAAACCATTGGCAAATTTTTACTAGGTATAAAAGTGATAGATCGCAAAACAAAGGGAAATTTAGATTTTACCCATGCTTTTTTAAGGGCTATCGGTTATATTTTAAGTATTTTTACCTTTTTCCTAGGTTTTGCTTTTGTACTATTTTCTAAAAAACGTTTGGCTTTAGAAGATTTACTTGCAGGTAGTGAAGTAATTTCTACCCGTGAAAAAACGGGAACGGAGATGACTTTGATTTCCTTTTTCGGTACTATTTTGATTATTTTCGCAATTTATTTTGCTTATAATAATTTAATTTTTAACCCATATAAAGCAATGAAGCAATCTGCCCAAGAACAACTTGTAAAAATAGCTTATTTGGAAGAAGTACATAAACAGAAGTATGGCTCTTATACAAATGATTTACTTCGCCTTGCCTTAATCAGCGGTGATGAGGTCCAATTTCAGCGTGATATGCAGCAATATTTCCGCCCGAACGGTTTTAAAATCGGCGTGAGCAAAGAAGGGTATTATATTGAAGGTTTTGCCAAAGATAATGCTGACCCGGCAAAATCAAGCAAAGTTTACTTTACTAAATAGATTTATTTAACTTAAAAGGAGGGTACTATGGCTTATAAAATTAATCCGGAAGTTTGCGTAAATTGCGGCGCATGCGAAGCATCCTGCCCCATGAGCGCTATTGCGGAAAAAGACGGCAAAAGAGTAATTGACGCAGCAAAATGCGTTTCTTGCGGTTCTTGCGCCGGTGCTTGCCCCGTAAGCGCAATCGCAGAAGACAAATAATAGTATTTATATTTTAATACCTCGGTTGCAGTTAATATACTGAGGTATTTTTTTGCCATTTTGTTCATTGTTTCCATTTTTTATATAATTTATATATGAAGAAAAAATTGAAAAAGATATTAAAAATCTGTGGCTATATTTTTGTCGGTGTGTGTATTTTGCTCATTTTAGCAGAAATTTCTCTAAGATTTATTTTACCGTCTGAAAGTGTAAAAACAAAAATTTTGACTTATCTTTCCCAAACAACAGGTGCAGATATTAAGGCAGGTAAAATTTCCGCAAGTTTATTTGGTATAAAAATTAATAATGTTTCTGCGGATGTTTCCGGGGATAATTTATTTAGCTGTAAGAATTTACAAATAAAATTGAACCCTTTTAGACTCTTAATTTTGCAACTTTATGCCAGTAAAATTGTAATTTATGAGCCTTCTTTAAAAATTGTTCATAATCAAGATGATACTTTCAATTTTACCCCTCTTGTAACTGCAGAAGAACATGTTCCCCCCACTACTGATGAAGAATTAAGTGTTCCTTTTGATATAAGAATACAAAATTTATTTATTAGCAAAGGTCAAATTTCTTTTATCGATTTAAAGGAAAATATGAAAGCTAATTTGCAAAATTTAAATTTCAATTTGAGCAAATTTTCTTTCTACAAACCTTTTTATTTTAATATTTCTTTTAATCCGTATTTCGAACAAGGAAACATAATTTTTGATGGTGCGAAATTCACATTAGATGCAAATGCAAATTTAAATGAATTTAATTTGCAAGATGCCACTTTTAATTTAAAAAAACTGTTACTTGAATATAAAGAAACAGCTTTAAAAGCACAAGCCAAAATTAATAATTTTCAAAACCCATCCGGGCAAGTCTTACTTGAATTAAAAGATTTTTCTGACGACACATTGTTAAATTTTGCTGAAGTTCCCTCCTTTCATATACCTTCATTAACTACGGATATGTCTTTTGACTATCTTATTAAAGAATCAAAGGCACATATCAAAAGTTTGCTTGTGAAACTAGCAGATACGGAATTAAACTTTAAAGCAAATTTAGACTTAAATAAAAATGAAATTTCCGAAGGTAAAATAAATATTACAAGTGTTTTGGATTCTTTTAAAGAATTATCCCCCCTCCTTGAAGAATTAAAACCTGCGGGTAATATTAATGCAGATTTCGATTTCGCTTGGCCACTGACACTTGCCGGTAATTTAACTTTAACAGATGTAGGTTTATTTACCGATAAAGCCGGTACTGTGGAAGCTTTAAATACTACAATAGAAGTCAAAAGTATTGATGAAATAAACGTAGAATCTTTAACCGGTATTTTAAATAAAAACCCTTTTACTATGAAGGCTAACTACAAGAAACAGGTGGAATTTGCTGATGTATTTCTTGATTTTAAAGCTGATAAAGTTTATGTTTTTAACACATCCAAGAGTGTAAAAGAAGAACAACCTCAAGCAGTTACAGAACAACAACCGCAAAATACAATACAAGGGCAGGAAAGTGAAAGTGGGTTTTCTTTTGTGCCAATCAATGTAAATGCAAAGGTAGATATCAAAAAACTTGATGTCCCCTTTATTAAAGGAAATAACCTTGTTTTTACAGCGAAAGCAAAAAACATTACCACGCAAATGGATAAAGTCCACGGTATTTTTGATTTGAAGATTAATAATGGGCAAATAAAGGATATCTACACCATTTCCAATGCCAATTCGGTCACAAAAGTTATGTTTATGAGCCTTGGAATAGTAAGTAAAGTAGTAAATACATTAAATGTCTTGGATTTGCTCAACGGTATGGGTAAGGTTTTATCAGGTAATAAGGAAGAAGAGGAAGAACTCCCCGTCCATCAAGAAATTAACGGAAAGATGGATTTTGATTCCTTTAAAACAAATATTGATTTTAATGAGGGCCTTGCAACCATGAAGAAGTGTGCCTTCGTTTCCGGTTTGTTTTCCTTTAGAGTAAACGGAAATATCAATTTTGAAAACCGCAAAATAAAGTTAAATGTTGATAGCGCGCCCGGCAGGCATGGCGAAGAGGGTATTATGCCACTAAATATAGATGTCAAAGGAACTATTGAGGATCCAAAAGGTTCTTTAAGCGTTTTATCAAGCGTGGCTGATTTGGTGGGGCATACTATTACCAAAAATCCGGTTTCCAATATGTTGAAGAATACTTGGGGATCTTTATTTAAGTCTTCGTCTGAAGAAAGTGAGGAAAGTAATGAGGATACCCCCCCTGAAGATAAAAAATAGGAAAATATTGCTTACTTTTTGCTATAATATTTGTGTAAACAAAACATGGAGGTAGTATGAAAAGACTTATTGTAATGACGGTCTTAGTTTCTTTATCATTAGGCGCAAATGCCTTTGTGCAAAAATGCTACTATGGTAAAGATTGTGTGAACGGCGAAATCGTAAAAGTTTGCGATTCAAAATGCCAAGCTCAAAAAGCAGCTTTGCAAGCTAAACAAGAAAGGCTTGCCGCCCAACAAAGAGCTGCTGCTTTGCAAGCTCAAAGAGAAGCAGAAGCCGCTGCCAGAAGAGCCCAGCAGGAAAAAGATGCTGCCGCTTTAGCTGCCATCGGTAAAGTGCAAACAACTGATGATGAAATTTCCGTAGTTTTGGAAAATGATATACTTTTCCAATACGGTAAAACTGATTTGTCAAAGAAATCTAAACAAACCTTGAATAAAGCTGTGGAACTTCTTAACCAAACACCTAATAGGCGTTTAGTAATTCAAGGCCATACCGATTCTGTCGGTTCCGATGAATTTAATATGGAATTATCAGAAAAACGTGCAAAAGCCGTTTATGATTATATGATGAAACAAGGCTTGCAAATAAAAGAAGTTTCTTACAAAGGACATGGTGAAACAAAACCTATCGCTGATAATAATACCAAAGAAGGCCGCCAGGCAAACCGCCGCGTGGAATTCAGAATTAAATAAATTGATTGTTTAATTTAAAGGCCGCTCTTTAAGGGCGGCCTTTTTTAATATAAAGGTGATACAAAAATAAGTTCGTTATTTAAATTTGTATGGACAATTATCTCAAAGTTTAATATAATATATTAGAAGATTTAGTTAAGGGGCTGGTAGCTCAACTGGTTAGAGCGTCCGCCTTACACGCGGAAGGTTGAAGGTTCGAGTCCTTTCTAGCCCAAAAATTTAAACACCCGAAAGGGTGTTTTTATTTTTGGAGTAGAAGCAAAGCAACTGCTTGCCTCACGTAAGGCGAGTCCAATTAACCCACCATTTGAAAAAGTATATTTTGATATAGACCGAAATGGGATAAAAGACCTATCTGAAATAGGTCTTTAGACCCTTGTTGTTGCAACTCTTATGCTTTATACTTAATTTAGAGAAATAAAATTTGATGCCAATTCTCAAAAAATTAATTTTGGAGAGAACTTTTTAATAAGGAAAAAACTATGAAATTATTACGTTTGTATGTGTTTATCTTTTTTATATTAGTAGGGGTGTGTGCCTCGGCACAAGAATTTAGTGCATTAACAAATAACCAAGCGTTTTACGGAGATATAGGTGCTAGATTGAATGAGAAATTTTTAGAACATTTAGAAGAATCACAAATACGCTCCGCTTTTTTGCAAAAAAATCAGGTAATACGGGTATTATTGATAAAAGATGTATCTTCTATTAAGTTGAAATATTCCGGCCCCATCTATGTGTATGCTGCTGGTAGTACAGAAAAACATAAGATAGAGGGTGGGGATGGGACATTGCTTGTCTCCGTAAAAAACGGACAAATAAATGCGGCGGGGATTACTTCCCGGGAAGCACTTATAATAGATCCGAAAATTTCGTCTTATATTATATTTAACCACAAAAAACTAAAGAACAACGCATATAACGGTGTGATTCGGTTTACTCTTCATAACGGTAAAATGATGATTATTGAATATAGTAATCTGGAGAACTATCTATTGGGGGTAGTGGGGCATGAAATGAATGACGCTTGGCCTTTGGAGGCACTAAAAGCACAAACTGTATCTGCTCGTACTTTTGCTCGTGTAAAGATGAGCAAAGAAGAACCCAATTATGATTTGCGCAGTACTACGTCAGACCAAGTATATAAAGGATCTGCACAAAATGTACCGGAAAGTATCCAGCAAGCGGTAAAGGATACACGCGGTCAAGTATTAACTTATAATAATGAGTTATTTATTACCTTTTATCATGCCAATTGCGGAGGATATACTTTAGATGGAGAAGTATTGACAGGTAGTCATGTTTCCACTATCGAACCTTTACAAGGTGTTGTATGTAATAATTGTTCGCATACGTATAATTCTTGTTGGAGTAGTACGATATCTAGCGAGAGTATAAATGAATTTGTATGGGAGCATAGTAAAATAAGTGGATCTGTTTCCTCTATTAAAATAGAACAAACCGACGCTAATCCGAAATACAAAGCTGCGCAAGTTAAAGAAGCAGTAAATTTACGTTTTATTAGTGAAGATAATAATTCGGTGATATTAAGTTGTGGTTTGCTACAAAAAACAGTGGGTTGCAAAAAAATAAAAACCTGTAAAATTGATAAAATTGAAAAAAATGATGATGGATTTATCTTTAGTGGTTGTGGTTTCGGACATGGAGTAGGAATGTGCCAGGACGGTGCCAAAGGAATGGCTGAAAATAATTATTCATATCAACAAATTCTGAACTATTATTTCCCAGGTTCCGAATTAGTCACTTTTTAGGAAACGTCCTTAACTAAATCTCGTTTTCTTTGTCCCATCAAAAATTACTAGCCCATTATTTAAAAAGTCCACTTGGGCGGTGGGCTTTTTTGTTTGTATAAAATATATTGACATTTATCTTAAATTTAGTTATCATTTACTATGTTTACCCCCGATGAACTCTTCAATATTACCCCCTGAGGAGTTCTCAAAGTAGGCCGAGTTTTATAACTCGGCTTACTTGCGGTAAAAATTTTGATGTTAAGGAAGAATTAAAATGAAAGCAAAAAAACAAAAAAAACAAATAAAAAAAGTTACAAAAAAAGCCGTTAAAAAACCTATCAAAAAAGCAACTAAAAAAGTTGCCAAGAAGGCTGTTAAAAAAGCAATAAAAAAACAGGTTAAAAAAATTGCCAAGAAAGTTGCAAAAAAAGTTAAAACGCAAAAAAAGGCAGCTAAAAAAATTATTAAAAAAGTAAAAAAAGATATAAAGAAAAACGTCACGAAGAAAAACATCGCGAAACAAAAAAAGGTTGCTGTAAAGGCAATAAAAAAGGCCGCTAAAAAGATTTCCAAACAAATTAAAGAAATCAAAACCAAAGTTACACCCGCAGTAAAAAAAGTAAAAGCGGAAAACGAAACCTTAACTCAAAAAGAGATTAAAGAAATAGAAAAGCATTTGCTTGAAATGCGTAAAGAAATTTTGGAACGCATCAGAAATAAAAAAGATGAAGAAATGCCGGAGAATGAAACCGGAGATGAAGCCGATTTGGCTGCCCAAAGTTTGGAGAAGGAAGTCTTGTTTGAACTTAATGACAGTTCACACGAAAAACTTGACCAAATTGAAGCAGCTTTAAGGCGTATTTCCAAAGGTATTTACGGCACTTGCGAGTATTGCCGCAGACCTATTCCGAAAAAGCGCATTTTGGCTTTACCGTTTGCACGTTATTGCATTAATTGCCAAACGTCAAATGAGTTTATAAGAAATAAAAATAAATAATTGTTTTGCTTTCAAAAAATTAACCCGCTCTTATATTAAGGGCGGGTTAGTTGTTTCTATTTCTTGTAGTTTGTTATTAAAACTTTCAATTATTTCAGGCGGGATTTTATTTAATTCTTCCAAACGGTCTTCGAAAGACATATCATAATCAAAAAATGGCATGGCAATATCAGCGCCTGCAGATAAAGAACGGGCAATTTTATCCCCTATACTGATATCACCTGTCGCGCGCATATTTAAAGCATCTGTTATAATTAAACCTCTGAAATCAAGCATTCCCCTAACAAATTCATAAAACTTAGGGCTAAAAGTCGAAATATTTTGATTATCAATTTTTGGGTATAGAGCATGCCCCATCATTAAGTATTTATAGTCTTTTACCGGTTCAAAAGGTATAAATTCCCTCTTTAATAAATCTTGTAAAGTTACATTTTTTATTACCGGTATTAATTTATGCGGGTCTAATTGAGAACGTGCTGTTCCGGGGAAATGTTTGTAACAAGGTTCTGCCCCCCCTGCACGTGTACCTTGTGCAAATGCTTCGGATAATTCTTTTACTATTCTTGGGTTGTGGGAATATAAGCGGGTCCTAAAAAATTTATTAAGGCCGGGCGGGTATATTTCCGCGTTTGGTGCTAAATTCACATCTACGGAAATCAAGGATAAAAGTTGTGCCGTCTCTTTCGCTTTTCTAAAGACTAATCTCTTTGTTTTCATCAAACCTATTTGGCCCACAAGCGCACCGTAATATGCAGCACTTGGAAATTTCCTTTTAGGAAATACATGTTTTAAGCGGTTTACAGTCCCCCCTTCTTGGTCAACAAAGAAATAAACTTTATGCCCCAGTAAATCAGTTAATTCCTGTTTAAGTGAAATGAGGTTAATATGCTTTCTAAAATCTTGTTCAATAAAAATAAAGCCATAAGGGTTAACCTGTTCTATATAGGCCTTTTCTTCTTCTTCGAGCGGGTAATTTTTTATTGTTAAAATAAGCGGGGAAATATCTTTTGCCAATACTGAAACGAAAGACAACAACACCAATAAAATGGAAAAAGAAAAAATTCTCATAACAAATTATATAATATTTATGCTATAATTTTCTTAAAGATACTTTGGAGGTATTATGAAAAAACTAGCAGTATTAGCATTTGCAATTTGTTTTAGTTCATCGGCATTTGCCTTAAATTGGCAAATGGTCGGTGCGCGTTCTATGGCAATGGGTGGTGCAGGTGTGGTTACCGCAAGCGGAACTAACGCACAATATTATAACCCTGCTTTACTAGGTGAACCTGTGTGGGATGAACAAACCGATGAGAACGGTTTTCATTTCGGCGTTCAAGCGGAAATGCCGAAAGTCGGCATGGCCGGTGGTGCGACAGGTGAAGGTATGTCATATATCAAAGATTGGTTAAAGAAAGGTTATACACCTTTGATAAACAGTGATATAGGTTTTGGTGTGAGAAGAGGTAACTTCGCTTTTTCAATAAGATCTTTAGATGTTATGTCAATACAACTCAGAACATCATCAAAAGCTTTAGCGGATACAGGATTATTTACAGAAGGTGCCGTCGGTTATGGTTTTTATCTTTTTGACGGTGTTCGTTTAGGCGGTAACTTAAAAGTTATTCAAGGTACTACGATGGAAAGAGATTTTGCTCTTAATTCCGACATAGATTTCAGCGAACTTTTAAGAAAGAGCTGGCATCATAAAAAATTATCAGCAGATTGGGGTATAGACCTTGGTGCAAGTGTGAACTTCTCAGAACTTTTCAAAGGTAATGTCATATTTAACCCTGAAATCGGCATCGTAGCAAAAAATCTTAATACTCCTTCATTTAAAAGGCCTGAAAAGGCATCCGATGCTACCGTATGGAATACTGATGAGTATAAATTAAAACCGCAATATAGATTAGGTGCTGCAATACATCCTATTAAAAACCGCTTAACTATCGCAGCCGATGTCGATTTAAATAAAAATGAAACGTCAATAGATGATTATAAATCACAACAATTTTCCCTCGGTATGGAGGCTATTGTTTGGAATGATCATACTTTAAAAGTACCACTTCGTGTTGGTATGAATAAAAATCTTGCAGAAGATGACGCCCCTACTTATTTCACTGCAGGTTTCGGTACGCTCGGTCATAGTTTTGATTTTGAATTAGGTTTAATGGTAGGTCAAAAAACCGAGAAAATTAAAGGACATGATTGGCCCAATGCTTTGGGTTTATCAATGAGTTTTGCCTGGTATTTCTAAATTTTGATTGTAGAAATGAAAGCGCGCTTGTTTATAACAAGCGCGTTTTTTATTTATTAAATTTTTCCCCCCTTGACAAAATAATTTCTTTATAATATAATTGTACTAGTTTAACTAATCTTTTTTAATTAGTTAACTATCGGGGGTATATATGAGGGGTAGAAAAAATAAACATAGATTACATCATAATTTCGCACATAAGGAAGATAAATTGTTGCACGGGCATGTTTATCTTTCAATCTTAATAATTATAATACTTTGTTTGGCAATGCTTGTAAGTTGCAAAGCAAAAAATAAGACAAGCCAAGATAACAGTATGCCCGTTTCGGCGGTAAAAGTTTTGAAATTAAATTTACCTTGGCAGCTTGAATATCCGGCCTTAGTCAGTGCAAGCCTTGAAGTGGAAGTTCGTGCTCAGGTCGGCGGTATTTTGCAGGCGCGTAATTTCCAGGAAGGCAGTTTTATTAAGCAGGGGACGCCTTTATTTCAAATAGATGAAACAGATTATGCCCTTGCCGTAAAAAGTGCCGAAGGCCAATATAAACAAGCCAAAAGCACTTATGAAAATAATTCACTTACTTTTAACCGTGTAAAGCAACTGATGCCCAGTAATGCCGTAAGCCGCCAAGATTATGATAATGCTTATGCCAATTATTTATCTTCTAAAGCGCAAATGGAAATTGCCGCCTCCGATTTAGAAAGTGCAAAAGTAAATTTGGCTTATACAACCGTGCAAGCACCCATTAGCGGTATTGCCGGGGAAAGTAATCAAACCGCAGGTAATTTAATAAATGTAAACCAAATTCTTACCACCATACAACAAATTGACCCTCTTTATATAAATTTTTCCATGCCGGCGGAAGATTTTTATTCACTTTCTTCCGCTTATGAGAAAGGTACATTGGAATTTACTGCTAAAGACAGCGCCCCTTTAAGTGTGGAAATAATTTTGCCTTCGGGTGAAACTTATGAAAATATCGGCCAAATAATTTATTTTGCAGGGTCTGAAGACGGTAATACCTCCAGCATAAATATCAAAGCGCAGGTTGCCAATCCTTTAAATCAAAAAGTTTTAATGCCTAAACAATTTGTTCGTGTTAAATTGCATGGCGCGAATTATAAAAATGCTATTGTTATTCCCACCTCTGCTATCTTACAAACTACAAAAGGCAATTTAGTATATACAATAGAAAACGGCAAAGCTAAAGCCAATTTTATTGAAATGCAAAGCCAAGGTAATATCGCAATAGTTACTAAAGGTTTAACTGAAGGGCAAACCGTAGTTTCAGGAGGTTTAATAAAAATTAGGGAAGGTTTGCCTGTAAAACCGGAATATGAAGCTTTTGAGCCAATACAAAAACCTGTAATCAATGTAGAAAAGCAACAAAACGGAACAGCGGCCCTTGATGCCTTGCTTCAAAAGTTTCAACCTAGTAGTGAGCAAGACATAAGAACCCAAGCCCAAAAGGAATCTGATATACAAAATAAGAAAATGATGGCAGGTGGCAATTTATGATTTCAAAATTTTTTATAAACCGCCCTATTTTTGCAACAGTCTTGGCCTTGCTTATTATGCTTGGCGGTATTGTAGCAATAACTAAACTACCGATAGAGCAATACCCCAATTTGACACCTCCTACAATAGAAGTTTCGGCAACTTATTTGGGGGCTTCCCCTGAAGTTATTGCCCAAACAGTTGCAGCACCGCTTGAAGAACAAATAAACGGTGTTGAAAATATGCTTTATATGGATTCTACTTCCAGCGCAGACGGTTCAATGTCTTTAACCGTTTATTTTAAAATCGGTAGTGACCCCGATAAAGCACTTATTGACGTGAATAACCGTGTGCAACAGGCAAGTTCTTCTTTACCTACGGAAGTTACCAAATATGGGCTTACCGTCCAAAAACGATCATCATCACTCGTTTTGCTTGCAACGCTTTATTCCCCCGACGGTATGTATGATGTTAACTATATCGGCAATTATGCGCTTGTAAATATTATTGACGAGTTAAAGCGTATAAAAGGTGTAGGTGATGCACAAGTAATGACCACCAATGATTATGCCATAAGAATTTGGCTTAAACCTGATTTGTTTAATCGGTTCAATTTGGATGTAAACGAAGTAATTTCCGCCGTACAAACGCAAAACACGCAACGCAGCGGCGGTACAATCGGTGCTATGCCGATGAGTGACAGAATTTTAAAAACTTTCCCTTTAATTACCCCCCCGCGCCTTGTTACACCGGAGCAATTTGAAAATATTATTTTGCGTGCTTCCCCTGACGGTAGCACCTTGCGTATAAAAGATATTGCTGATGTTAATTTAGGTGCGCAAACTTATACTTCCCAAGGTTATTATGATAAAAAACCTGCCGTTCCTATAGGTATTTATTTAAGTGCCGGTGCAAATGCGGTTGAGACGGCAAATCTAGCCAAAAAAGCCCTTAACCAAATGGCGCAAAATTTCCCGGAAGGCATTAGTTATGATATTGCTTATGATACAACTGTTTTCGTTAAAGAATCAATTAAAGGTGTTATCGTAACTTTAATTGAAGCATTTATTTTGGTGTTTTTTGTTGTGTTTTTATTTTTAAAAGACTGGCGCGCCACCGTCATACCTTGCGTTGTTGTTCCGGTTGCAATTATCGGTGCATTTTTGGGGATGTTGATGCTTGGATTCTCTATAAACAGTTTGACTTTGTTTGGCCTTGTTTTGGCTATCGGTATGGTTGTGGATGATGCTATCGTCGTAATTGAAAATGCGGACAGAATTTTAACTACGCAAAACCTCCCTGTTAAAGAGGCTGTAACGCAGGCCATGAACGAAGTAAGCGGGCCGATTGTAGCAATAGTTTTGGTTTTGTGTTCGGTATTTATTCCGGTTGGTTTTATGGGCGGTTTTAGTGGTGTAATGTATCAGCAATTTGCTATTACTATTGCAATTTCAGTCGTAATTTCAGGCTTAATGGCACTTACTTTAACACCGGCAATGTGCGCGTTAATGCTTGAAAAAGAAAGAAAAGTTACAAAAGGGTTTTTCTTTCACTTCGATAATTTATTTGAAAAGTTTACTGATAAATATGTTAATGTAAGTGAATTCTTTATACGAAAGGTAAAACTCGGCGTAATTTTATTTGCGGTATTTTGTTTGCTTGCTTTTATATTATTTAAGATGGTGCCGTCAAATTTATTACCGGATGAAGACCAGGGGCTTTTGATGGTATATTCCGGTTTAGACCCTGCAACATCATTAAGCCAAACAGATGAAATTGCCAAACAGGTGGAAGATGTTTTACTTTCTTTCCCCGAAGTTAAAAAGGAATTTACATTCAGCGGTTTTAATATTTTAAATTCAACAAGCCAAACAAATGCAATAGCCAGTTTCGTTACATTAAAAGACTGGAGCAAAAGAACCAAAAAAAATCAAAGTGCAAGTGCCTTAGTTGGGCAAATATCACAGGTAGCTCAAAATAAAGTTCCTAAAGCATTTATTTTGCCTTTTATGCCGCCGCCGATTATGGGTTTAAGTACAACAGGCGGTATTGAAGGTTATATCCAAAATAAAGGTAACGGTACGCCTGAAGAACTTGCAGATGTTACAAATAAATTTATTGAGGAAGTTAAAAAAATTAAAGGATTGAATAATACGCAAACAACATATTCCGCAAGTTACCCGCAATATACTTTGACGGTAGATAATATAAAAGCACTTTCCATGGGTTTAAATTTGGATGATTTATATAATACACTTGCCGCCACAATCGGCGCAAGTTATATAAATGATTTTACGCTTTATTCCCGCAATTTTAAAGTGATGATTCAAGCGGAAGATAGCGCCCGCCAAACACCGGAGCAAGTGGGTAATTTGTATATAAAATCAAATACAGGTTCTATGGTGCCATTATCTGCGGTTGCAAATATTACGCCTAGCCTTGGCCCAAGTATTGTTGAACGTTTTAATGCATTTCCGTCTGCCAATTTGGTTATTACGCCTGAGGGCATAAGTTCCGGCCAGGCAATAAAAGAACTTGAAACACTTGCCCAAAAACTCTTGCCGGAAAATTATGCACTTTCCTGGAGCGGTACCGCTTTGGAAGAAACACAAAGCGGCAGTTCTTCAGCCTTAATTTTGCTTTTGGGCATTGTCGTAGTATTTTTAATTTTGGCGGCACAATATGAAAGTTGGTCGCTTCCGTTTTGTGTTCTTACCGCTGTTCCTTTTGCCATATTCGGTGCTTTTTTAGGCACTTGGTTTAGGGGTTTAAGTAATGGTATATATTTCCAAGTAGCACTTGTAGCACTTGTCGGGCTTGCGGCCAAAAATGCCATTTTGATTGTGGAATTTGCGCTTATGCTTAAACAAAAAGGTGCAAGTGCCGCCGCAGCTGCCATGCAAGGTGCTAAAATACGTTTTAGGCCTATTATTATGACCTCTCTTGCATTTATTTTGGGTACTGTTCCGCTTGCCACAAGTTCGGGTGCAGGCGCAGCCAGCCAGATTTCACTTGGAACTGCGGTAGTTTTCGGTATGCTTGGGGCGACGGTTTTTGCGCCGTGTTTTGTGCCTTTGTTCTTCTATTTACTTAACAAAAAACGCGGTGAAGTTCCTAATTTCGAATTGCCTAAAGGAGATAGAGAATGAAAAAGTTATTTTCACTTTTAGTATTAACAGTTTTTACTTGTGCTTGCATGCTAGGGCCAAAATATAAAAAACCCGTATATGATTTGCCGCAAAATACTTCTGAAGATGCGGAATATTTTGCATCATTTAATCCTAATTGGTGGGAGATGTTTCAAGACGACACCTTAAACGAAATTATAAACGAAGCCCTTGTTTATAATACCGATTTGCTTGCCGCAACCGCACGCCTTGATTACGCACGTGCCAATTATATTGGTGCGCGCGGTGGCCGTTTGCCTAGCGTACAGGCAAACTTCAACCCCTCAAAAGCAGATACAAATACCCCCTATATCACAGGAGTAAGTGAGGCTAATTTGACCGCTGCTTTTGAAATTGATTTATTTGGGAAATACCGCGCTTTAAGCAAGAGTGCTTTTGCTTCATGGTTATCCTCAAAAGCGGCGCGCGAGCAAATCAGGCTTACTTTAATCGGGCAAGTTGCACGTGCTTATTTTAATGTTTTGTCCTTACAGTTACAACTTGAAATTGCAGAACATGCACTTGCTTCAAGGCAAGAAGATTTTAAAATTTACCAAGTCCGTTTGCAAAACGGTTATATAAATAAAGTTGATTTAAAAAGGGTGGAAGCGGAAATGCATTCCGTAAGCGCACAAGCGGAAACCGTGTATTTAAAACTTTTAAAAGCGCAAACGAATTTGCAGGTATTACTTGGCAAAAGCCCTAAAGATATTGTGGAAAACCCTTTAAAAACAAAAACCACGCTTGGGGAAATTTTTGTCTTGCCCAATGTGCCTGAAAATATACCGTCGTCATTAATGCAAAGGCGCCCGGATATCGTTAAAGCAGAGCAAGATTTAATTGCCGCAAATGCACAAATAAGTGTGGCGCGTGCGGCATATTTCCCGGATATTTCTTTGACGGGTATCGGCGGTTTTGCAAGTGAGCCTTTGCATAAACTCTTTGAAACTGATTCAAGTTTTTGGCAAATTTCCGGCGCAGGTATTTTAAATATTTTTCAAGGCGGTAAAATTATTGCGCAAAATAAAATGGAAAGCGCCAAATATAGGGAAATGCTTGCAACTTACCAAAACACCGTGCAACTTGCTTTTAAAGATGCATTTGATTCCTTAAACGCAAATAAGCAATACCGCAAAATGTTTGACGAAATTAAGCAACAAAGGGATGCTTTAAAAGAAACATATCAGTTAACCAAAATGCAGCAGGATGCCGGGCTTATTAATACGACAGATTTACTTTTGGTGGAACAAAATTTACTGTCTGCTGAAATGAATTTAGTTCAAACCCGTCAAGCGGAACTTGAGGCTATTGTTTCCTTGGCGCTTGCCGTTGGCGGCGGTTTTGAAGAAGATAAATTTTTACATCCGAAAAAATATAAAAACCGCCTGTAAATTAACAGGCGGTTTAAAATAAGTATTAAATAACTTATTCTAGGTAATAAGTTATCGTGGAAACAACGCGCACTTTTTTATTAATCTGTTGCGTTTCCTGTAAATAAGGTATTTCTTCACTCGGTAAAATGCTGAAAACACCTTGTTGTGCACTGTGTATCTTACCAACTTTGGCGCCGGAGTTTTTGGCAAATTCTTCTGCCGCAAGTTTGGCATTTTTTGTGGCTTCGCTTAACATTTCCGGTTTAATATCATTTAACTTGGTAAACAAATAATTTACCGGGGAAGAATAACTCTGGCTGTCAAAAATTATACCTTTTTGAATTAAAGAACCAACTTTACCGATAGAACTTGCCACTAAATCAACATTGTTGCTTTTTACGGTTATTGTCTGTGACAAAATGAAATGTATATTGTTATTCGTGTTATAAGGGTTTGCAGTTAAGTCATTAGTATCTAAACGGCCGATATCTATTTCCCCTTCCTCAAAACCTAAAGTTTTTAAATAATCGGTTATAATCTTTTCCTGATTATTCATTTTTTGTTGTAGGACAACGGCATCATCACCGGTTTGAACGAATTTAAGTTCCCAGACCGCTAAATCTGCCTTAACGGCCTTTTCGGCTAAGCCTTTTACCGTTACAAAATTTGAACCGAAATGAGCTTTATAATAATAGTAGCCTGTAAAAAAACCGCCGAAAATAAGCCCAAGGCTTAAAATTACTGCGGCAATAGTTATTTTTTTATTATCCATTTTAAAAATCCTCCTAAAATAATTATAGCATTTAAGTATAAATAAGGTATAATATTTTTATGCGGAGGTATTTTATGTTTAAAAAAATATTTGTTTCTTTAAGTTGTTTTTTATTTGTTGTCGGTTTTGTTAATGCTGCTAATGATGAAAAGGTTTTATATAACGGTAAAAAAAATACCGAGAAGAAATATAGCTACTTATATGATACTTCTTTAATACAAGCCATAAAAAAGCAAGATATAGAAAGGGTTAATTTTTTATTACTTGCAAATGTTAACCCTAATGAAAAAAATGATGCAAAAGAAACACCGCTTATTGTCGCCGCGAATTATCCCTCCGAAGAAATTATTATAACATTACTCGATAAAGGTGCAAATCTAGAAGATACTGCCGCAAATGGTATAACAGCTTTGATGACTGCTGCAGCTGTCGGTAACGGTAGAGTTGTCAACTTGTTACTTGATTATGGCGCAGATCCAAATGCCCAGGACGACCAAGGCAGAACCGCTTTAATGCATGGCGTTCAAAATTTAAATTATGATACAGTTTCAAGTTTGCTTGAAGTAAAAGCAGTTGATTTGTCTATCGCAGATAAAAGCGGCAAAACGGCTTTCACCAGGGCTTTAGAAAGTAAAGACTCTGATATGCTTGTGTTATTTTTGCAAAAAGGTGCAAGGCTTTCTGAGAAAGATAAATCTGCTCAAAAACTTTTTATGAAGGCAGTAAAAGAAAATGATGAAGACACAATAAATATGTTGCTCGGATATGGTTTAACCGTAGATAAAAAAGACGCCGAAACAAAGAAAACTTTATCTAATGCTGTTAAAAATAATGACGTTGAAATGGCAGAATATCTCCTTAGAGCAGGGGCTGATCCTAATACAAAAGATGCTTCCGGAAATGCAATTTTAAGCATAGCTATTAAGAATAAAAATGAAGAAATGCAAGAGATGTTAAGATCTTATGGAGCACAATCAAAGGAAACTTATGCAATAGATTTTTCTAATTTAAACTCAGATGAAATCAGAAATTATATAGAGCGTTCCGAATATAATTTACGTTTGGCTAAAAATGAGCTTGCTAAAAGAGGAGAAGGCAAAACGGTAAAAAAGACAACTGTGGCAAAAACAACAGTTAAGAAACCGACCGCTAAACCGAAAGCAAAAAATAATTCTTCCAAGAAAGTAACAAAAACTACCAGTGTAACTAAAAATAATAATGGTGTGACTACGACAACCAAAACAAGTACAGTTGTTGTAACACAACAGGAAAATGCGGCAAGCCAGCAAATACCGGAACAACATAGTTATTCCGAACAAAGTTATAGTCAAGAAAGTTATAGCCAAAGTTACAACCAACCGGCACAAGATACAAGTACCGGTAATCCTTATGCAATGCCTGAGGAACAAGAATATGTGCCAAGTGCAAGTAATGTAGATGTTCCTACTGCCCCACAAACAACTACTTATGAGGAAGATGACACAAATCCTTATGCTTTTTAAGTAATCTAAGCAAAATACCCCTCTTTTTGAGGGGTATTTTTATGCTTTTTTATTTTGGCTGGGGGTTGCTATTTAGCATTTTTACTACTATAATATAAGTGATGTAGTGTGAAGTGTCGTAAGGAGGCTTTATGAAAAATAAAAAAGGGTTTACTTTAATAGAGATACTCGTTGTAGTGCTTATTATAGGCGTACTTGGTAGCTTAGCATTGCCCCAGTATCTTAAGTCAGTTGAGAAATCAAAATATGCGGAAGCAGAAGAAATTTTGCAAACCATATATACTGCACAGCATAGATATGTGCTTGATAATAATACGTATGCGGAAACTTTTGACGATTTAGATATTACCTTTGAAGATGTAGATATGTCAAAAGCAATTAATGGTTCTGTGTATACTACTAATAATTTTAGGATATCGCTTGATAGAGCCAATAGCATAGTGCCTATTGTAATAGCAGACAGGGTAAAAGCAAGTGGCGGCAATGATAGTACAATATACGCAATATATAAGAATTTAGCCACCGGTGATACAATGTGCGAAGATATTGATACTAAAGACAATATAACCTGTAATTTGTTTGGTTTTGATGGCTCTGTTAAGGCTTGTAGTGATGGCCACATAATCGGGCCTAATGAGAAATGTAAAACCTCTTTTGGCGATAAAGAATTGTGTCTTTTTAAACCTAATTGTGAGTGGGTAGGCCTAAAATGTGTTTGCAAGGCGGTATTAGTAGATGAAGATGAATTAATCACATTGTGTAAGAAAAGAGGTTGCAAATGGGATTTAAAAAATCGTAAATGTAACTGTGAAGAGGCAAGAGTCCCAGTTAACAAAGAGAAGGAGCCTATTTTCAAAGAACAAAAACCATAATGTAATGTCGTAAATTATTTTAAAAATCAACCCCCGATTAATCTCGGGGGTTTTTTATAGGGTGCGTTTAGAAAAAGTAAGAAACGCTGTTTGCAAGGAGAAACCCTATAATCGGTGAAATTTAATTTTTTGTTTCTGTTTTGTTTTCGGCAGTTTTGTTGCCTATTACTGCACGCAGGCCGAAAAGTCCAAGCCCTTCAAGCAGATGTAAAGTAGCATCATTAGAGGCAATATTTTTGCACCATATAATAAAATCTGTAAGCCCATTAAAAGATATGAGTTGTTCAATATAAGTAAGTAATGCTTGCAAGATTATTATTGTTGCTGCTAAGTAAACCTTTTTATTCCTTAAAAATTCTTTTGCTTTTTTAATGAAGTTGATCATTTTATTTATCATAATTACTCCTATTAAGTAAAATATTTTTTATTATTTTTGTATCTTGTGAAATTAAATTTATTTCCCCCTCCATTTTGCTTTGGCGGGTTGCAAATATATGCAAAGTTTCTTCTACTTTATCAAGGCGTTTTGGGGTTTTTAAAGTCGCTGAAAACCATAAAATAAAAGAAAGTAATGCGGCCAAAATAAAAATCAAATTCTTAACGGTTAAACTGATTTTAAAAATGAAAGGCAAAGTGTTTGTTATTTGTTTGGAAGTAAAAACGGTTTGCATATTAAATCTCCGTCAAATCAAGCCGGACCTGCCAATTAGTAAGGTCAAACTCTAAGCCTTCTACCTCTGCGGTTAGCGTCAAAAACGGGGAATAATCTATTTGCAAAATATCCCCCAGTTCAATTTGGGGTAAAAACTTACATATTAGTGCTACGCGTTGCTTTTTCTTGCATGCACGTGCATAAATATCAGGGGCCGCGGCACGTGCTAAATTAGCATTTTGTGCCGGCAGGAAAGCAGAACTTAAGGAGAGTTCTTTAACACCGTATTTATCAATGATATTAGGGCGTTCTTCTTCTAAGGTAAAAGGATCTACCTTATAAGAAAATTCCCCAAATTGTACTTTAACACCGGTGTAAAGTTTGTTTAAACCGGAATCTAAACTTTCAATGTTAATAATATCGTTTGCCGTTAGAGTTAAGCAAGGTGTGGTGTTCAAAGATCGATTTAAAAATAAGAATTTACCGTCACTATCAAAACCTATCTGATAACTGCTTAATGTCGCAAGTTCCTTCATAACATCTAAACATGACATATCTTTTGTTTTTACTATTGCTATATCAACCCCGCTGAGTTTCCAACTCAAAACGAAACTGTTTAAAACAGGGCCTTGGGTTTGGGTGCTATCACTGCGTGCTTCCCATTTGATTTGGGCACAATTCTTCGTAGAAGTGATATCTTGGTGATTAGTTATACTTTCCCATGCGGACCAGCTTGCCTCATCTTCATCTTTAAAACGCATATAGAAAGTTGCATTGCCATTATTTAAAATTTGTTGAAAGGAGAGTTTCCCCCAATTTTTAAAATTTATGCCGGTATGTATCTCCGGGCTTAAATAAGTACCGTACGGGCTTAAAGTACCTCCGCCTGTGCTTACAAGTGGGCTTGTTTGGTAATTATAAACATTATTCCCCCCATAACCGGTCATTTTGAAAAATTGGTAATTCGAAGTAGTGTAAGTGTTATCTTGACAAGTATTACCCAAAACGCTAACCCAAGCGCTTGGATTTGTAATATTTTTAAACCATATTTTAAAAGTGCCGTCTTCTGCTCTAGTTATACGGTAGCGAAAGCGGTGCATATATCTACCGGGTTGATAATACCATTGGTTTAAAAATGTTATTTGGCCGTTATCTATACGGTTTAAATTGAAAAAGATATAATCATAACTATATTCAAAAGTCAGTAAATAACCGTTTGTATTTGCCAAATTATCAGTGGAAGAAATAAAATAATTGTATTGATAAATATCATCTTCCTGTGCAACTGAAACTTCCGCTTCCCAAGTTCCATAGGCTTGATTTGCAGGTGCTCTGAAAATCGCCGGTGTGGAAATAGCTGTTGCAATTACCATAATTGAAGATGGTGTAGTAGTTATGCTTGCATTTGACGGGGCGGAAATTGTGGTCCAGGTATAGTCGGTGTCGTGCAAAAAATTATCTTCAAGTTCTAGGGTATTATTGTTTACTGTTAAGGAATTTAAAGTGCCTTCGCTAAAATCATTATATGTAGGGCAACCGTAATACGCTTCAACAGTGGATGAATAAAATACACGGTCAATTTGTCTTGAGGGCGCTGCACAAATATCAGCAATTTGATTTGCAATCCACTCGCAAGTTTTATCGGTATAATAATAGCGGTACGAACACCATAAAGTATCGGTTTGCGGTAAATTAATATTTAAAGAAATTACGGCGGGTTTTTTATAATCTTCTAAATTAGAAACGGTGTAATCATTATGTGCTTTTAGGAGGGTGGCATTTTCAATACCTTCTTCCGGATTTCCTTGATATATAGCAACAATTTCACTTACCGTATTATTTTGAGTGGTAAATTTTTTTGTCGGATTATCAATTGATGGGGTTAAGGTTTCAAGTTCGGCAAATTGTGTTAAATCTTGAGCTCCAAAAGTATCAAGCAAAGCGAGTTGGCCTGTTAAGGAAATGGATAGAGTTCGGTTTTCTTTGTCGTAAACAGGGCCTTCCAAAACAAAACCCTGAAAGATTTTTACTTCTTCATTATTGCTGGTGCCAGGGGTTTTTGCGGTTGTATAAACTTCAATTTTTGCACCTGCCCAAAAAATATTTGTCTCATCAAAAAAATTATCCTGATTACTTAAAGTTAAGTTTAGGACGGCATTATTCCAAACAGAATATCCCTCATTATCTAATTTCCACTTTATTTTTGAGGTTTCCAAAATATATTTTGTTATATCTTGTGCGGTGGAAAATGTGTAAGTTTCTGTTTGTGTTTGCCAGATGCGGGTATACAATAAAAATTTTTTTGTATATATCGGCGCTTGATTGTTTAATGCTTTTGTTAAAGATTGGGAAAGTATTTTCATATTATTTCTCAAGTAAATTTAAAGTTGTTTTATATAAAGCACGGCGCCTGTCTAAATTAAAAAACGGTGTGCGGCTTAAAGCATATTCACCGGCAAGAGATATGTCAAAATCACCATAAAAAATATAAGTTAAAAAAGTATTGTTTGTTAAAATATCTTCAAGGTTTTGTTTGAAGGTAGAATTTATATTTTCAAGGTTTAAAGTAAGGTTAAATTTTGCAAAATCCTGCCATTTAATAAGGGCCCCGTTTGCTAAATAATGATGACCTTCACGCGTATAAATATTACCGCTTAAAGTGCTTAGGACTTCAGTTAGATTTAACAAGGTACTTGCAGCAATAATTTTGCCAATAGTTAAAGTATTTTGACAAGCGAAAGTCAGTTTAAGTATAAGCATATTTACGGCGGTTGGAAAGACAAATATAAAGTCTTGTCCACAAGTTTCAACAATTGCTGTAATTGTGGAAAAGTTACCTTCTTCAGAAGTTTTATATTCTATTGTAAGTGCAGTTAAATTGCTATTTTTTATTATGATTTTATTTATTTCCGTTAATACGGAAAAGGTATAAGTTTTTGTACTTGATGTTTCCGAGAGTGTAGCATTTTCAAGCAAGTTAGGTGTTAAAATTTCTATGCAACTAATACTCATAAAGATGCCTCCCCGCTGCGTTGTTTGCCGATTTTATAAGATATTTTTGCTTGTTCTACCGCCCAACTTACGCCACGCCTTGTGGCAGAAGCAATTTCTTCACAAATTTCCCTTGCATTTAACGGTGAATCTTGATTCGCATTAATTGTTATAGGGCTGTTTAGCGTAATGTTTATTACACTTTCACCGGTGTTTGCTTGGGTGTTTGGGAGCGGATTATTTTGTATGTTTTCTACGATTTCGGGTGGCAAAACAAATTCCCCCTCATGTAAATAATATGGCCCGGTTTTATTAATTGGGCCACCGCTTCTGCGGCTACCTAACAAGTTTCCGAAAAATGAAGTTTCACCGGAAACGCCTCCAAAAAGTGCATTTGTCGCAAAACTGCTGAAAGAAGAAAAGGCAGCATTCGCAATAGAAGAAAATACTTGCTTTGAAAGATTTTCCATATCCAAAAAATTTTTGGAAGTTACGTCAAAAAAACTACTGAATGCCGATAAGGAATTAGTGGTAGCTTTTGAGGAATAACTTTCAAATACTCCGGCAAAACTTGAACTTTTCTCTTCTAAATTTTTGAAATAATTATTAAAAACACTTTCACTTTGCGTTAGTTTGTTTTGTGCAGCATCAAAACCGGCAGGATCAAACAAAGTAGAAAGTTCTATAAAAAATGAATTTGCATTATCGTTCATTTGCTTATTCCTATAAGGGATAATCGGCCGTCGCTATCTATGGGTAAATTTTGTTTACGCCCTTTAGTTGCGAAGCGGCAAGCCTCAAGGAGCCATAAAGGACTTTGGGCCAAAATATAGTCTGTGGTAAGACCGTAAAAAGACGCCGTAAAAAATATAGCGCTGGAAAGAGCGTCTAATTGTTTATTGCTTTCAGCGCTGCCCGAAAATTTAGCATTATTTGCTTAAAATCATTAACTTCCGTTAAAGCCAAAGCTAAATTGCTGAGTTCAATAAGGGATAATTTATCTTCTAAATTCGGAGTATCTTTAAATTCATTGTTTGTGAAGATATCTAAAATTTCCCTTGTCTTATTGGTGCCGGCAAGTTCTAAAATTTTTAAAACAGGGTTTTGTTTTTTATCTTGTAAACTTGCCTGAATTTCGGTTTTTATTTGGCCAAGTATGCGCCCCAAATTTATTGTTTGTTTTATAGATAAGGGGCGCAAAGTTACGGTTTTGCCAAGTATTTTAATTTGCCTCTCACTAGGACAGAGTATATCAATGGGTTTCATTTGCATTTTTATGAGGCTGAAATATCTTCTATTTTACCGAAGCGTTTTGCTTGGTCTTTTGTAGTATCTGCCATTACGTCAAATTCTACTTCAATTAAAGTTTCGCCGTCGCGTTTATAACTTTGTGCGGTTTTGCCATTTGGACGACATTTCCAAAAAGTATACTTTCTGTTCGTACCGTTTGCACCTTTAACATTGGCATATAAAGTGTAATAAGTACATTGTGATTTGTCGCCGAATTCAAGTGTTGTACTTGCCGGGGTGGGAACACCTAAAGCAAGAGCAATATTAGAAAGTGTGGCTTCCGCTAAAGTAACTTTGATTTTTAAAGATTCTTCAGTGGTAACTTTAGCTATACTTGCAAGCACTTGGTCCACTTTAATGTCGTAGGAAGTTTCCTCATGCTCAATAGTAATACCGCCTTTAATAAAGCCGAGGTCAGTTGCTCCGCTTTCGGCAGTACCGTAAGATGCAATTTTAAGCGTGCCTTCCGCGGCAAGCCCTACTACTATATTTGTTGGTGATGACATATTGTTTCCTCTCTATTAATTATTTTTTATTGAATTTAAAGGTAAAATTTAGGGCACGTACATGACGGCCTAAATCGTCGGCATAATCATTGCCGCCTATTTTTTTGGAATAGTAAATGTTGTAGATATCAGACGGTATTTGTGCTTCCGTCAAATCAAGCAAAGCGCTTACTATATAACTTATGGCAACGGTTGTTGCATAAGTGTCAGAAGTAATTATTATGGTAAAATCTTCTTCGTTTAATACTTCATCTTGTGTACCGCCAGGGTTTGTGCTTTGGTAAACGATAAATGGTAATCTTGATGATAAGCGTGCATAGTTTGGATAAATTTTAGTATCTGTTACAGTTGCTCTTAAAGCGGTTTGTAATGTGCTGTCTGAAGATAAATAAGCGTAAATATCTTGTGCTATCATAAAAATAAATCCTCTGCGCTCGGTAAGTTTTTTTGCAAAACCTGTTTATACATACTTAAAACAGGACGCAAGAAAGGGCGCGGTTTAATGCGGGCTGTGCCGTATTCAAGCATTTTTGCGTAGTTGGCTTCACCGTTAAAAACGCCTGCTTGCAAACCTAAACTTTTGCCGGAAGTATAAATTTTTACGTCAATGCTTGAGCGAAGTTTTCCGCTTTCCATACGCGGTGCTTCTCCAGGTTTGGAACGCAATTTCTTATTGCCGGATTTTTCGACTTCTGTACTTAAAAGGAAGTATAAACTTCTTTTAATTTTCCCGGCCAAGTCATTAACCAAAGTTTTTTGGTAAGTTTCAAATTTTTTATTTGCATGGTTGATATTTGTTTTAAGTTGTAAACTTTGACAATTTATTTTCGGAAAAAACATTAGCCCCTCCTTTCTGCATACAAACAAAAAAGCCTTTCTTCTCCGCCCATATTTATTAAACCTATTACGTCATAGGTATTATCTTCAATTTCTACGGCAAGTTTTTTGCCGTAAAGGATACTTTTTGCTTGTACGTATATTGAATGTGTTGCCAAACTATATGCCGGCAAAGAATATTTCCGTTCGCTGACGGTTCTTGTTCTTAAACGGCAAGGCAAAGCGCTTTCTAATACAGTTGCGATTGTTTTTTGTTCGCCGCTTTCTACCTCTTGTGTATAAGTTATTTGGCTGATTTTGCAGGTTTTATTTAATAGTGTTTTAAGCGACATTTATTCCCCCTTATAAATCAATCCTTTTATAACCTTCAAGCAAACTTATAACGGCATTCGGTATTTGGGTTTGTTCCAGATAATTTACGGAATAATCGCCTAAAGTTTCGCTGTCTATGCCTTCTGATTCTTTTGTATTTACAAGGTAAGATATCCATTGCCAAATCGCAAGTTGTATGTTTTTTGGAACACTTGCGGTATTTGAGGCAAGCCCGGCGGTATAAGTCACTAAAACAGCGCCTTTCCAAAAAATATTACGCCTGATAATGCCGTTTGAATTATCTATTTTTAAAGTGGCGGTATTTAAAGTTTCACCGTCCTCGACAATACTTGTTACACTTGTTACCGGGTATTGCCTAAGTTGCAAATATTTGCTTTTGGAATTTGTACAATCATAAGGCTCTTGGCTTATTTGGCGTGCTACTATATAGCGGCCTAAATATTCCTCCGCGGCATTGGTTACGCTTTCAATTAAAAGTTCAAAAAGATCGTCTTTTGAAGTATCATTTATATCAATATTTAAATATTTTTTTAAATTTTCTAAAGTGGTTGCTGCATTTGTGGGTAAAGACATTTTAACCTCTCATATATGGCCTTGCGCGTAAACGCAAGGCCATAAGCAAATTATTTGAACAGTAAATAACTGAAGGCATTACCATAGGTAACGTTTATGGATAAAGCCTGTGTGAAGCGGAGCCAGGTTTGGTCCGTCATAAATGCGCTTTCAAGTGAGCTATCGGTGGAATTCCATGCGGCTGCATCTTGGGAAACTTTAACAGTCATTTCTTCCCTTGGGGAAATTAAGAGATTTTTATTAAAGCGGCCAAAGAAAGCAATAGTTTTGTCACCGCCGGTCAAAGTGCTTGCACTGGTTACTTCATTAGGAATTTGCGAGCAAACAACATAAGGAATATTCCAAATTGTTGCCGGGCTTGAGGCTGATGGAGGACACCAGACATATTGCCCCTTCAAATCTTTAAGTTGCATAAGTTTCGCAAGGCCTGCACGTGATAATACGATTACACCGTCTTTTGCCTGTGTTTCGTTTAAACTGAAAATTAAGTTTGAAATATCATCGAAACTTACTGTTGAGGATGCCATACTGACAGCATTTACCCCTGAAGTATTTAAAATACCGCAGAAAGGATCGGTTGAACCGTCACCGAGTAAAGCAACGCGTTCAATTTCAAGTGCCATGGCTTCGGCAACGATTTCAGATAAGAATTGAGTTAAATTAATAGCACTGTCGCGGATAAGTTCGTCGGTGCATTTAATTACTGTTGCCAAAACTTTTGCGGTTTGTTCAATTTGCCCGAAGGTCGGGTTAGAAATGGTTTTTGTCCCGCTTTCTGCAACCCAGCCCACTTGCAAATTGGTTAATTGTTTGGGAATTTGCCTTTTCCAAGCAGACATAGGCAAAATATTTGCAATTTGCATAATCGGGCTTGCATCGGTCATTAAGCGGATGACTTCGTTTGAAAATTCCGTCGGCACTAAATAACCGCCGATATTGTTTGTACCTTCGCTTAAAACTGCTTTTTGGCCTTCAATAATAGCAGGGTTATTTTTTGCGGCAAGCAAGAAATTGCGCATATTGCCGAATTTGCGGCCATATTCACTTTGCCAAGGTTTTTCAGGTGCGAACTTACCTTTTACGGCAAAAGCGGCAAACCTTTCAAGCAAAGCATCTTCGGTGGTAGGTAAAACGGCTTTGCTTTGTGCGGGGTGTACTTTATTGATTAAGTCTGAAATGATTTTTTGGGCTTTTTCTTCTGTAATGCAAGAGGAAATTTTAGAGTCAAGCGTTTGCCTTAACTCGTGAAGGGAAGACATTATATCGTCCATAATACTCCTTTAAACAATTTTGCATATGCAAAATTTGTTAAACGACTCCCCTGTCTGATACGAATGTATCAAATATCTGAGCAAAATGTCAAGTGTTTTTAAAAAATATTAAAAGGACAAGTAACCTTCATAAATAGTATAATTTATATATGAAATTATCACCATTACAAGCCTTATGGCTTTCACTTGCCATCACGGTATTTTACCCTATTGTAGGTAAATTAAAAACCGGGCATATTTCACCGACTGTCCTAATGTTGTTTGCAACGGGGATTCCGGTTCTTTGTTATATTCCCTATTTAACAAAACATAAATTTTGGCATATTTTGTTTGATAAAAAACTTATGCCGCGTTTGGCGGGGCTTGGGTTTTTTTCGTCAGCATTCCCTTTCCTTTGTATGATGATTGCACTAAATTACACAACGCCGGCAAATTCATCGATTTTAAACCAGACGGAAGTTTTATATTCTTTAGTCTTAACCTATATCTTTTTAGGTGAGAGGCCGACTGCTAAACAATTACTAGGTACTGTTTTTATTTTAACAGGTGTAGTTTTTATTTTGATGGAAGCAAATAAATTTAATTTTCAAATGAAAGGTGATTTGCTCATTATTTGTACGGCGTGGATGTTTCAAGTAGGTCATATTTTTGCAAAGAAACTCCCCCCTGATTTAACAGAGCATTTTATAACTGCGGCACGTGCATTTTATGCATTTATATTTACAATACCTTTAACTTATGTGCTTACTTATTTTAATATCCAGCCGACGATAAACATTTGTTGGCAAACAATAGTAGCCGTTTTATTTATGGGTATTGCGTTTTATATTTATGGTAACTATTTATGGTATATCGCTATACGCCGTATGGATCTTTCAAAAGCAACAACTTTAATATTAACTTACCCGGTGTTTACTTATATACTTTCTGCGATATTTGGGTATGATAAAATTACAATTTTTAAAACATTAGGTGTAATTTTCGCTTTAGGCGGTGCCTATATGGTTAATAGCGTTATTAAGAAAAATAAGAGGGAAGAAAAATGAAATTAGTATTATTTGATATTGACGGTACACTTTTAAACTGCGGCGGACTTGGCATAAAAGCATTAAAGCGGGCTATGCAAAAACTTTATAAAAAATGCCCTACCTTCGAAGAAAGTAATCTTTCAGGTAGAACGGATCTTTATAACTTTACTTATGTTTATAAATGCTTAAAAGGTAAAAATCCTACAAAAGCCGAAATTAAAAAAATAGCCACAGAATATTGGGCACAGTTACCGCGTGAAATCGCCGAACTTAAAAAAGCCGGTAAATTTAAACTTATGCCCGGTGTAAAAGAATTTTTAGATACTTTAAAAAAATATAAACAAGTTAAAATTGCTTTGGCAACAGGAAATACCCCCCAAAGTGCGGAACTTAAACTCAAAGCCGGTGGGCTTGATAAATATTTCTCTTTTACCGCAGGTGGTTTCGGTATGATGACTTTAAACCGACCGGAACTTTTAGCTCTTGGCGTTAAAAGTTGTGAAAAAGCCTATAAAACAAAATTTACGCCAAATGATGTGTTTATCATCGGTGATACGCACCACGATGTTTTGGCCGCTAAAGAAAACGGTTACCACAGTGCTGTTGTCTTAGAAGGTAATTTGGCAGATAAAGCAAAACTTTTGCGCGCTGCGGCAGAACTTGAAGTCAAAAATTTCAAAGATGTTGAATTATTTTTAATGTGGCTTGTTTTAAAAGCCGATCCAAAGGGTATTAAAAAAGGTGCTTATATTACCCCTGCAACCGCTATTGAACACGTGTTTTTTAGCAGAACAGGTATTGATGAGGATCGTTTGAAGATGTTTAAAATTAAAAAATATTCTGATTTGGAGAGCGGTAAAATATGGTAACTTGGCAAAAAGGTGCAAAATGTTTTGTTGATGCTTTAGCAGATAAAAGTTCCGTTCCCGGTGGCGGAAGTGCAGCTGCTTTCAGCGCTGCTATGGGAAGCGCTTTGCTTTTAATGGCTATCGGTGTTACATTAAAGCGGAAAGCTACTTTGCAAGAAGATAAAGATTTTTTAACACCTTATGTAGATCAAATTGCTGAATATAAAAATGATTTCAAAAATTTAACCGTAGAAGATGCCGCAGCTTACCATGAAGTAATTAATTTAAAAAAACAAATCCCCGTTGATGAATCTAAACTTGCAAAGGCACAAATTAAGGCGGCGGAAATCCCATTATTAACTGCACAAAAAGCACAGGAGCTTTTAAAAATAGCAGAAAAAATTGAAAGTAAAATTGCAAAAATTATTGTTTCCGATGCTTTATGTGCAAAGGCATTATTATTGGCAAGTTTAAAATGCTGCAGCGAAAATATTAAAACTAATTTGCCTTATGTTACAGATGCAAATTTAAAAAACAAATTATCTCAAGCGTATAATGAAATAAATAACTTATGTCAGTAGAAATAAGTTTAGAAAAATTAAAAAGTTATCTTCCGAAAGCAGATGATTATCTGCTTGAAGAACTATTGTATAATAATTCCCTTACGGAAGATGAGCTAAAGAAAAAAATATCCGCATTAAGACAAAATTTAAATTTAGATGACGAAGATAACTTAATAATTGATATTTTGCTTTTTAGGCAAAGTCAACTTTGTGCACCCCGAAAAGCAAAAGTTTTAAAAGCCCAAAAAATTTTATTAGGCTTGGCCGCTCAAGTGGCTTTAGATAAAGAATATTATGATTTATTAAATCATGTCTATGCACAAGTTTCAAGTGAAACTTTGATACAAGATATACAGAATCCCACGGTCGATAATTTGCTTGAAAAGATAAAAGAACCGCGGGCTGCTTTGAAAGTAAAGGCAGAAGGAAATTCCCAATTCTTAAACGGTTTATATAACTCACGAAAAATTACTTTAAAAACCTTTAAAAATTTATATCAAATTTATGCTTTTGAAGGTGCACCGGAATTAAAAAATAATTTTGATATTTTAGTTAGCGAAATAGAAAGTCATTCTCCGCATTTTAAATATAAAGAGGAATTAGCCGCAAAAGTACTTTTGGCGGAAATAGCCAAAGAAGAAATTTCACCGATACTTAATTTATACACTACTTTCCCCCACCCTTTAAATTTAGAAGATTTAGAAGTAATTTATTTTAAATATTCTGCTTTGCCCGATGTCGAAATACAAAAACTTTTTAAAGAAATTTTGATGCGTTTGCCGTATAAGGAAGAACCTTATGAAAATTTAGCACTTGCTGTAAAAATCTTAAAAGACGGAAGAGAAGAAGTTTTTAATAATGCTTTAAACCAAGCCCGTATCAAACAAAATAAATTAAGTTACATGAAAGCCCTTACTAAAGTACCGTTTTTTATTGGGCATGAAGATGAACTTACCTTAAAATTTTACGGTAAAAAGACATTAATGGATGTGGGCCTTGAATTTAAAGCGCTTTTGCAAAGTTTACCTTTTACCGAGAGTTACAAAGAAAATGCCGATATCGGTATAAAAGTTTTACTCGGAAAGATTCCTTATAAGGCAGGTTATGCCCAAGCACTTTACAGAAAGGAAAACAAAGGTAAACCCGGTGAGGATCCTTTAAGGCTTGAAGCATTACAAAAATATAGTGGCTCACAAAGTAAAGAAGAAGTTTTGGAATTCTTTCGTTTAAAATTTAAGCCTTATACTTTTTATAAAAATAACGGTGCTGCTTATTGCGCCGCCCTTGCTTATTTAGTTGATGAACTTAATGGTAAAAACCCTCCAAAAGTTGCAGCTGTTGCACTTGAACTTTTTGAACAAGGTTTAAATGAAAAGCAAGTGGAAGAAATTATCAATAGATTTTTGCAGAAAGTTTCTTTTGATGAAGAAGCTCTTTTGACGGCTTACAAAAGATTTTATGATATTAATAAAGATAAGGAAGATGCCGTCGCAAGAATATTGAATATGCTGGAATAGTATATTCCTTAAAAAATGCAAAAATGATAGAATATTTGTATATTTTTAAAGGTGGTATTTATGGATATTGATTTGCTTACCCGCGGTTGTGTAGATTTAATTAGCCGCGCAGAACTTGAAAAAAAATTAAACAGCGGTAAAAAACTCCGTATAAAACTCGGTGCGGATCCGACGAGTGCTGACTTGCACCTCGGCCATAGTGTGGTTTTAACAAAACTTCGTGCTTTCCAAGATATGGGGCATACGGCAGTTTTAGTTATCGGTGATTTTACAGCTGCTGTCGGTGATCCTTCAGGCCGTGATACTACACGCCCTATGCTTTCACAAGAACAAATACGTCAAAATGCAAAAACTTATACTGACCAAGCCTTTAAAGTTTTGGATCCAAGCAAAACCGAAATCCATTTTAACAGTGAGTGGTTAAATCCTTTCTTTACCACCAAAGAAATTTTGGGTACTTTAAGCAAAGTTACATTATCCCAAGTGCTTGAGCGCGATGATTTTAAAAAGCGTATGAAAGCAGGGAACCCTATTTCCGTCCTGGAAGTAATGTACAGTTTATTTCAAGGGCAAGACAGTGTTGCTCTTAAAGCAGACGTGGAACTTGGCGGAACGGATCAAATTTTCAATTTGCTCGTGGGTAGGCAATTACAAAAAAATAACGGGCAAGAGCCTCAGGTTGTTATGACAGTGCCTTTGCTTGTTGGTACTGATGGCATTAAAAAGATGTCAAAATCTTATGGTAATTACATCGGTATAAATGATGCGCCTAGAGATATTTTCGGTAAAGTAATGTCGATTTCCGATGAACTTATGATGCAATACTATGAACTTTTGACTTCCGAAGATTTAAACCAAATTAAAGCAATGCACCCTATGGCTGCAAAAAAGAATTTGGCCAAAATTTTGACTTCCCGTTTCCATGGTGCGGAAGCCGGACAAAAGGAACTTGAAAACTTTGAGCAAGTATTCTCTAAAAAAGAATTACCGACTGATTTGCCCACAATTAAAGCGGAAGGTCAAACTTATGTAAGCGTGCTTTTAGCGGCAGGTTTTGCCAAGAGCAAAAATGAAGCAAGGCGTTTAATTATGCAAGGCGGCGTTAAACTTAACGGCGAAAAGATTTTGGAAGAAGGCCCCATTAAATTTGATGGTGAGGCTGTCTTACAAGCAGGTAAAAAGAACTTTATAAAATTAGTTAAATAATGAAAAAAATAATTTTCTTTTCTTTAATGGCGATATTGATTATAGGCGGGGTATCAGGTATTTACCTTACACGCTATTACTTAAATCATGAAGGTGCACCTGTTATTGTAGAAATACCGCAAGGCACAACACCTAAACAAATTGCCGAGATATTAAAATCAAACGGCGTTATAAAAAGCACCCTGGTGTTCCGTGCTTGGGTAAAAATGAGCGGTGCGGATAAACTCTTAAGAAGCGGTACTTTTAATCTAAACAAAGAAATATCTTCCATAAAAGCTATTTGGCATTTGGTTAATGATTCCGGTACACCTACATATAGAGTAACAATCTTAGAAGGCTGGCGCCTTGAAGAAATCGCAGATGAACTTTTTAAAAATGGTATTTTAACGGAAAAAGATACTTTTTTGCAGGAGGCAAAACGCATTCAAGCCGAGGGGTTTTTATTTCCCTCTACTTATAAATTGCCTAAAAATATGCCGCCTTCTGAAGTTTTAAGAGTGATGTATCAGGAATATGAAAAAAATATTTCGCCCATTATAAAATCTACCCAAAATGCCACAGGTTTGAATGAACAAGAAATTATAACTCTTGCTTCGATAGTTGAGCGTGAAGCTGTTTATAATGATGAGCGCCCTAAAATTGCGGCTGTTTATTTAAACCGCCTTAAAATCGGTAAGCGTTTAGAAGCGGACCCAACCGTTCAATATGCTTTAGGTTATAATGAAAACGAACAACGGCATTGGAAAAAGGGTTTGACGTATTCTGATTTGAAATATGATTCCCCTTATAATACTTATCGCTATCCGGGGCTTCCCCCCGCGCCTATAGCAAGCCCCAGTATAAATTCTGTAAAAGCGGTTTTAAATCCGACACAGGATTTTGAAGCACTTTATTTTGTGGCAGATAATACCGGCCGTCATGTTTTCAGTACTACTTATCATCAGCATTTGCAAAGTATAAAAGAGATACGAGGCAAATAAGTTTAATTTTATTGCTCAAATGTGTAAATAATTTTGTATCATTATATTAAGATGTAAATTTATATCAGGAGGTTGTATGTTTGACATGTTATATGGTATCTCCGCGTTAAAATGCAGTGAACAATATGCAATGTTCGGTGTTTTGGCGGTGGCTCTTATCGGGTTATGGTATACTTGGTTTTTGAAAAAACAAGTTATGTCTAATGATTCCGGTACAGGCAAAATGGTGGAAGTTTGGACAGCCATTAAAGAAGGTGCTGATGCTTACCTTCGTAAACAACTTAAATCAATTCTGCCGATGATTGGCATTTTGACAGTTTGTTTATTTCTTTCTGTTTACATTGTTCCTGTTTCCGCGGAAGCAAAAATTAGGTTTTCCGCTTACAGTGATGAAACAGTAAAATTAATTATTGCCTTTGGGCGTGCGGGCAGTTTTATTTTGGGGTCATTATTCTCTTTACTCGTCGGCCAAATTGGTATGCGTATTGCTGTTGCTGCAAACGTTCGCGTTACTGCAGCGTCAAAACGCTCTTTTGGTGAATCTTTAAAAATTGCTTACCGCGCAGGTACTTGCACCGGTATGTTAACCGACGGTCTTGGTTTAATGGGCGGTACATTGATTTTTATTATTTTCGGTGTTGCCGCACCTGATGCTTTACTCGGTTTCGGTTTCGGTGGAACTTTAATTGCGTTATTTATGCGTGTCGGTGGCGGTATTTATACTAAAGCAGCTGATGTCGGCGCTGACCTCGTAGGTAAAGTTGAAGCCGGTATCCCGGAAGATGACCCGAGAAACCCTGCCGTTGTAGCAGATCTCGTAGGTGATAACGTTGGTGATTGTGCCGGTATGGCAGCTGATATTTTTGAATCTTATGAAGTTACCATCGTTTCAGGTCTAATTTTAGGGCTTTCTTTGTGGCATTTAACAGGTATGTATGAATGGATCGTTTACCCTCTCTTGGTACGCGGTATCGGTGTTTTCTGCTCAATTATCGGTACTTATGCCGTTAGAGATAACGGATTAAAAGGCAATGCCATGAAAGCAATCTTTAGAGGTTATGCAACGTCTGCAACAATTTCTATTATTTTATTTGCAATAGTTGCTTACTTCTATTTACAAGGTTTAAAAGGCGGTTGGTGGAGGCCTTTCCTTGCAGTTACCATCGGTGTATTTTTAGCCATGGCAATTGACAGAATTACAGAACATTTTACAGGAACAACCGGCGCACCTGTTATTGAAGTTAAAAAATCAACCGATACAGGTTCAGCAACCACTATTTTGAGCGGTCTTGCCGTTGGGCTTGAAAGTTCTGTTTGGTCAATTTTAGTTATTGCGGTAACTATTTTCGCATCAGTTTTGATCTTTGGTACGATTGACGGTTTAAGCCCTGCTGAAAGGGTTACATATATCTTATACGGTGTTGCAATGACAGGTATCGGTATGCTTACCCTAACCGGTAATAATGTTGCTATGGACTCATTTGGGCCTATTGCAGATAATGCAAACGGTATTGGCGAAATGGCATGGCATGATGATAAAGATGCCAACACCAAAAAAGCACGCCAAATAATGGCTGACCTTGACGGTGTGGGTAATACCACAAAGGCCATCACAAAAGGTGTTGCAATCGGTTCAGCTGTAATTGCTGCAGTCAGTTTATTTGGTTCTTATATGGTTGACGTCAGTAATGTTCAAGAAGCATTAAACAGTACTTGGGCACAAGAAGGTTTAAACCAAAGTTTAACTTTGCTTAAAAATATCGGTATAGTCGTTTCTAACCCTGTTGTGTTTGTGGGTATGCTTATCGGTGCGGCGGTGCCTTGGTTATTTTCCTCATTTGCCATCAATGCAGTAAGGCGTGCGGCAAGTTTGATAGTTAAAGAAGTGCGCCGCCAGTTCGGGCTTGGTATACTTGAAGGTAAGGCCAAACCTGATTACGGTACAACGGTTGCAATTTCTACCGCGGCAGCACAAAAGGAACTTATCATTTTGGCTTTGCTCGGTATAGTTTCCCCCGTATTTGTAGGCCTTTCACTCGGTGTTGAGGCTTTGGGCGGTTTCCTTGCCGGTATTATCGTTTCAGGGCAATTGCTTGCTGTATTTATGTCTAATGCAGGCGGTGCTTGGGATAATGCCAAAAAACTTATTGAAGATGAGCCCAGCGATATTGCAAAAAATACGGGTAAAGGTTCAGAACGCCACAAAGCAAGCGTGGTGGGTGATACGGTCGGCGATCCTTTGAAAGATACTGCCGGCCCGGCACTTAACCCTATGATCAAAGTTGTTAACATGGTAGCGGTAATTGTTGCCCCTATCATTGTGGCTTATAATAATGAGTACACCAAACTTTCCGCTTGGGGTTGGTGTGTGGTTATTTGTTTGCTTGCGATTTTGACCTTCGTAATTATGAAGAGCAAGAAGCAAGTTTCAGAGTAGTTTTAGTTAAAATCAAATAAAAATATTACCCCCGTGTGAAGTTAACGCGGGGGTTTTTATATAAATAAAAATTTAAACGGGTTGTAAAACTTCTTCTAATGCTGTTAATGCTTGTTTTTCTTGAGTGGTGGGGCGTTCAATTTCCGCTAAAGGAATAGTCAAATCAAGTTCGTTTACTGTGTTTAAAGGGTAAGTTAAATATTTATTTAAAAATCGGCGGCAAACATAGCGCGCTTTATTTAAATAAACAATGTCTTCAGTAGTGGAAAATGTTAAATTATGTAAGTCTTCATTATGTAAGGCGGACCAAAAATCAGACGGAATATTTAAGAGTGGTTTTTCCGCCACGCCAAAACCGCTTGCTTGCATTAAACGCAGCAAAAATGCCGGGGCCATGGCTTCATTAAATTTAAAATTTTCAAGTTCTGCAAGAGATTTTTCAAGTAAATAAAATTTGTTTGGGTTCGGATTTTGCTCAGGTGTTAAACGATGCATAAGTTCGCAAAAATAAAGTGCAACATTTGTTTTGCGGACATTAGTTCGGAGGTTTGGGTAAACGGTAACAAGTTTCCCCCCTGTTGCGCAACCTATGCTTGCGTTTGTTCTAAAATATATACGTACTTCTGAATTCACAAAAGGCTCGCTGAAGGCTTTTAATTTAGAGGCCTCTTTGTTTACTCCCGGGAAACGCAAAACGATACGCCCATGGTTTAATGAATAGGCGCTTATCATACGGTCGCGTTCCCTAAAATGACGCCTTAACAAGACAATAATGCTATCTGTGAAGTACATAAGTATATGATAGCAAAAAAATGACACAATGTATTAATAAATTGCTAAAATATATTTATGATAGATAGAATAAAACGCCTTGAAGAACTTTTTTTACACGAAATAAATACTCACGTTACCCGTTTAATTGCGAGCGGGCATTTTACCGGTTTTATTACAATTACCGCCGTAAAAATTGCTAAAGATTTGGCAACCGCTAAAGTTTATTATTCGGTTTTCGGAAGTGATGCCGATAAAAAACTTGCAGAAAGGAATTTTGAAGAACTTCGTACAAGAATCGGCACTTTGCTTAGGCCGCGTTTGCATTTAAAACGTATACCGTCATTTCATTTTATTTTAGATAATACACCTGAAAAGGCCGCGCGCGTTGAAGAAATTTTTAATAAAATTGAAAAAGAAGAACACCATGACTAGATTAGTGCAATTTAAAAAATTAAAAGAAGCAATTAAAAACGGCAAATACTTTTTTGTTGCCGGGCATCAAAATTGCGACGGTGATTCTTTGGGTTGTACATTAGCCGTAACTTCACTTTTAAAAAGGCTTGGCAAAAAAGTTTATGCTTACAGTAAAGATAGGCCCGGCGGTGATCTGTTGTTTTTACCGAATTTAGATACAGTTCACTTTGGTGAAATGCCAAAAAATCAAAAAATAGATACAATGTTTTTGCTTGAGTGTTCCGATAAAAAACGCGGTGGTGATTTTGATGAACTGTTTGAATCTTCTAAACATATTTTAAATGTAGACCATCATATTACAGGTGAAAAATACGGAACAGTTAATTATATTGAACCGCATGCATCATCAACTGCGGAAATTATTGTACAGCTTTTTGAATTTTTAAAAGTTAAACCAACTGCCAAAGAAGCCACATATTTATATACCGGTTTAGTAACGGATACCGCACGTTTTTTGCATTCAAATACTACGGCAGAGGCTTTAAGATGTTCCGCATATATGCTTGAGTGCGGCGCTGATATTCACACAATAAATGAAGTTTTATATAACACAAAACCTTATAAAGAAATAAAACTTTTGGGGCGTGCGCTTGAAAAACTTGTTTTGCATCACAATAGAAAAACAGCTGAAATAACTTTAAAGGCAAAAGATTTTAAGAGTTTCAAACTCGATCCGCGGTATACGCAGGGTATTGTAAGCCGTCCGGTTAAAATACCGTCTGTGGAAGTCTCGGTTTTGCTTCGTGAAGAGCCGGACCGCGTGGCAGTAAATTTACGTTCAAAAGGTAATGTGGATGTAAGCTCAATTGCTTATAAATTCGGCGGTGGTGGTCATGCACGTGCAGCCGGTTTTAAATTACTTGGCGCAAAAATTGAAACAGTAAAAAAAGATTTACTCAAAGAAATCAAAAAAGCAGTTTCCAAACTTAAATGAACATAACAAGTGCCTTGCTTGCCGTAGATAAAACAGAGGGTTGGACTTCCCATGATGTTATCAATGTTTTGCGCGGTAAACTCGATTTTAAAAAAATAGGACATAGCGGAACTTTAGACCCTTGTGCTACGGGTTTGCTGTTACTTTTGCTTGGAAACGCTACTAAAAAACAACCCGAATTTTTGCATTTACCCAAAGTTTACCGTGTTGCTTTAAAACTTGGTATAGCCACAAATACTTGGGATAAAATGGGACAAATTACTGAGCAAAAAACTTATAAAATGCCGACGGAAAATGAATTAAAAAACGCTTTGCAAAAATTAACAGGGGAAATAACCCAAAAAATACCGTTTTACAGCGCAAAAAAAGTTGGTGGTAAACCGATGTATACCCATGCCAGGGAAGGCGCAAATATTGAAAAAGAAACAAAAACTACCATATATAAATACGAAAATGTTTCAATGCAAGACGGTTTAATTTGTTTTGATGTTTTTTGCTCAAGCGGAACTTATGCACGTTCGCTTGGCGTGATGCTTGCTGAAATTTTAGGAACTTGCGGGCATTTGGATAGCTTGCGCCGTTTAAGCATCGGCGATTATAATTTATCCGGTGCGATAACACCCGAGCAAATAAAAAGTTTACCGGTGGAGGATATTTTAAAATGTCTAAAACCTTTATAACAATCGGTACTTTTGACGGCGTACATCGGGGCCATAAAAAATTATTTACACTGCTTAAGCACGAGGCTAAAAATTTAGGTTTATCCCCTCTAGCTTTGGTTTTTCGAATCCCGCCGAAGAATATTTTAAATAATAATTTAGAGCAAAGTGTTTTAATTGATTTGAAACAGAAAAAAGAACTTTTAAAGGATATAAAAACCGTTTATTTGGACTTTAATCAAATTAAAGATTTAACCGCAGATGAATTTTTTGATATACTTGTAAAAAAATATAAAATGGGTGCAATTATCGTCGGTAAAGATTTCGCTTTCGGCAAAAACAGGCAAGGCAATATTTCTTTCCTGCGTGAAAAATGTAAGCAAAATAATATTGAAATTTTTGTTATTGATTTTGAAGAAGAAGGCCAAAGCAAGATATCGTCTTCCCGTTTGCGTACTGCTTTAAAAGCGGGAGAAATTTCTGCTTTCAACAATATGCTTGGTCGGCCTTTTACTTTGGAAGGTAAAATAATCAAAGGCAATCAACTAGGGCGTAAAATCGGTTTTCCTACAGCAAATTTGAATATTTCTAAAGAACAAATTTTACCGCGCGGAGTGTTTGCCGTTTTGGTTTATCTTAACGGGAAAAAATATCAAGGCATTTGCAATATCGGCATAAAACCGACAGTAGCAATAAATAGTTTGCCTACAGTAGAAGTTTTTATTTTTAATTTTAATAAAGATATTTACGGCAAAATTTTACGTGTAGAATTTTTGCAAAAAATCAGAGATGAAAAACGCTTTGCCGGGCTTGGGGAACTCACAGAACAGATAAACAGAGATTGCCAAGAAGCCCAAAAAATACTTCAAAAGTTTAAATAAAAAACCCCTGCTTATTAGGCAGGGGATCTTTAAAACTAAAATTATTCCCTATCGTAAACTGCTGTATAAGCCAAGAGTGTAACCATAACAAGTGACATTGAACTGTAAACAAGCCACCAAATACGTTCTGAATTAATTTTGAGTACGAAAACTGCTTCCCACATAAAAGTAAGAAGTAATTTAACTGTAAGTATCCAAAGACAAAGGGCAACTAAACGAAATAAAATATCAAGCACCCCGTATAATATACCGTTTCTAAATGAAGCACGGAAAGAATAGATAATATTGTTTAAAATTGTTTTCATAATAAAATTGTACAAAGGTATTTTTTAAAAGTCAATAGTTTTAATATTTAGAGGTTTAATTTTCCTGTTTATTTTCTGCCTATAATTTGTTAAAATAATAATATATATCACATTAAGGGGTTAGATATGAAATATTGGGCATATTTAAATGATGATGTTTCTCAAAAGCCTTTCACCGAAGAAGAATTACAACAATTACCGGGTTTTGGCCCGGAAATGCTAATTTGTTCGGAAGTTTCCGCAGTTAGCCGAGATCCTGAATGGAAACCTGTAAAAGAAATTTTACCCCATTTAATAAGACCGAAAGCACCGGACTTTTCTAAGTTTCGCCCAAAACCACCGGTTCCCCCTCAACAAAATTCATCTATACCTCAAGCATCACCTATAAGTGACACTTTGGCGTCTTTTGTGCAACCTACATCTGCACAACAAGATAGTTCCGTTGCCGGATTAGATAATAATTTACTTGCGCAATTACGTACTTTAACCTCTAAATTAGAATCTTTAGAAAATAAGATAGAAGAGCAAGAGAAGGAACTGGTTAATGCAAATGTTAACCAGAATTATGAACAGGGAATTGATGAGACTTTTGTATCTGAACCTCAAAATGAACAAGAAGATGATGTGTTAGAGGTCCCTTTTGACAGTGATTTTGAAGTTCCTTTCGATGCAAGTAAAAGTTCCGAAGAAATAGCAAAGGAAGCAGAAGAAATGCTTGCCAAACCAAACTCTACGGAAATTGAAGAGTATGATACTGATGACCAAAATACTGAACTTATGAATTATACCTCAGATATGCAAAAAATTTTGGAAGATACTATCAGAGAAAGCAACTTCCATCCTGAACAACCTGAACAACCAAAAAAGAAAAGAAAAACTTTTATTGCTGAAGATTTAGTTTCAAAAGAAAAATTAAAATTTTCAGTAGAAGAAGATAAAAAAGATAAAAAAGAATCAGAGGATAATCAACAGGAAAATAAAGAGAATATTCCTCAAGAACAAAATAACGCAGAAAACAATCAAGCGGCAGAAGTTCCTACAAAAGAGACAGAACAAAATAATTCAGAGAATGAAATAAAATCTTTAACAGAGCTTCTTGCCGGTAAAGAGGAAAATAGTGGAACTGAAGAACAAAATCAAGGGAATACTTCCCAACTGGCTTCCGTAAATGATGCCCCAGAAAAAAGAGATGAAAAATCTGTTCAAGAAGAGGGAACAGCGGAACTTCGTTTAACTTCTGTTGAGGAAGCACCTAAAGGTAATAAAGAGGAATCTGTACAAGAAGAAGAAACCGCAGAACCTCAACTCGCGTCTGTAGAAAAAGCACCTGAAAGTAAGATGAAGGAAACTGTTCATGAAGAAGTGCAAGTTGAACCACAACTCGTTTCTATAGAGGATGCACTTACAAAAGAAACAGAAAAAGAAGAACCTCAAGCTTTTTCCGAAACTAAAGGCGAAGAAATAAAACCGGAAGAACATGCCGAAGAACCGGTTCAAGAGGAAATTCATGAAGAACTTCAAGCCACCCCGGAAACTGAAGGCGAGGAAGTAAAACCGGAAGAGCCTCTTGATGAAGGTCAAAAACAAGAAGAGGTTAAGGAAGAAGATGCTGAAGGTTTAAAAACATTTGCTTTGGATGAGTTTTCTGACGGCCCGGCAGATGTAATATCTGAACAAGTTGAAGGAGAACAGGTAGAGAAATCCGCTGAAGAAGAGCAATCTCAAGAAGAACTCAAAGTCGCTCCGGAAACCGAAGGCGAAGAAGTAAAACCGGAAGAAACTGCTGAAGAAAATCAAATTGAGGAAGAATCTGCTGGAGAAGAACTTAAAGTCGCTCCTGAACCGGAAGAAGAAAACAAATCAAATTTTGATGAAATTGTTAGTAAGGTAGAGGTCCCTGCAGAACTAGAAAATACGAATTTAGATGAAAAGACTTCTGATTTTTCTAAGACACAAGACGTTACAATTTCCGAAGATGATACTACTGCTGCGGTTCTTAGTGAAATAGCAGAAGAAAAGGCACACGATGTCAAAAATATTACGACATCAGACCAATTGTTTGCGGAATTAGAGAATACTTACAGAAATGAAGATCAAGAGAAGAAAGATGACAAGATTACAGGAGCGGTTAAAGACTCTACAACTACATTGGAAGTTGATTTAAATCAGGATATTGTAAAAGAAGATGAATTCTTAAAAACTTTTACAACAAGTGTTGAAGAAGTCTTTTTGGATCAGCCTACGGCGATAATATCAGATTATGTTCCACCGACAGATAATGTGGAACATACAAAACCTGAAGAATTGGAAAATAGTGTCAAACGTGAAAAACCCTCTGATATTAAAACAGTTCCTTTAGTTCCGGAAGTATTAGGGCAGGAAATACATTCTTCACCGTACGTAGAAAGTGCGACAGCTAAATTAAGGCAAACATCACCGGTAGTTAATACAATTAAATGGACGGCAATTGGGATTGTTATTGCGATAATTGTCATGGCGGCGTTATCTGGCCTTGCTGTTATGGGAAAGATACCGGAAAAACTTTCCCCCATACACGCGATTATATATTCCTTGCGTAAACCTCAACCTCAGCAAGTAGATAATACATTTGAGGATGACATGGATTTAGCACCTGAAATGATTAATCAAGAGGTACAAGGAGATCAGACTGCTCTGATGTCTGAACAAGCTCGAATAGAAGCTGTAATAGGGCAGGTTAGAAAATATGCTTTCCCTGATGGTACGACCTTGGAAGATAGAATACAAAATATTCACGGGAATATTAGTGATCAAATTGAGTGGTCTTTATTCCCTACTGAAGAAAACGGTATTTATTCCATCGCAGTCAAGATTCCTCAAAATCAAGATGGTCAAGGGTTTTCTTATAGATTCAATTATGACTTCGATAATAATAAATTAGACCCAACTACTTCAGAAGCAAAAAATATAATGGAAAATTATTCAAGATAATTTTTGCTTTTACTTATTTAAACCCCACTTTTAACGGTGGGGTTTTTATTTATCCCAGTGATTTAATTTAAAATATATTTAAATTCTCTAATTAAAAATCTAAAAAATTTTATTAGATGTCTGCCAATTGTTTACGACGGATGATAAGTATTTAAGTAAAAAATATTTTTAGCAAGAAATAAAAAAATATGATATAATTTATATAGAAAATTTGAGTTTCGCGCAGGTGGCGGAATTGGTATACGCGTGCGTTTGAGGGGCGCATGCCTTTGGCTTGGGGGTTCGAGTCCCCCCCTGCGCAATAATTTAAACAGTGTTATAAAACCCGGTTTATTTTTTTATACGGGAGCAAGCAAACTGCTTTGCTTGCGTTTGGGACGAGAAGGCCGGAGCGTTGTGCGAGTTTTGCCGAAAGCAAAGGCGAGTACCGCGAG
>JAEEIL010000024.1 GCA_016281355.1 Elusimicrobiaceae bacterium | reverse complement strand
TTTCGTTTGGTTTTTCGTTTTCGGGTGTTTGGTTTTCGTTTGGTTTTTCGTTTTCGGGTGTTTGGTTTTCGTTTGGTTTTTCGTTTTCGGGTGTTTGGTTTTCGTTTGGTTTTTCGTTTTCGGGTGTTTGGTTTTCGTTTTTCGGTCTTCCGCCTTGTCTTCCCGATACCTGACGTTGTGCGTAGGTTTTCTGTTGCTTATCAATTATAGGTATGATAAGTTTCATTGCGAACCTTGCAACGGGAGATAGTTTGTTGAAATCAATAGTACCTTCAATGCCGTAAGTAACTATGGCAAAGATAATTTCGCTTTTTTGTGCTTGGTCATCAAATTGGTTGACGGCTTCCCAATATGAGGGTTGAAACACAAATGCTTGCTGTGTGCTTTCGTCTTTTTCCATTTTTGTTATTTTTTAAATGTATGTTTGGTTTAAAAATTATTGTCTTTCCTTTCGGTTTGCTTTATTGACGGCATAACCGATATTTGATGTGTGCTTTTTGAGTAGTAAAACCGAAATTTTTTTTAGGTTTTTAGGCTGTATAACCAAAAAGTTTTTTTTGGTTATACAGATTTATACCTTTGGTTTACTTTTGCTTTTACTTTGGTTTTTGTTTGGTTTCTGTTTGCTTTTTTTAAAATGCCGTGATGGTTTTGATTTGCTTTTATTACACCACGGCATTGCTGTATTATAATGAACAAAAACTAAAATTAGGATTCCTCGCTTTTGGGTTCGGTCGGCTCTTTTGGCTCGCCTTCCTTTTCTTCGTCAGGATCATTGCCAAAGTCGGTCGCACGTATAATGTGGGTTACTACCTGCGCTGCGTCCTTATGATGCATAAGGTATTGTACGATGTACGGTGCAAATGACCTGAGAAGGGCTGAGAATGTGTCAAAGTTGAAATTGAGTCCTTGCTCGTTTTCCTTGTTGGTTTTTACGGCTTTGATAGCCTCAATATCGGTAATTTCCGATGTTTTGATGTTGATATTAAGTTCCATAATTAATTAATTTATAATACTTTGTTCCCCGCCGCGAATCAAATCGCTACTCTTAAAGAGAGCGGGGAGGTTGTGGAAAAAAACGTAATATTTGTACTATGATAGATAAAAACAAAATGCCAATGCCGAGGCAAATAGAATAGCCGCAATCACCCTCTTTGCAAATGTAATCAAGGGTGAAGGCGGCTTTGGTGGGGGTGCGTATCCGAAATAACCAATCATTAGGCAAAGCATTTAAATGTGATGATTATTCCTGCTATTACCGCAATCCATACGCACCATTTTTTCAGGTTTCCGATGAACTGCATTTTTACTTTGCCTTTGCCGTGTTCGGTATAAAGGCTTTGAGCGTAGGGGTACGCTTCGCTGAGAGAATCGAATTTTTTCATAAATCAATCAATTTTTAAATTATTATTACTCTGTTGTTTCGGGTACTATCCCGAATATCTCGTTTACTATGTCCTGATGTGGGCAGCGGTTTTTGCCCGATACCCACATATAAAATGCGGCTGCTGTGATGCCGAATTTTTCGCACACAGTCTCTTTGAGTGTGCGTTTCTCCTTGCGGTTCAGCATCTGTTTGTATGTCTCTTGCCAAGTAATTTTTTCTTCTGTTGCCATATTTTTTTTAAAAATTTCGCTGACAACTTGATTTTCTGCATTATATTTGCAGTTTTTATAATTGTCAACTTTGTATATTTTGAACAATGCAAAGGTAAGTAATTTGAAAGTAAAAAGCAAGTATTTTGCGAACTTTTTTTTAAAAAAAATAAAAATTTAATTAAGTTATTATGAATGAGAGATTTAAAAATATGGTTAATTACCTTTTAGAACAAAGAATTGAGTTCTCACAGAATGATATAGCAAAAAAAATAGGTATTTCATCCGGGTATATATCTGAACTTGTACAAGCAAAAAAGAGGATTAGCAAGCAAATTGTTAGCAAACTTATTAATGCCTATCCTCAACTTAATGCTGATTATTTGAAAACGGGAGATGGCGATATGGTAAAATCAGTTCATAATATTATAACTAACACGGGAGCATTTTCTAAAAACACCATCAATGAAGATTTTAGTGCGCAATTATCCGAACTGATAAACGAGCAAAAGGATATGCGCAAAGACTTTATGAACCTTATGTCGGAGAAAAACCGTCAAATAAACGAGTTGATTGAGATTATCAAGAAGGATAACGACAATATATAAGGTGTATCTGCAATCTGTGTAAAATCTATTAACCACACCTTATATTATATACGGTCGGAACGTGAATAAACGCTCCGATTTTTTTGCATTTTTTTTGAAAAAAAATTTGCAAAATACTTGCATATTACTTTCAAATTGCTTTTCTTTGCATTGTCAAAATTAAAAAAATTGACAATAACAGATGCACACTATTAGGTCCTAGGAAACGCCCGGAATGGGTAAAACAAGAGGCGGAATACACGCTCTTAAAGCTCTGAGATTACTTTTTGACATAACATCATTCCGCCTCTTTATTTTAGTAACAAATTAAAAACTAACAATATGGCACAGAAACCTGAATATATCACCAAACGCACCCTCACCAATAGGGTGGCTGAATGTATCAACGAACTGATTCACGGAATACGAGCAATGCACATCTTGTTTGAACTCCGTGATCGTAGCGTGATAATCACTATTCAAATGCACAAATCAAAATACGCAGATTACGAGGTATGGATAGCATACCAACACGGTAAGACATTTGAGAAACAGCAGACATATTTCTGCAAAGAAAGCGAAATAATTGATAGTTTGTATAATGACAATCCAACGGTATTTAAAAGATAAAAATTAAACTTCAAAGGACGGCTTGGTGAGCATCATATCAGCGATATGGTCAACAGACTTCTTTACGTGTCCTAACCCTCCTCAATTGCGCAATAGAGGGCGGCTCTAAGAGTCAAACCAACGGTTGTAATAGGTCGTGTAAAAGCAATCCGAAGGAATGACGGCAACGGGAGATAAAAGAGGAACATCCCGGTCCTTTTTTTTAAAAAATTGATTGTAACTATGGAAATGGGAACTATATACATTCCAATTGAGCAAAAACCTATATTCGGTTTTCGTAAGGCGGAAAAACCGCTTTGCGCAGAAGGTTTTTTATTAACCTCTTGCGCTATCAACAACCTGATACCCGTAGGTAATCCGTTGTTGGTGATCCTTGGCTTTATATTTCTTATCGTTGTTGTGCTTATAGCCGCAGCAATAGATATTGTGCTATTCCTTATTATTAAAAATTTCTTCGCCTTCTTGTGGTCGGTAATCACCGACAGCGCAAGCGGCATACTCGGCAAGTTTGCCCGAATTGTTGGCATTGCCGCAGGTGTTTTTCTAATCTATGTATTTATTACCTCAAAAGCATACATACAATGCGCATCGCAATTAAAATCGTTATTGGGTTGGTAGTAGTCGCCTCGCTGATGGTGGGTGATTTTTACCGTACATTGGTAAACTATACCAACGTATTCGGCACAGATACCAGGTATCTGAGCAGCACTGATAATTTATCCATAGTGGTACACCATACCGCAGCCGAAGGGTGCGACCTTGCAGCAATCGACCGCTATCACCGTGATTCGTGTGGGTGGGAGAGTGGTTTTGCGTATCACTATTTTATTACCGACACCTTAATATATAGGGTGCATATTGACACAGCCCGAACCATTCACGCAGGAAATCAGTATTTCAACAACAACGCTATTGCCGTGTGTGTTTCGGGAGATTTTAGCAAGCGCAAACCATCGGAAAGTGAGATTAAGAACCTCTATTACACCTTAGCGTATTTGTGCATCAAATATGACATACCCGTTAGCCGTGTATATTTTCACGGAGAGGTATGTAACACTCCGACAGAGTGTTGTGGCAAGTTTCTTAAACCATACATTAAACTAATCAATAGGAGAGAGAGCGATGACGAATAACTACCCCCCTACCGAGAGTTATTCTCGTGTAATAGACATATCAAGAGAAGAATTTGAACGTCAATCAAACGTTGACGAAACGCTGTTTGAACGTGAACCAAACGACATTCAAACGGTGTTTGAACGTCAACAAAACGACATTCAAACGTCATTCAATCGTCAATCAAACGTTGACGAAACGATAGAGAAACGCCGTAGACAAACAGCCGCAGCCACACAAGAGAACCGTGAGCAACCTGCAATTACGCCATCTGATTTCGTGAAACAAAACAAAATGGTTGTAAACCTTTTAAATAATAAAAAGTTTATCAAACAAGTACTTGGACGGAGGAACTTAAAGTATGTATTCAGCCTCCCCCGCCCTATCAGGTACGCAATAAACCAAAGACTACATACCAACTATACTGACTATGAATTGGATAAAATACACATTTCTAATCAATTTAAACAGAGAGTACACAAGTCTGTTTGTTGGATATTATGTATTTTTTGTCTAATCATAGGCACTTACATAACATCTGTTGTTTGTAAGGCAAAGTATTATTCGGGACCGGGAACGCAAACAACATTCACGGCATCAGTAGTAGCCGCAACTCCTGAGATAGAGAAGGTGATTGTAGCATTTGAAAAGCGGACAAAGTTTGTTTTCTATCCCTATCGAAAAGGGATAGTAATTAAAGAATTGTCGGCATCCAACGCTGATAATTACGAAAACATACTTCAATTAAATATGGCTGCGCAAAAACAAGCACAAGCAGCCGCAAAAAATAAGAAATAATGACAGATAGGGAGTTTTACAACATTGTCAAAGACTTGCGCATTGCACAAAAGGCATATTTTAAGAATCACGTTTACGAAAATATGTACGAAATGCAAGGGTGCGAATTGCACGTAGATTTGGCACTGCGACAATTGCCAACGAGCGACAAACCGAAAGTGCAGCAATTCCGCAAAATGGTAGCGGATATGCGAAGGATGCAAGATATTTGGGTAAAAACCAAATTACACGAGCATCTAAAAGCAGCATTATCTTACGAAAGCAAGGTTGATAAAGAAATAGAACGAGTGGAGAACATACTCCACCCTAAACCAACACAAACAAAATTAGAACTATGATGAAAATGAAAGCGTTTGCAATTATTATTGCATTTTTAGCCTTTGTAGCCTTTTTGTACTTCACTATGGGACAACCTGAGCCATCTGTAACGAAGGCAGACCTCGAAAAGGTTGAAAAGGAATTTAAAATGCAAATAGATAGCGTATTACGTGAATGTGATACTCTGAAATCGGAACTGCGACAAGTGCGTGCCAACACCGACACCCTGAAAGCAGGGCAAGAGGTAATTTATCGAACTATGCAAGAAAACAAGGATAAGGAGACTTCATTATGGACAATAATAGGATTATAGATTTCTACGTGGAGTTTGCCGCCAAGTATTTTGGCTTAGATAAGTTTTTTGGCGGAAAACAAAATTTAGCCGATATTGGATATATGAAAAGTGTTTTTCAAGATTATTGCGGAGATCCAACAATTTCTGTTATTCCACTAAATAAATTGCTTGTAAATAGACGTATTGCATACGTAAGGCAATGTCTACAATCAGGACTTTCGATTGAGGATATTTCGGCAAAAACACTAACAAGTATACCTCGCATACAAAAGTACGCAACCCAAGATTTTTTGGAGCATAGAGACGTAGATTTAAATGCGTTAGAAGAAAAGATTAATAAACCAAAATACAACAATATGAATTACACAATCAACTTAAATTTAGCGAAGTTGCCCGGAGCGCAATACGCTAATCGTGGAGATGGTAAGGTTTGTATAGCCATTCCGACATCCACAATGTTTGTAAATGAAAACGGCTGTTTCCTCAATTTGTCAGTGTGGGAGAATCGTAACAAAGATTATTCTTCACACTATCTAAAACAATTGTTTAGTAAGGAATATCGGGAAAAACTTACCGAGGAACAAAAGAAACAAATTCCAATCATAGGCAATATGAAACCTATGGAAGTTAAGCCCGAAACCACTACAACGGTATCAGTCATTACTGAGCCTCCGTTGTCAGCACCATCACAGACATCTGCAAGCGAACCCGAACAACAACCCGTAGAAATCAATCAGGAAACTACTGACGATTTACCTTTTTAATGTATTATGCTCACCATACTATTATGGTGGGCATTTATAATTTAGACACTATTGATATGAGCGATTTTGATAGTCTTATATTAGAAAAAGTATCAGCCTCAATCGACAAGGCTGTGGCTTTAAAAACGAGCGTTAATTTAAGTCCTGCAAGAGACCCAAACGTAGATGTTTTAACACGTATGAAAGACATCTGCGAATATCTCAATATGAGCCGTAATACCTTTGTTAAGGCTTATTGCGAAGGATATTTTGGTCCGGCTGCGTGGAAAATTTTGTCTCAATATTATTTCCGTAAGTCTCTTTTTGGAAAGAATTAATATATTTGCGATGGAAAAAAACGTAAAATATGAAACATTCAATCAAAATTACCCTTGGCACAGCCAAAGGCGAAACAAAGCCTATACGTTTGAGGGTATCGTTTCTAAGTCAAAGGGTAGACCTTGTAACGGGACTTAGTTACGAGGAGAAAAATTTTACCAACGGCAAAGCAAAACGTAATACCGTAAATGCCAATCGACAAACCGCAGTAGAGGTTAACCTATTAATTGCCGAACAAGTAGAATTTATTGATACTTATTTTATTCAATGCCAACTCGACCATCGCAGACCGAACCCCGAAGAACTTAAATTGTTTTTTAATAATAAATTTAAAAGCGCAGCCTCCACTATTAATGCTGATATATTAGTTATTTACGACCAATATATAAAGCAAAAAGAGCAAGAAAAACAACTCGCTTATAAAAGTATTCTAACACTCCAATTTTTGCGAAAAAGTTTAATAGAATACGACAAAAACCTAACCTTAAAACAAATAACTCCCACATTTTTAAATGATTATAAGAGTTATTTAGAATCAACAAATAAGTATAAAAATACGTCAATTCACGTATTTGTGTTTCTGATAAAAGGCTTTTTGAATTACCTTCAAAAAAAACACTATATTAATGTAGAGTTTGAAGGTTTGCCGACAATCAAAAAAATTACTAACGAAACTCAAAGTTTTCTCACCCACGAGGAACTGAAATTATTTTACAACATCCGTTGCGACACACCAACGGAGCAACTTTCAAAAGATTTATTTTTATTTGCTTGTTTCACGGGTCTGCGCTTTTCTGACCTTTCGGCACTGCGCAAAGCAGATATACATCCTGACCATATCGAAGTGGTTACAAAAAAGACCAATAAGAGAATCTTGATAGATCTTAATCGTTATTCGCTTGAACTAATACACAAATACACTGCACCTGAATACTCAGGACTTAAAAGATTGTTTCCGCCTATCAGTTTGGCGCATTATAATAATATCCTTCATTCTCTTTTTACACGTTGCGGATTTGACACACCCGTAACTCTTACATATTTCAAAGGTAGTAAGAGGTTTGAGGTAGTCAAAAAGAAGTTTGAGATTTTGTCATCACATTCTGCACGAAGGACATTTGTTGTAGAATGTTTGCAAAAAGGTATTGCTCCGCTTGTAATTATACGTTGGACCGGGCATAGCAATCTTGAAACATTAAGACCATACATTGCTATTGTAGACAATCTCAAACGTCAGGAGATGAGTAAGTTTGATACTGATTTATAAAAAAGCACAATAAAATTCACTCTTTAAACACACTGAAAATCAATAAGATACAGAAATTTAACATTTTTTAACATAAATATTTTGGTGATTATCATAACAAATACTAATTTTGCATCGTATAAATAAGTGAACGGCAACCCAAAAAGCAACCCAAAAATATTGCCGAAGGTTGATATAAGTTCAATGGTTAACGGTCTTTACCATACGGTTCTGATATATTCTGACACGGTTTGACGAGGTTTGATAACATTAAAAATTACAAAAGTAAAAAAACAAACCTTTAA
>JAEEIL010000023.1 GCA_016281355.1 Elusimicrobiaceae bacterium | reverse complement strand
TACGTATTCCTTCGGAGATGGGATCTTGACGCATTCGTCAAAGGCCATTGCGATGTCGCTGCCGAGATTGGCCTGGATACGCATGCTCTCTTCCGGACCCATAAAAATCTTGCGTCCGTCAATATGCGAGGCAAAATAAACGCCTTCCTCCTTTATTTTCCTTAACGAAGCAAGGGAGAAAACCTGAAATCCGCCGGAATCGGTTAAAATACTCCTGTCCCAATTCATAAATTTATGAAGGCCGCCCATACTTGCCAAGAAATCTGCTGTCGGGCGTAAAAACAAATGATATGTGTTTGAAAGCAAACACTCAGCACCCACGTCACGTAAATCTGCATCGGTTAAGGCCTTAACTGAACCTTGTGTTGCAACAGGCATAAAAACCGGCGTATTGATTACACCGTGTTTTGTGTAAAGTTTACCGCGGCGCGCTTTACCGTCGGTAGCAAGAATTTGGAAAGGGGGGGTAACTTTTATCATAAAATTGCCATTGAATCTCCGAAAGAATAAAATCTGTATTTTTCCTGAACCGCTTGTGAGTAGGCGCGGTAAATAAAATCTTCCCCGGCAAGTGCGCAAACCATGCATAAAGGTGTGGAATCGGGGAAATGGAAATTTGTTATAAGTGCGTCGATAACTTTACATTTATAATCGCCGTAAATAAAAAGGTCTGCCCATTTTTTACCGGGTACAACGCCGCCATGTCCGTCTGCAAAACTTTCAAGCGTGCGTGTGCTTGTCGTTCCAACTGTTATAACGCGGCCTGTTTTATTTTGTTTAGTTTCGTTTATAATTTGTGCTGTTTCCGGCGGAAGTTCTGCAAGTTCAGCAAGCATAGTGTGGTCTTTAGGCTCGCCGCGCAAAGGTTTGAAAGTACCCCAACCGACATGCAAAGTTACATAAGCAATTTTTACACCTTTTTGTTTTAAAGCATCAAAAACACGTTGTGTAAAATGAAAGCCTGCCGTCGGTGCTGCAATAGAGCCTTCCGTTTTTGCGTAAACCGTTTGATATTTTTCTTTATCAGTTTCAAGTGATTTGCTAAGGCCTGCGTGTTTGCGTGCCGCTTCAATATAAGGCGGTAAGGGCATTTTGCCGTATTTATGGGTAAAAGGTAAAATATCTGCTTGGTTAAATTCCAAAATAACTTCGCCGTTTTCTTGTTTTGATAAAACACGTGCTTCAAGGCCTTCTTCAAAAATTATGCGCATATTTTGTTTGTATTCGCGGAGTAAAACCGCCCAGCAATTATTTTCTGTTGGGCGCACAAGCAAAACTTCAACAAGCCCGCCTGTTTCTTTTTTACCGTAAATTTTTGCCGGGAAAACTTTTGTGTTATTTAAAATAAGTAAGTCACCCGGATTTAAAAATTCGGGCAAATCATAAAAATGTTTATGTGTTATTGTTTGCGTGGCGCGATTAAGCACCATTAAACGGCTTGTGTCACGCGGATCAGCGGGGTTTTTAGCAATTAAATCATCAACATTAAATTTTTTAAATCTCTCAAAAGCCATATTAAATTTTTGAAATCTCCGCACCGGGATAATAGCGTTTTAAAATATCTTTATATTTTTTACCGTCAAGCGCCATGCCTTTTGCACCTTCCTGGCACATGCCGGCACCGTGCCCGTAACCGCGGCCTTCAAGTTTAAGCCCGTTAATTGAAGTTAAGAAACAACTTTTCATTACGGTAGAACCTACACCGATACGGAAATCGTTACAGGAGACATCTTTTTTAGTTTTATTTGTAACAATCGTCAAAGTTTTTGCACGGCCGGACGAAGTTTTTTTAGCGATCTTAATTTTTTTGAAAGTACCTTTAATATTATTTTTTTCCAAAAATTTTTGAACCGTATCTTTATTTAATGTGGCTTTCCAGGTATAAGTTTTTGCATGTTTACAGTATCCGCAAGTGTTACCGGAAAGCGGTTTAATAGTTTCCTTGAGCCATGGCACAGGGTCGGTATGCCCGCCGCAATTTGCATGATAATAAGTGTAAAATTTATTACCTTTATAAGTTAAAACTTGGCCTTTTGTTGCTTCAACTGCTTCCTTAACACTATCGTAAACTGTAAAACTACCTTTGTACATTTGGCTGCGGATATCGCTATATAAATCAAAATCGCCGAGTTTTTTATCTTCAATACTTTTAAGCGTATAGGTGCGCGCGGCAACTGCTTGCGCTTTAAGGGCCTCAATAGGCCAAGTGTAACTCATTTCATAAGGTAAAACGCCGAGCAAATAATTTTCAAAATCTAAAATTTCAATAATATTTACACCGTTTTTGGTGGGTAAAATTTCTAAAGAGCCGTTATATTTATTCTTGTTTAATTCAAAATTCGTGCCGTTTTCGTTTAAAGTTAAAATAAAACCTTTATTTGACTCTAAATTCCCGCAAGTTATTTGGCCTTTTGTATTATTGATTGTAAAAGTGCCGCCTTTTTTAACCTTGTAAAGTTTATTTGTTTCAAGGTTTCTTACTTTAAAAGGTGCGCTTGCGGTTAAATTGACATTATTTTTATCTTCGCTGATTAAAACTTTTACATCACGCGCAAAAACATTTGCGGCGAGTAAAGATAACGCAAACAAAAGGCAAAATTTTTTAAACATTAAAATAAACCGCCTTCGGGCGTCATTTTGCGGCCCAAGTGTTTAT
>JAEEIL010000022.1 GCA_016281355.1 Elusimicrobiaceae bacterium | reverse complement strand
TGAAAGAACCAAAGGGCATAGGCAAGATCTTACTGAAATTAAAATAAAAGAGATTTCTCTCTAATAACAGGAGGTTAATTTATGGCACATACAAAAGCACAAGGTTCCTCCTCAAACGGAAGGGACTCTCATGGTCAACGTTTAGGCGTTAAAAGATACGGTTCACAATTCGTTAATGCAGGTGAAATTATCTTGAAACAACGCGGTACCCGCATTTTACCGGGCGTCAATGTTTCACGCGCCAGCGACGACAGTTTATTTGCACGCAAATCCGGCATTGTTACCTTTGAATGGGCAAAACGCGGTAAACAACAAGTTTCCGTCTACCCGGTTGAAGCAAAACAAGCCGCAAAACCTGCAGTAAAAAAAGAAGCTGCTAAACCTGCTGCCAAAGCAGCACCCAAGGCAGAAAAGAAAGCCGCCCCTAAAAAAGCGGCAGCCAAAACTGCAAAGAAAGCAGCAAAATAAACTAAACAAGTAATTGTTTTAAACCCCCGTGTTTTTTAACGCGGGGGTTTTTAAATGAAGAACTTTTAACTATAAATAGGTAATTTTAAAATAAGTAGTATGTAAGACTTTCTTCTGATGCTTTTATTCCGCCCAAGTCTTCACACGCCTTGGCCGCACTACTAGCAGTAGCCTCACATAGTATTCTGCCACGAATATTTTCGTCGACATCCCCATCATCTGGTTGATATATATGTATAAAAAAGCCGGTTCTACCTATAGTTGAATGCCAACACGAAACTTCGCCTTCTCCGGCTGGATTAGCTAAACAAGACCAATAACCATCGGGACTTTCACAATTAAAATTATTGACAGGACATGTCCAATCAGCCGGCCAATTGGCATCAAAGTCGTCTACAGATGGGCATTTATCTTGTTCAGCGTTCTCGCAATAATAGCCATGTCGTAAATTATACTCCATCATAGCATCTTTCCAGCGGCGCATGGTCGGCAATAAAGTTGCAACTTTTGCCTTAAGTACTGCCTTTCGATATTGTGGCAAAGCAATTGATGAAAGTACTCCGATAATCAAAACAACAACCAATAGCTCAATTAAAGTAAAACCTTTATTAAATTTTTTCATAGCAATTTCTCCCCTATACCATAATTATAACGTATAAGTGTGGTATTGTCAATATGATAATAGCACTAATGAACTATTTGAAACATCCCCGTATAATTGCTAAAATTTATATATATAGGAGTTATTATGCCCCAAGCATATACAAAACCTTTTTACACAGGAAAATTTATAGTTTTTGAAGGCCCGGACAGGTGCGGTAAAAGTACTCAGGCAAATATGCTTGAAAAGTATTTTGCGGATCTTGGCAAAGAGGTCGTCATTACACGTGAACCCGGCGGTAATAAAGTAGCGGAAGATATACGCGAAATTTTGCTTAACCCCGATAATGTCGTTACACCTATGACGGAACTTTTGCTTTATGAAGCATCCCGCGCACAACATACCGAACAAAAAGTTTTACCCGCTTTAAAAGCAGGTAAAATTGTTATTTGCGAACGCTATACAATGTCTACTTGTGCCTATCAAGGTTACGGGCGCGGTATTGATATGGAAACAATTAACCGCCTAAACAATATCGCTACACTTGGTTTAACGCCTGATTTAACTTTAGTTTTTTTAATGTCAGATAAATATTTTAAAGAACGTGGCGAATATTTATTTTCCGACCGCCTTGAAAGGGAAGACGAGGCCTTCCGCCATAAAATGCGTAAAGGTTACAGGGAAATTGCCGCAAAACAAGAAAATACGGTTATAATTGACGCAGATAATGACATTAAAACCGTTCAGGAAGCAGTTTTAAAGGAAATAAAAAAGCATAATATTCTATGAGTTTTGCACAAATAAAAGGACAAGATTTTGCTATAAAAAATCTTAAAAAATTTATACAGACGGGAAAAGTTCCGCCTGCTATGATTTTTTACGGTCCGGCCGGTGTCGGTAAAGCAAAAATTGCGCTTGCATTTGCTCGTGCTTTAAATTGCCAAAATTTAGGTGCGGATTTTGAACCTTGCGAGATGTGCCAAAGTTGTAAACAAATTGAAATGCAAACGCACCCCGATATAATTTTTGCCGATTATGCTTATCAAGCCGCACTTTTAAAAGAAGAAGTTGACGACCAACAAAATATTAAAATTGAAACGGTGCGTTCTTTAACAACGGCATCTCAACAAAAAGCAGTTGCGGCAAAATGGAAAGTTTTTATAATTGATAAAGCCGAGCGTTTAGTGCCTGCCGCGGCAAATGCCTTGCTTAAATTTATTGAGGAACCGCCGCAAAATACTGTGTGGATTTTGATTTCTTCAAAACGCGAAACTATGCTTTCCACCATTAAATCGCGTTGCCAAAGCATATCTTTTGCACCTTTAAGCACGCAAATTATTACAGAGATTTTACAAGATAATTACATTGAAAAAGATTTGGCACAAAAAGCCGCAGTTTTTGCCGAAGGCTCAACGGAAAATGCCTTTTTAATCGCAAGTTTGCTTGAAGATTTCGCACCGCTTGATCGTGATGCAAGTTTCGCCACGCAAGTTGCTTTAAATTTACCCAGAACTTTAGCACAAGCACGCCCGAAAGTAAATATTATTTTAGATATGCTTGCACAAAAAATACACAAAAATTGGCTTAATGAACAAGACGAAAAAACCAAAAATAAATTAGCCAAACTTATACAAGATTTTGTTTTTTACAAAAAAGCGCTTAAACAAAATGTCGCCCCGCAAATGTTGGCGGAAGCAGCGCTTGTTAAAGCAGAAAATTCAAATATTAATATTCAGGAGATTTTATGAAGAAGTTTTATGTTACTACCCCGATTTATTATTTAAATTCGGTTCCTCATATCGGCCATGCTTATACAACTTTGGCCGCAGATATTATTAACCGCTACAAAAAACAAAAAGGTTTTGATTCTTACTTTTTAACCGGTACTGATGAACACGGCGCAAATATTGAAAAGTCCGCCACAAATGCCGGCGTTACACCGCAACAATGGACAGATAATATGTTTGCGAAATTTAAAGAAATGTGGACAGATTTAGACATTAAATACGACGATATCATCCGCACCACAGAACCCCGCCATGAGGTTGTTGTCCAAGCAATTTTTGAAAAACTTTTAGCCAGCGGTGATATCTATAAAGGTTCTTACACAGGCAAATATTGTATGTCTTGCGAAGCATATCTTGACGAAAGCGAACTTGTTGACGGTAAATGCCCGATACATAAAAAAGAACCGCAAGTAATTTCCGAAGAAACTTACTTTTTTAAACTTTCCGCCTATCAAGATAAATTACTTAAATTTTATCAAGATAACCCGGACTTTTTAAGCCCAAAATTTAGGGCAGCGGAAATTGTAAATTTCGTTAAAGGCGGGCTTAAAGATTTATCGGTTTCCCGTACAAAAGTTAAATGGGGTGTAACAGTTCCAAGCGCGCCAAACCACACAATTTATGTTTGGTTTGATGCTTTAATTAACTATATTTCCGCTATCGGTTACGGCAAAAAACTTGCCATTAAAGGTTATGAAAAGTACCCACATAATATTGACGAGTTTTGGCCTGCGGATGTGCATTTAATTGGCAAAGAAATTTTCCGTTTTCACGCAGTTATTTGGCCGGCTGTTTTAATGGCACTCGGCTTACCTTTACCCAAAAAAGTTTTTGCACACGGTTGGTGGGCTGTTGAGGGGGAAAAGATGTCCAAATCTCTTGGCAACTTTATCGATCCGCGCGATATTACCGCCAAATACGGTGTTGAACCTTTGCGTTATTTTATCTTCCGCGAAGTTCCTTTCGGCGGCGACGGTGATTTCAGCGTTGAACAATTCAAAAAACGTTTTAATTCCGATTTAGCAAATGACTTAGGCAACTTGCTTTCCCGCGTTTTAAATATGGCGGCAAAAAATATAGGTACAATCCCTGAAACTTTTAAAGGTGAAAGTTCCCTGCTTAAGGAAGCACAAAAAATTGACGGCGAATATGATAAACAAATGGAAGAACTTGCCTTTGATAAAGCACTTGACCTTTGTTGGGGTTTAATCGGTAAAATGAACCGCTATATTGACGAAACAAAACCGTGGGCGCTTGCTAAAACAGATTTAGAAAAAGCAAAAAATATTTTGCTTGAACTTATTTTTGCTTTGCGGTATGTCGCAAATTGGATAGCACCTTTTATGCCTAACACTTCCGCAGAAGTTAAACGCCGTTTGGCAGCAGGGGAAATACAAAAATATGCACCGCTTTTCCCACGTATCGAAGAGGTTAAAAAATAGTGGAATTTATTACACAAATAATTGATATTTTTTTGCATCTTGACGTGCATTTAAATGCTTTGGCGGCAACACTCGGCCCTTGGCTTTATATCGTCTTATTTGCGGTTATTTTTTGCGAAACAGGCCTTGTGGTTACACCTTTTTTACCGGGGGACAGTTTAATTTTTGCCGTCGGTGCTTTAGCAAGTGTTGAGGGTAGTGTTATAGACTTGCACTTGGTTCTTTTGCTTTTAGTCCTTGCAGCTGTTTTGGGGGATGCCGCAAATTACAGTATAGGTAAATTTATAGGCCCCAAAGTTTTTACACAAGATACCGGCAAATTGTTAAATAAAAAACATTTACTTGCCGCACATGAATTTTATGAAAAGTACGGCGGTAAAACAATTATTTTAGCAAGGTTTATCCCGATAATTCGCACCTTTGCACCCTTTGTGGCCGGTATCGGCAAAATGTCTTATTTCCATTTTGCTTTATATAATGTCACAGGTGCGGTTTTATGGGTTTGCACATTTTGTTTAGGCGGTTATTATTTCGGCTCAACGGAAGTTGTTAAAAAGCACTTCCACTATATAATAGTGGCAATTATTATTATTTCCGTTTTGCCGGCCGTGTATGAATTTATAAAATCAAAACGCGAAAGCAAAAAGTAGTATAATTTTTAAGAGGTTAATTTATGGCATTAAGGTTTAGCGCAGGTTCACAGAAAGTAGTTCTAGAAGCACAAGAAGAAGCGAGGAATTTCCACCACGATTATGTGGGTACGGAACATTTACTTTTAGCAATGGCATCTTGTAAAGGGGAAATGTGCGCCCAAATCTTAAAAGAAGCAAATATAACCCCTGCCAAAATCAAAAGGGACATTGAAAAACTTGTCGGCCTCGGTGATAATTTATTAACTTCCGGGCCTATTCCTTTTACACCGCGTGCAAAAAATATTTTGGAACGTTCTTTTGAAGAAGCCCTTCAAACAGCAAGCCAGACGGTAGAAACCGAACATTTACTCCTTTCCTTAACTTTGGAACAAGAGGGCTTAGCTGCAAAAATTTTGGAAAATTTACAAGTTCCGCAAGATCTTATAAGAACTTTAGCACTTCGC
>JAEEIL010000021.1 GCA_016281355.1 Elusimicrobiaceae bacterium | reverse complement strand
TTCGGGCGGGTTTTGTTTTTGCCGTCTCTGATATTTTTTAAATTTTCGCAAAGGTTTCTGCCGACGAACCCTTTCGCCCCCGTAACTAATATCTTCATAAGTTTATTTTAACGCTTATCGCCGAATTTTGCAAGTTCTTCTTTGATATACTGCAAACTCGCAATCTTTGCCTTGGTTTCTTCCAAAGTCAGACGTTTCGTATTGTTTGAATTGAACTCGGTAAGAGTGTTGCGTTTTTCGTCGCCTTCTTTAAAATATTTGTCGTAATTAAGCCCGCGATTGTCGCAAGGTACGCGATAAAAATCCCCCATATCGATAGCCTGCGCGCACTCTTCGTTGGTAAGTAGCGTTTCGTACATCTTTTCGCCGTGACGGATTCCGATAACTTTTATATCTTCTTTTTTGCCGCCGAAAAGTTCGCAGACCGCTTCCGCCTGCGTCCGGATCGTGCAAGCGGGCGCTTTCTGAACGAGTATATCGCCGTTTTCGCCGTGTTCGAAGGCGAATAACACAAGGTCGACCGCTTCGTCAAGACTCATTATAAACCGCGTCATAGTGGGCTCGGTAACGGTTATGGGTTGTCCGTTTCTTATCTGGTCTATCCATAAAGGAATAACCGAACCCCTACTACACATAACGTTACCGTAACGCGTGCAACAGATTTTCGTCTTTCCGCTGTAACGGGATTTCGCAACGGCGACTTTTTCTTCCATTTTCTTACTCGTCCCCATCGCGTTGATAGGATACGCCGCTTTGTCGGTAGATAGGCAAATAACCGACTTAACGCCTTCTTCTATTGCGGCGGTTAAAACGTTATCCGTTCCGATTATGTTGGTTTTTACCGCTTCCATCGGGAAGAATTCGCAAGAAGGCACCTGTTTTAACGCCGCCGCGTGGAATATGTAATCCACGCCGTGCATGGCGCTACGGCAAGACTCCAAAGAGCGTACGTCGCCGATATAGAATTTTATTTTGCCGCACTCTTTCGGATATTTTGCCTGATATTCGTGGCGCATATCGTCCTGTTTTTTCTCGTCGCGGGAAAAAATGCGAATTTCTCCGATATCGGTTTTCAAGAAGCGGTTCAATACGGCGTTACCGAAACTCCCCGTTCCCCCCGTAATCATCAAAGTTTTTCCTGTAAATAATGACATAATTATATACCCCTGCTTATTTTTCGTAAAATAGTTTTTAATTTGGTTTTTAATTTACCGTAAAAAGACACGGAACGATATTTCTTTACTACTTTATCAAACGGCCCGATTTGTATATCGTTCATAAAGGTTTTACGTTTTTTAGGCATATCGACTGATTTAACCATCGAAGAGTTATAAGCAATCGCATTATCAAGTGGAACTTCTTTAAATGTAATTTCGTTTTTTATTTTTTCAAATACGTTTATACCCTTATCGGAATGCAACACCACTAAAGACGTGCCTTTATCGTCGTCCATCTCAGGCAAAAAGTTTTGTATTCCCCAAAAATCAGCAAGAGTTATGTCCGCTTGTCTATGTTTTGTTTTAAACGAACAATCATAGCAAGACGGACGCAGACATAGATTACTCAAAAACGCTTGCATATAAGGGTCGTCCGTAAGTTTTGACACATACTCCGTATCGTTTGAAAACTCGAATGATACGTAGAATTTCTTCCAGCCGCAAGTTTTACGTCTGAAAGAAATTCCCCGCGCGCCTGCACGCGAAACACACTCACGATATTCCAAATACTTACGCCAAACTGCGGGCGACGGAACACCGTGACAAATCAAATCCTGCGTGATTAAATTTTCATAATTTTTGCCGAGATACGCATATAATCCGCCTATCTGACACGGCGTACCGGTAAACAACACTGTCCTGCCGTTTTCCAAAAATTCCTTGGCTTGCTTATAAGTTTCACCTATAACGCTTTGAACGTATTTGCTGCCGCGAAACAGTTCTAATCCCGCTTTTTCTTCCGTATAAGTATGTATAACGTTAAAATCTTCATCGAACGCCGCACCAAACACTACTCCGTCTTTATCTAAAATGCTTTCGGCAATAAGCGTAAATAACCCGCCTGACGAACTTGCTAATCTTATTTTTTCGTCCTTACTTATAGCCGCATACGCTTTTGTTTCTCGTCCGTCTGACGCCGTTTTTGCGTTTAATAAAGGGCAAATCTTTTCACATAGCCCGCAATTTATACATAGTGAGACGTTAACGACAGGATATAAAAATCCTTCGTTATCAGCAGTCATATTTATACATTGTTTAGGACAAATATTTGCGCAGGCAAAGCATCCCGTACAGTTGGTTTTATCACACACACTTATCATTTCAATTCCCCGGACGCCTTTCTTTTACGGATTAAAACTTGCTTTTCTTCTTTATTTAGCCCTAAAAACCATATCGACAACACATAAAGTATTGTGTAAAAGATTATAAACACACCAAAATCTATTAAACTTTTGAATGAGTAAAATTTAAGCAATAACACTCCGAAAATAACGGGTAGTATAAATGCAGGAAGTGCTATTAAAATATTTTTCCAAAACCTTATAATATCAATCCCGAGTTGCTTATGATAATAAATATTCATAATAATTACGTTTGCAATCACCAGTGATAACGTAGTGCCTACCGCAACGCCTATTATTCCCCATAAATAACAAAGCCAAATGCTTATCCCTATGTTCAATATTGCCATTATAAGGTAAACAACACTCCTGAATTTATGCTTGTTTTTTGCGCGCTGTATATCAATACCAACGTTTTGTATAAGCGGCACGGTGACAGGGCAAATCAACAATAACACAACGTAGTATGCATCCGAATACGTTTCCCCTGCCCACCTTATAATAAAATATTTCCCGAAAAATATAAAACCGGTTAAAACTAACATCATTATAAAAAACTGCAATCGCCCAACTTTTATAAACAATGCCGTTAATTTTTCGTTCATATCGGGTTCATTTTGCATTACGATCCTATTCACCCGCGGGGCGAAAACGCTTGAAACCGCTGTAGAGAAACTTATATACATCGTATTGATGTTAGCCGCGACCGCATAAACGGCAACCGCCGTTGCGTTTATCATTTTCCCGAGTATAATTTTATCAGTTTGCCAATTTATCTGGTCAATAATTTGATTCAGTGCAATAAAACTGGAAAAAACGGCGATTTCTTTCAATAATATCCAATTCGGACGGCCAAAAGAAAATCTCATTTTTAATTTGGTTATACAAAACAACAGGTTTATGATATCAATCAAAATAGAAATTACGGTCGTGACAACAACCATACCTATTGACCCGTAACCTAAAAATAAAAGACTGATGCAAAGGCACGGGCTTAATACCGTTTTGCCCATATTAACGATTTTCTGGAAAATAAATTTTTCCTGACTGGTTATATAAGAAGTAAAGACGCTTGCCGGAAAAGAGATGAAAAGATTTACCGACAAAAATATCATCAGAATCTTCGCAAGGCTTAAATCGTTTTCAGAATAAGTGTCGTTAAAAAAGACGCCTACGTTATTCGCTAAAATCAAACCGGTGGTAAGTGCTACGATTCCCAAAATAAAAAATACGGAAATATACAGTCCGTTTAATTTTTTTATACTTTCGTTATCGCCCTGAACTTTATATTTAGAATAGAACCTTATATAACTTGCGCCGAATCCAAGCGTAAATAAATTCAAGTACGAAATGATAGACGCCGCCAAACTATAAATTCCGTACTCACTACTACCTAAAACGCGTATCATGATGGGCGTATAAATCAAATTAACGATTATACTTAAACCCATCTGAACGTATTGAAGGACTATGCCGTATTTTATTTGCTTATTCATTACCTTATCAGCTTAAATTATTTTTTAAAAAGTCGATCGACCTTTCTTTCATCTCTTTTAACAAAGTAAAATCTTTGTTGTAATCTATCGGTTCTAAACGCCCGATATAATCTATATTAAATTTCTCTTCACAATCGCAAAAATGGTCCCGACACTCAAAAAGTTCACATAAAGAATAAATGCGCGTCGCCATACTTTCCATACCATGTCTGTTAAACGCTACAAAGTTTTTATTGTATATACCAGAAAACACGCAGGCGTGAAAACTATCCGTAAATACGCAATCGGCGTATTTAATAAGAGAGATGAAGTCGTTCGGCGCAACGTCGTATAATTTATAATTTCCAAATCCTATATCCGCTTTCGCTATTCCGCATAAATGCGGCAAATTAACGATTTTTAAATTATTTTTTTTAGCGTGCTTTTTTGCAAGTTTACGAATACGCTCGTCGTGTCCTAAAAAATAACAAAACAAATATTTTTCTTTTATTCTTCTTTCGGGGCAAATTTCATCCCAATCGCCTTTATCCAAAAGCAACGTCGGGTCTAACACCCACTCTATTTTTTTATCGGTTAAAGGTTGCAACAAGTCAACCATATCTTTTTCTCTTACGGAAATCGCGGTAAACGTAGGCAAAACTCTTTTCAGATAATCTTTTTGTTCTTCCGTTAACGAACTATGCCCCATACTAACGGCATAAGCTATCTTCTTTTTCTCATCGGGAACAAATTCCAAAAAATAATTCGGATCGAACCAAGTCATATTCCATACCTGATCGCTACCGGTTATGAAGATATCGTAATTATTTGTAGAATTTTTTACATTGTGTTTATTGAAAACATTTTCACTATGCGGAATATATTCATAAAATTTTTCAAATGCATTGTATCTTAACGCTAATTTATTCTTTTTTGCAAAAAAAACCAATTTCCGCAATATTTTTTTAGGACTAAAATATCTTAGAAAAATTTTTTTGTTATCTTCTTTATGTGGCAAGCTAAAATTAACAGTATTAGACTTATAACAAATCTGCTCTGTTCTCATAAAACTTGCGTTTACATAACTTACCAAGGCGTATGCTTGCAATACTCCGCCATAGTTTTTACTTTTATAAAAATGTGTTAAGATGCCTATTTTAAACATGTCTACATTTTCCATAAAAAATCTGGAATAGTATATATACAGTAAAAATCATTTTATTTTTTAACAAACACTTAATTATGTTCGCTTTTTTATCATTAAGTTTAATTTTAGAATTAATCATTTTGTCTTGCGATAATTGTTTTATTATTCTTTTCTTTTCAGCTTTTTCACAATTATGATAAAATGTAGAATATATATTAGCAATCAGCGTCCTTATATAAATACTTTCAAAATCAGCAATAACTTTTTTTGTACACCCTAAACTAATTATAAGTTTAAGCCAGTTATCAAAAACTTTTACATGATCTTGATAGTATTGTGGATTATAAGAACTAAATAATGATTTCGAATTTCCCCTATAATAATTGTAAAAAATGCTTTTATCAATATATGCTATTTTTGCTTTTCTAATATAATTTAATATAAAATCTGTGTCTTCTCCACACCGCATCCCTATATCAAATTTTAAATCATTATCACTGATAATACTTCTTTTAAATAATTTACAACACGGTCCGCTTACACATATTTGAGGAATATCGCTAAAAATCTTTTCGTACATCTCTCTAATCGAAAAAAAACCTTCGATTTTAGACGCATATTCTTGTTCCGCGCCATCGCCGTACATTTTTATACCGCTTATATATATGTCCGCATCTTGAACTTTCTGTATAGCATTAAATAAAAAATCTTTATCCCAATAATCATCACTATCTAAAAAAGAAATATACTCACCTGTAGCAATATTTAACCCGAAATTTCGCGCATCACCAGCGCCGCCATTTTTTTTGTGAATAACCTTTATACGATTATCTGTTTTGACATACTCATCACAAATATGGCTACTGTTATCTGTAGAACCATCGTCTACTAAAATTAACTCAAAATCTGAATAAGATTGTTCTAAAACACTGTTTATACATTTTGATAAAAACATTTCAGTATTGTAAACAGGAACTATTATACTTACTTTTCTATTATCTGTATTCATTATAGATTTCTTATATTATCCTTAAATTCCTTGTCAAGAATTTTAATTGTTTTTCTACTATCATAGTCATCATTTAAATCAACTTTCATAATCGCTTCGGCAATTTTTTCAGGTTTTTGTTCGTCATAATAATATATATATTGCCCCACCGCCGACTGCTCTACCACTGGAATTCTTACGCTGACAACTCGCAATCCGTTAGCCATATATGATAAAATCTTTGACGGAAACGAAGTATCGTTGAACGCCGCGTCGGGATTTTGAGTGCTTAAACCTATATCGCATTTCTGAATAAATCTAATATATTCTTCCCCCGACTTCAAACCGTCAAAAGTAATTTTACATTTTGTATTTCGTGATATTTCATCAATTTGATTTATCAATAATTTTTCGTCTTGTTTACTGCCAAAACCTATAATATGTACGTGATATTTCTCATTAAGAAACTGTGCGGCGACGGCGGCGGCTACACCGCCCTTTCTCGGATCAAAAGTACCCGCATAGACACAATGTATCCTGCCATCGTTAAATTTCTCTCCATAGTCTTTTTCAATATTGTAAGTCCCGTGAATTATAACGTACGGTTTATTCTTTACGTTTACAAGTCCGTTCAACAGGGCAGTAGGAAACAAATATGCGTCAGCCAGTTGAAAGAACTTTAATTCTTTTTTCTTTTTTTGTATACCACCTTTAACGTCAGAATATATTTCTTCTATTTCCAAAATCAATCTGAATTTTTTTATTCTCTTTAAAAAGGAGAGTTGTTTTAAGTATGCCAACGAATGATAAACAATAACAGTATCTTTTTTATGCAAATGAAACAACAAATACATAAAAAACAATATCCTGAACATAAATGTCGAAATTTTGTTTCTTAGTACATTCCCGCGTTTAAAACCGTGCAGTAATCGCAACTTTACGTTATCAAATAAAGATATGACCCGTTTGGGCAAACTTTTGTTTATTGAAGAATTACTTGCGGATATTACTTCCACTTTTTGCCCTTGATAAGACAAAGACTTTAATATATACGAAACCTTGTTGACACACGACAAAAAATAATTCCTTTCTTTCGGTTTATCAGGGCAATCGTAATGTACAATATATTTAATCATCGTAAATGTTTTGATATGTTTTTATATATTCCAAAAATTTTTTATTTACATCGAACGCTTTTGCACGCGTTAAACACGCGTCTTTTGAATACGGTTTTTCTTCACAAATGCGTTTTATCTCGTTTTCTAACCCGTCGATATCGTCACAATCGACTACGCTACCGCACGTTTCGTCTATACACTCCGGACTTCCGCCCGTCCTGAAAGTTAAAACGGGCGTTCCGCAAGCAAGCGATTCTACGTTTACAAGACCTAACACTTCTTCTCTCGTCGGATTTACGAACAGATCCGCCGCCGTGTAAATTTCCGCAAGTTCGGTTTGATTTTGCGTTCTGTGTATAGAAATGATATTTTTCGGCAACTGCTTGTCCGTTTTGTCGTTAGTCCCCACCAAAACTATCTGATAATTATCAGGCAAGCGTTTGGAAAGTTCGATAAACACGTCGAGTCCTTTTCTTGCCCCCCAACCGAACGCCACGCCAAGCAAAATATATTTTTCGGCGGGAATATTGTATCTTTCTCTGAAATTGTTTTCCGTAGGCTTAAACACGGATAAATCTATACCGTTATTTATAACCTGTACGGGATAATCTTTCAAAAAAGACCGTTTGACCAAGTCCGCAAGCCACTCTGACGGTGTTATGATAGTCAGACTTTTAACGCCCGTTATCAAGCGTTTTTTGCGCTTAAAAAGGCTTTTACTCCTGTCAAAAAACCAAGTAGTTCCTTTCTTTTGCGGACATTTATAGCAGCTCGTTTCCCACTTATCGCACTTTGCCATTGTAAAATACGGACAATACGACGTAAACGCCCAACAATCGTGAAAAGTCCAGATAACTTTTTTATTGCTTTTGCCTAAATAAGTAAATAGTACGTTCAGATCAATGTTATGCCCGTGCAGATTGTGCAGATGAATTATATCGGGGTCAAATTCCTTTAATTTTTTTACTAACTTCAACGTAGCCGATTTCGAATTAAAACCGTTTTTACCGAATATGCGCGACAATCCTGCCATGCATTTTATATAAAAATCATTTGCATATTTCACGCCGTTTTTAAACCGTGTATCACCTGACGTAAAGTAAATTTTATTTTCTATATTATTTTTGTCGAGCATATTGCTGATTTCTACGCATATCTTACCCGTACTGCCCTTACCGCAAACGGCATTAATCTGAGCGACTTTCATACTCTATCACTCCCAAAACGGAACGTACGGGAATATTTGTAAAATGTCTGCCCCCCAGTATGCCTTATAAAAAAATATTCCGATAAATACAATCATCATCACCCAAATTGAAACTTGCGTTAATTTTAACAACCCGTCTTTCCTGTATTCTATTATCTTCGGAATAAGAATCGGAATAAACAATAAAAAGTAATAATTCATTCTCATCGCCAAGCTGTGTATAGGCGCAAAACATTGAATACAAATAGAAAACAATAATACGTTTCTTAAAGCAATCGTATGCCTATCCATTTTCCTTTCATCGGGAATAATAAAAGAATATACGGCAAAAATTACAAGTAACGCCAAAGTGCCGAACGCCCCAGTCGTTTCAAGATTATTATATCTTTCATCGTATCTTTCAAAAAAAGCAATAAGGAAAGAAAAAATCTGCTCGTTAAATGCCAATATCAAAAGCATAACCAAAGCAACGGGGATAATCCAGCTTCTGGTTATTTTGATATAATACAAAGGGTATAAAAACAGTAAAATTATTGCCGATTGATGAAACGCAGTTGCAAGCAAAGTCGTTATTATAAATAAAATAAATTTCTTTCTCTTAACGCAAGTCCAAACAACTATTCCAAGCCCCATGGCGATAGATTGCCTTAATCCTGAAAAGAACATTGAAAACGGTGCAACGGTTACAAATAAAACAATTGTTAAAAGCGAAAATTCCGATTCGTTTTTATATAAAAGCCATATGGGTAATAAACAGATTATTGCCACGATGGCAAGAAAGACGTTAAAATCCTGCGTCAAATATGATATGAGTTTTTGAAAAACCCAGTATCCCGTTTCAACGTCCTGATCAAAAATGCCTTGCCAGGACATATTCCGAACCGAATCGAAGTACGATTTATAGTTCGTTAAATCCACCCCGCATTCAATACTGCGCAACGCAAGCATAACAACAAACATCAAGAAAAAAACGGAAATTGTAATATTTTTCGTTTTTTTCTGATAAGTTGCTGTTCCCGATTCGATAAAAGACGTAAAAATCGGTATAATGAATAACAAGTAATAAGGAATCATATTTACAAAAACTACTGCGTTTTTACCTTTTTGAATATTTTATAATAAATTCTTCTTATCGACGGCCTTATTTTGCCGTAAAAGCACATAAGTTTTAATTTCAAAATTTTATTTAAACCGAAAAGTTTCTCTTGTTTGCCTTTTTTTATATATTTTTTTACGACTTGCGGATTATTATATTTAGCGTTAAATTTTGCATAATAATATAAAAAATCATATCGTTTTGTTGAAGATTCCGCCAAGTCGTCAATCAGCAAATTCCCCATATATTCACAATCTTTGTGAAAAACGCTTTTGCCGGTCTGCGTCAACTGTTTATCGTGAACCCTACTTAAAACGTCGCAATCGGTCGAACAAATCAATTCATATTTATTTATGAACAGTTTAATCCACATCAATAAGTCTTGACTATATCTTAAAGATTCGTCGAATAAACCGCATTTATCAAAAGCCGATTTCGGCATAAGCAACGCACAACCGTTAAAAGAACCGTGTAATATCAAAGATTTTAAACTTTCTTGCCAAGTAAAGAGTTGTGTTTTGCTTATGTTTTTACCTTTTTGCTTATGAAAAGAATTCGAATTCTTATCAATTTGCCGCGTAGCACATAACGCTATCGTATTCCCGCTATAACCTTTTATAAGTTTTATTTGATTTTGTATCTTATGCGGCGTATATTTATCGTCGTGAGAAAGCCAGGAAAAATATTCGCCTTTCATTTCTTTTATGCCGAGATTCAACGCAGACGAAACGCCGCCGTTTTCTTTATAAAAATAGCGGATTTTATTTCCGTATGATAACGCTATTTCTTCCGTATTGTCGGTTGAACCGTCGTTTATAACTAATATTTCAATATTCTCATACGTTTGAGAAATGGCACTGTCTACCGCTTCACGCATATAATTCGCGCCGTTATAAACCGGAATAATGATAGAAACAAGCGGCTTTTGTTTCGATTGTTGTTCGATCTCCCCATTAAAATCCATAAATATCAACAAGTTCCTCATTTACGGTTTCTTTTGAATATCTGAGTGCAACTTCGTATCCGTTTTCTGCCATTTCCGACCTTAAACCATTGTTTTCATAGATTTCTTTAACTTTTTCAGCCATATCTGAAACATTACCCGAGTCAACCAAATATCCGTTTACACCGTTTTCAATCAATTCGTTATGTCCCCTGTTTTTCGTAGCGATAACGGGTTTTTTACATAGCATTATTTCAATCAAATTCAATCCTAACCCTTCGCGCTTACTACAAGAAACCCCTAAATCGATAAACGGAATTATGTTCTCCAAATCTTTTCTGTACCCTAAAAATTTTACAACACCGTTTAGCCCGCAACTTTCCGTTTGCGCTTTTAATTCCCGTTCTTTATCCCCGTTACCTGCAAATAAAACTTTTAAATCGGCAATTTTATCTTTTAATAGTGCCGCCGCCGAAATCAACATCTTTTGGTTTTTGTTGGCGTTAAGTTCGCCCACGCACAGAATAACGAAATCGCTTTGAGATAACCCTTCCGCCTCTCTTAATTTTATGTTTTCCGTATCGGCTATCGGGTGAAACCTTTTAATATCCACTCCTACGCCGTGCATATGTACAACTTCGGCTTTAAATTTCTTTTTCGCTAAATTACAATCTTCTTCGTTAATAGTTATAAGTTTATCGCACCTTTTTGCAAAATGCTTTTCAATAGGATACCATAATAACCAGTTCTTCAAAGGCGCGCCCTTGTAAAAGTGAAAACCGTGCGCCGTGTAAAATACTTTCGCGCCTTTTCTGCGTGCTTTTTTTGCCGCCATACGCGTTAGTATTCCGCCCACGGGCGTATTGCAGTGAATAATGTCGTATTCGCCTTCGTTTATTATTCTTTTAAGCATCTTATACGCTTTTATATTTCTGAAAGAAATCGGCGACCGCTGAAACGGAACGTCGAACACTTTATCGACGAAGTCGAGTTGTAAGCCGTTTTTTTCGGCAAGGTTATTCCTTGCCGCAACGTGTACCTCTATCCCGCGCTCATGCAAAATTTCAACAAGCGGCTTATGAAATTGACAAATATGGCTCTGTACGGTAGCCACTAATAAAACTTTTTTCATTTTCCACCAAAATTTCTTATGATAACGTCAGACAATCTTTTATTATTTCCGTCACTGACGAAACTGTTGTGCGGGGTTATTATTACGTTTTCTTTTTCCCATAATGCGCTCTCTTTACTTAACGGCTCTTCTTCGAAAACGTCTAAAACAGCACCGAATAATTTTGTATCAAGTGCGTTTACAAGCGCACTCTCATTAACCACGGCACCGCGCGAAATATTGACCAGAACCGCGCCGTCTTTCATTTTCCCGAAACGCTCGCTATCGAATAAACCTTTCGTTTCTTCGGTAAGCGGCAACGTTAAAACGACTACGTCCGCCTGCGGTAATTTCCCGTCTAACCCGTTAAGTCCCGCTATTTCCGAAAAATATTCGCTTTCGTAAGGGAATAAATCTATGCCCCAAACATTACAATCAAACGCCTTAAACCGTTTCGCGCACTCCGTTCCGACACTCCCGCAACCTATTATTAGGACCGTTTTGCCGTTCAGTTCAAGCAGATCTCTCTGTTTTTCCCATTTTTTAAGTTTTTGGTTTTCGTAAAAAACCCTGCTTTTCTTATAAAGCCCTAAAACGCCGCCTACGGCAAACTCCGCCATCGGTACACTGTATACGCCGCGCGCATTATAAATTTTTATGCCGTGCGATTCAATATAATCCAACGGCACGCGATCAAGCCCCGCGCTCGTCAGCTGAATAAACCGTAACTTCTTAAACTCCCCGATATCGTGATAAAGAAACAGACCGTTACAAATCACGCCTTCGATTTCGGCCGCGGCGCAAGGAAGTTCGTCTTGTTCCCGTTGCTGAAATATTATGTCGTGCCCCATTTCACGTAAAGCCGTTACATGCTCTTCGGAACAATGCCACGCACCCGTTACAAGTAATTTCATTTCAGAACTCCAAGATCTCTTTGACCTTTTTTACAACCTGTTTATGGTTTTCCGCAAATGAAACGGCGTCTTTTTCACACTGTTTTTCAAAATCGCGTATTTCACGTACTCCGTTTACGAACACCGTCTTAACCTTGTCCAAATCGTCTATATGACTTACGTCGCAAAAACTTCTCGATAAAATAACTTCCGACGAGTGAAGTCTGTAATGTTCTTTTATTATCAACTCGGACGGCAAAGTCCCGTGCCCCAAAGACGCGATACCGCCGAAACCGTACGACAAACCTCTTGCCCTGAATTTATTACATAAACTTTCAACGGTGCCGTCCGCCAGAAGTTCAAACATAAACTTTTTCCCGTATCCTAAACTTAAATCGTTAAGTCCTATAAACACTTCGTCTATGCCGTTTATTTCCAAAATATCGTCGATTACGGAAACGGCTTCGGGTGTTTCCACTAAAAGCATCGTTCTTACCCTGCCGCCGACACAATCTATAAACCTTTTCACTTCCGCCACGGTTTTAAAATACGGTAACATAACTATATCCGCGCCGTCTTTAATAACCGCCTCGATTTCTTCTTCCGAAGAAGAATATTCGTCGCCCTTATCGTGTATGGGATTGCACCTTACCAGAAGTTCCGACGTTGTAATGACCTTTTTAATATCAACGATATCCTTCAAAGTATGGTGCGACTGCACGGTATCGAGACCGCCTTGCCTTACGTCCTTCCCTATATACTCCAAATCGACGAAGATTCTGTCAACCCCCGCGCTTTCGGCAATTCTTGCGATTTCGGGTCTATTCGTTATGTACATCAATTTGAGAGCCATCTTTCACCTCTTCCAAAGAGTCTGCGTCTTTGTCCGCTACGACGGTCGTGCCTTTATTCTCGTTGTTCGCATTAGTGAACACTTTGAAAACGGTCATAAAAAAGATTCTGATATCTAACCAAAACGATAAATGTTCAACGTACCAAACGTTAAGCTGTATGCGCTTATGCCACTCCACTTCTTTCCTGCCGTGAACTTGCGCCCAACCCGTTATCCCCGGTCTGACGTTAAACATTTTCAACTGTTCTTCGGTATATTTATCTATGGTCCACGGATGGTAAGTAAGCGGTGGGCGCGGCCCTATAAAACTCATTTTCCCGATAAATACGTCCCATAATTGAAACAGTTCGTCAAGCGAAGTTTTTCGCAAAAATTTACCTGTTTTCGTTACTCTCGTATCCTTGCTGTCGGAATAAACGCCGCCTTCCTGCTGTTCCGCACCGACGCACATCGTCCGTGCTTTGTGTATATAAAAAACTTTACCGCCCTTACCTATTCTTTCCTGTTTGAAAATAGCAGGTCCTTTCGAATCGATTTTGACCAAAACGACGATCAGTAACAATAAAGGAGATAGGATAATGAGAAATATCAACGAGAAAAAAATATCAAGCAGTCTCTTAAAAAAATGTCTGTACACGCTATTCCCTCAAATTCCGCAACGTTATGAATCAACAAGTCGCTCTTCGCCTATTTTACTATGTGTATTATTATATCACTACTGTATGTACAATGTCAATAATAAACTAAATGTATTACCCAACAAAAAGAACTGTATTGTCTTATTCTTATCAGGAAGGATAAAACTATACAAAAAATCGTTGTTGTTATTAATTTTTGCTAAATACTTGACAAAAATCGGAAGGGGGGAATATAATCTTAACGGATATAATATTCGGAGATTAATTATATGAAAATATTTGGAGAAATAAAAAGGCATGGGGGGTTAATTAAGTCTCTTAAGTTGTTTTTTTATGTAAAATCTGGGAAAAGAAAACGGGACGAAGAAATTAAAACAATTTATTATATTTTGAATAACTATACCGATATATCTAATTTCCCAAAAGCAAAAGGAAATTTGAAGGAGTTACAGGCAAATAATCTTTTATTGCTGAAAATGTTTGATAAAATAGCAAATAGAGAAGGGTGGACGTATTGGCTTGATTATGGCACACTTTTGGGGGCAATCAGACATAAAGGGTTTATTCCCTGGGATGATGATATGGATATAAGTATGCCGAGAGAAGATTATGAAAAGATGCTTGTTAAGTTACCCGAATATTTTAATAAAATGGATTTAAAAATGACCTTTTCCATTAATTCCGGAACCAATGCTGTTGGGATAGGAATAGATCACGAACATACCGGTATTTTTTGTGATATTTTTTATTATGATTCGTGTTACTGCGAAAACTCAGAAGATATCAATAATGGAGCACTTATAAATAAAGTGTATAAAATGCACAATTACTGTTTAAGTCATAAAAAAATCAGCAGAGAAAAAACGAAAACGTACTTTTCAAAACATTTTGGTGTAAACACCGAAAAAAATGTTTTTTTTACCTCTCCCGAAATGTATTGCAGAGAATTATTTGCGTTTTCCAAGAAAGATTTATTTCCGCTAAATTATATGTTATTTGAAGATAAGGAGTTTCCTGTTCCTAATAATTATGCAAAGTTTATGGAGTGCTATTATGGGAAAAATTATATGGAATATCCCCATGGGGGTGTTTGTCATCATGGTGGAACAGGCGGTCGCCCGCCACTTGCTGATTGGGCAACAATAAATAATGTCAATATTGATGAATTAAAAAAGAAAATTCAAATGGAAATTGATAAGATATAATAACACTTCAATGTTTCTACGCATATTTAAATTAAATTGTACAGATAAAAAATACTGAAATGTTTTCAGTATTTTTTTATAAGATGGTTTATATTTAATTGCAATTTGGGCATTAAGAGTTGTTTTTGTGGCTAATATGGGCGTAAAACATTTACAATTTATAAAGAGATAAATAGCGGCAGATTTTTGTTTCCTTATTTTTTTCGCACGGCTCGGTTGTTTGTATACCTTCGCCGCGTTTTACGCATATTATGTCGTATGGCTACTATAATGCTTACAGGCGGCGGTACGGCGGGACACGTTACCCCGCATCTCGCGCTTATGCCCTACTTAAAAAAAGACTTCGACGCGATTTATTATATCGGCAGCGAAAACGGTATAGAAAAAACGATTATAACTAAGACCGGCGTGCCGTATTTTTCCGTGCCCTGCGCCAAACTGCAAAGAAAATTCACCCTTAAAAATCTCGCTATCCCCTTTAAAGTCTTTAAGGGTATACGTGCCGCGGGAAAGATAATAGATAAAATAAAGCCCGACGTGGTATTCAGTAAAGGCGGGTTCGTTGCCGTGCCGGTGGTCGTTGCCGCAAAGAAAAGGGGCGTGCCCGTGATATCGCACGAAAGCGATTACACCGTGGGGCTTGCAAATTCCATAACGTCAAGACTGTGCAAAAAGGTGCTCACGTCTTTCCCCGAAACCGCCGAAACCCTTAAAAACGGCGAATACGTCGGCGCACCGCTCCGCGACGACCTGTTTAAAGTAACGAAAGAAAAAGCGCTCGCGCGCTTTCATATTTCGGGCGAAAAACCCGTGCTTTTAGTTACCGGCGGAAGTTCCGGCGCGCAGGCGATAAACGAAGTCGTCCGCAAATCGCTCGGCAAACTTCTGCCGACTTTCGACGTTATCCATATATGCGGCAAAGGCAACCTGTCGAAGGAAGATTTCGGCAACGGCTACCGTCAGATAGAATATATAAGCGATATAAAATACGCTTTCCGCGCCGCCGACGTATGCGTTTCCCGCGCGGGGTCGAATACCCTTTTCGAGATTTTAAGCCTTGCTATCCCCTGTCTTCTCATCCCGCTCCCGAAAGGCGTTTCCCG
>JAEEIL010000020.1 GCA_016281355.1 Elusimicrobiaceae bacterium | reverse complement strand
GCCGTCGTTGCGGGCGGAGGCGGGGCGTTTCTCGGCGACCTTTTCTTTTACCCCGCGGCTATGTTTACCACCCTTATCACGAGAAGCGTTCAGGCGCTCGTTATTTCGGTGTTTTCTAACCGTATCGGGCAAAAGAAGGAAGTTTTATTTTCGACGGTCGGGTGCGCTATCGGTGTAATAATAATGGTTACGGGATATACTCTCGGTAGCGCGTTTATATATTCCACGCCCGAATACGCGGTGTATAAGATACCTTTCGAATTGTTACAGGCGGTAGTCGGCGCGGCGGTCGCATTGCCGCTTGCCTATCACCTTAAAATCAAAAAGATAGCGAACGATTATATAAGTAAAGACGCTTGAAACCTTTCCCGCCGCGAACTCTGCGGCGGGAATTTTACTCTTGACGAAAGTTTTCCGCCGTGTTACAATAAAAATATGATAGACGGTTTCGATTACAAAGAGCCCGCCTGCCCTTTATGCGGCGGCAAAGAATTTTACAATCCTGAACTATCCCCCGCCGCGGGGCGTATCCCCGTGAAAAGAATAATGGAAAAAACCGACGGGTTTTATAAAAAGAACGATCTTGCGGGCGCGGCGGCACACCTCGAATACTGGCTCGAAGAAGCGCGGGCTTTAAACGATAAAAACGGCGAACTTTCCGTGATCAACGAACTTCTCGGCGTTTACCGCAAGACGGCAAACACCGAAAAAGGCACGGACGCGGCGGCGCGCGCCCTTTCTCTCATAGAAGAGTTGAATATTTCGGGCTCCGTTTCCGCGGCGACTATTATACTTAACGTCGCCACGCTTTTCAAGGCTTTCGGAAAAGCGGATAAAGCCGTACCGCTCTACGAAAAGGTTCAAAAAATTTACGACGAAAACTTAACGCAGAAAGACCCCCTTAAAGCGGGGCTTTACAACAATTTCGCACTTGCGCTCGCCGACGTCGGAGAAACCGAAAAAGCCGAAAAACTGTACCTTTCGGCGATAGAAATAATGGAAAACGCGGAGAACGGCAAGATAGACGCCGCAATATCCTATATCAATCTCGCGCACCTTTACGACGCGCAAAAAACCCCGAAAGACAAGATAACCGACTGCCTTTTTAAGGCTTACAACCTTTTGTGCGACGAGAAAAACCCGCAGGACTCTTACCTTGCTTTCGTATACTCCAAGTGTTACCCGAGTTTCGGGTATTTCGGTTACGCCAAAATAGCCGAAGAACTTAAAAACCTATCGGAGAAAATTTATGAAAGGTCTTGAGATTGTCGAACTGTTTTACGAAACTTACGGAAAAGTAATGCTCGAAACGGAATTTCCCGACAAGCTTTCGGATATCGCCGTAGGGCTGGTCGGAGAAGGGTCGGAGTGTCTCGGCTACGACGACGAGATATCGAAAGACCACGATTTCGACCCCGGATTCTGTATCTGGCTGAACAAAAAAGATTACGACGAATTCGGCTTTAAGCTCGAAAGGGCTTACGCGAAACTACCCAAGGAGTTTATGGGGCTTAAAAGGTCGCCGCTTTCCCCTTCCGGCGGGAATCGTCGCGGCGTTATTCTTATCGACGAGTTCTATACGAGATTTCTCGGCGCGGCAAACGCGCCCGACAGCGTGAAACGGTGGCTTTACACCCCGTCTTCTGCACTCCTTACCGCGTCCTGCGGCAAGGTGTTTAAAGACGATAAAGGCGAGTTTTCCGCCGTTCGTGAAGTGCTGAAAAAGGGGTATCCCGAAGATATTCGCTTAAAAAAGATAGCGGCGCACACCGCCATGATGGCGCAGTCCGGACAGTATAATTACCAAAGACTTATCAAAAGAGAAGAATCGGGTTCGGCACAGCTTGCCGTTTTCGAGTTCGTAAGACATTGCATTTCGGTCATATACCTGCTTAACAACGCTTACGAACCTTTCTATAAATGGGCGTACAGGGGTATGCGGGACCTGAAAGTTTTAGGCGATCTCGAACTTTCTCTCATCGGGCTTACGGAACTCGGAAATTCCAACGGACAGGCGATGGAAAAATGCGAGATAATAGACGATATCGCAAGACTCGTGATAGACGAGTTCAAAGAACAAAGGATTACCGACGCCACCTGCAATAACCTCGACACCCACGCCTTTTCCGTAACCGATAAGATAAAAGACCCGACGCTTCGCAATATGCACGTTATGGAAGGAATATGATAAAATAAAATTTTTAAAACCTGCCCGCCCGCGGAATTTTCCGCGGGCGGGCTTTTATCGTTTATATACCGTTTTCACGACTCTTATTTTAATATACTATTTTGCGTTTTACCGTCTTTACCGACTGCGGCAAAACCTTTTCAACGCCCGCTTTATCCTTAAATTCGATATCTTCCTTGCCCAAAATGTCGGGAAGATTCTTCCAAGGCTCTATGCAGATATAAGGCGATTGTTCCGCACGCCAGAAAAGAAGGTTCTTAAAACCCTTGAAATGCGTTTCCGCAACCGTTTCCCCGTCTTTTTTAACGAGTTTGACGAAAGAAGACTTTACGTTTTTGCAAACGAGAGTTTCGCTGTTCAATATGGGGAAATCCTTGAAGTAAAGAACGTCCGACACGGGACAGGTCTTCGGTCTGTCAATAGGGTTTCCGTCTCTGTCGATATATACGCAACTGAATTTTTCCGTCTTTTCGAACTGCACGAAATAGTCGTCTAATTTTCCGTCAATATTGAAAGATTCGTGCCCGCCGCAGGCAAAATACAACGGATTATCCACCGACGGGTTAAGCACTTCGTAGGTTATGTAAAGCGCGGTGTTTCTTACGGCGTAAGTTACCGTAAACTCGAAATCGAAGGGGTAAACTTTTTTGGTTTCTTCGGAAGACTTTAAAAACAGCGTCAAAGCCGATTGCGTTTGCGAAACGAAGGAAAACTCTTTATTTCTTACTACGCCGTGAAAAGACTTCGGATATTCCTTGCCGTCCACGATGACCTTAACGTTTCCCCCAAACGGGAAAAGTATAGGCGCGCTTTTGTCCCAAGCGCCGTTTTCGTTTTGCCACAGCATTTCCTTGCCGTCCTTTTTCACACTCACAGGTTGCGCGCCCGTAGATTCCACAGACACCGAAAACCGCTTATTGCCTATAACGTATAACATGCTTTCCCCTCCCGTACGAAAAAATTATATGATAAAACCGGAAATTTTGCAAGCAAAAAACCGTCGCGGAAAAGAAAAACAAAAAATTATAAAAACGTCCGTAAAACAGTTGAAAAAATTTTTCATATTTGATACAATACAATAGCGAAAAAAATACAGGGGTATCGCCAAGCGGTAAGGCAACGGACTCTGACTCCGTCACTTCGTTGGTTCGAATCCAGCTACCCCTGCCATTTTTTGGGCGTTTGCCCACTTTATACGGTAGATTGACTATCATTACAGTCAATCTACCGTTTGTTTTAGAGGTGGTTTGACCACTTTTACGGTTGAATTTTTATCCCATTTCAGACTTTGTGGGGACTAAATGGGGACTAACCGCATAATTTTTTGTTAGATATATACTAATTTTTTTGCCTGTTCTTGCTGAAACTCTATCGAAAAATGGGTATATACGCTACTCGTTATGTTTCCAAGCGAGTGTCCCGTCCATACCGCCACGAGTTCGTTATCTATTCCGCACTCTCTTGCCCTTGTGGTGAAAGTATGCCTTAAATCCTTTAACTGATGGTTCGGACAATATTCTCTGAACTCGTACGACAATTTTCTAGGATTGAGTTTTCCGCAATCACATTCAGCCACCTGTTTATACAAAGGAAATATAGGTATTATTCTGAATAAATTCTTTTGATAACTCTTTAACTTTCCGTTTTTAATCGTTATCGTGTTATGCTCCAAATCTTCCTTTATATCGTTTATCTCGCAAGGTCTTACGCCCGAATAAAGCATTTTAAGAAAAATCGCTTCGTGCTTCGTTCCCTTTATACTTTCAACGAAGTTCCGTTCTTCGTCCTTTGAAAGCGCAGTTCCCGTTGTGCGTTCGTGCTTTTTGATAAATACGGCTTTCATCGGATTTCTGTCTATCACGCCGCTTGCTACGGCGTATTCAAAAATTCCGTTTAATATCGACCTTACCGTTTCGCACGTTCTCCCTTTCTCTTTCGATAATACGTTTAAGTGTTTCTGAATCATTTCAGGCTTGATTTTCGATACGGGGTATTTATCGTAAATTTTTGCAACGTGATTTTTATAAATGTTAATTATGTTATCAAATGTGTATTGCACAACCATAGACTTCTTAACATTATATAAGTAATTGTGGGCAAAAACTTTGAACATTACTGTATTGCTTTCGTAAAAATCGCCCTTTTCGCTTCTTTTCAATATAACAAAATTCTCGTTTGCCTGTATCTCGTGTTCGAAAGTGGCAAGCCACGTAAACGCCTTTTGTTTTGCTACGCTGAAATCTTTACTCGAAAAACTTTCGTTATACCCGTATCTTCGAAATCTTATCTCATACACTCCGTTTTCTTTTTGTCTTATACTGAAATCTTTTAATCTCGGCATTTCTTGTATCTCCTTCTTTGTAAATTGTAATTTGCCGATTTTAACTTTCAGTCCCTTTTTCCCATTCCCGTCTGTTGACGGCTTTGACTCTAACTTTTCTATTAAAGTATTTAAATGTTTTATTTGCTCTAATAGTAAAGTTTCGTTGTCTGCCTTGGTAGTTCTTGTTTTTCTCTTATAATTTTTCACTCCTTAAATTTTTATTTGCGCGGAAATCCGTTTTTACTCTTTGCGCAAAAGTAATCGTTATCCCCGATCGACTACAATGTTCTCTCGCCATTTTCTACAAATTGTTCTCCCTTAATTTATTTCCGACAGGTTCAGGAAGATGCGAGTATTTTTTTGTGTTAAACTTGCTGCCCGTAAATATCCCACAGTCGGATTGCTATTCAGTTGTCTTTTTTACCCTGCAAGCAAATGGTAACTTTTTTGTTACTACGATTATATGTACTTATTGCTTGCTTGTCAATTCTTTTTTCTACGTCCAAGTCATAATTTTTCTCCTTATAATATTAAGCCACGGCAACACCTGAAATATTAGTAAATTTAAAAAATATTTTTATATTTCCGTTGCTAAATTTTTGGTGTTTTTTCTCTATTTTACAAAGCAGGTAAAGGAAAACGCACCGTTTTCGTTTTGCAGCAATCGGGAAACCCGATTCTGTTGTTTTTAAATTAAAACAGGTTTCCTGTTTGTAACCATACGGTTTTCACCAAAATGCTCGATTTTGGGAAAACCCTTTACCTGCTTTCAATTCTTACTGTTTTCCCAAAACTATCCTTTTATTTGCTTGTTCTGTGCTATGTCATAAAAACTCCTTTGAAAACAAAAAGTCCGTACGATTTTCACCGTCGCCTTTTGGCGCAATTCCTTCTCGTACGGACTCTTTAATTCCGTTAATATATTTAGTTGTTATACGCGTAATACCTAAAAATTGTAGCACAAAAAAGCCCATCTCGTCGCAGCAAAGCAAACTTCGCAAGCGTCTTTTTACTTTCGCCGCTTTGCCGTAATGCTTGCTGTTCCTCTTCAAACAAAATCTTGCAGGCAATATTTTGTTTGAGTCTGGAAAAGTATCCGCTGAAATCATATAATATGATCGCACACGGAAAACTCCGGCAAACCTACGATTACCATAATAAGCCCCGCAGTAATCGTTTCCCGAACGCGCAATCTTAACAATACTTTCTTAATAAGATTGCAACGGGAAGAAGCGCAAACGCGCTCCCACACAAGACGAAATAATTTTCGTCTATCCCTTTTTAAAAGGGCACTACAAAAATACGATATTACTCGTACATTTTCATGATACCATACATTCTTTACTTGTCAAGACCTATATGACAGGTTATTTTGACTTCTTTTGTCGAATATATTTATATTAATTAAACATTCAATCCTTGCATTATGTTCATCGGCAAAAGTGTAGGTGATAGTTTTCATATAATTATTCTAATCTGATTTAAAAAAAATTTAACCCATCGTTTATAAAATTTCAATAGTAACATTTTTTAAATGGCGTTTTGCTTTTTCACCGACCGCCCTAATCGTTTTACCTTCCTTATGTGCAATTATTGCAATATCGTAATTTTCTTTATCCATAGATAATTTAATTGTCTTCAAGGATGTCCCAGAAATATAAACCAGTGTTGCCTGCCCTTGCTTTCTATCCTCAATTTTTGTATTCGCTTCCAATTCCGATATTTTACCTTCAAAGACAACATCGTTTAGTTCTTCTTCTTTTTTATATTTATCAACTAAACACTTCATAGGATCATAATAGTCATGCGAAATTGAAATCATATCTACTTGTGGTTTGTTTTCATAAATTGTAGGTGCCCATTTAGCACTTATCTCAATTGAATCATTAGGCTTGCTCAAATTAAGATTCATTAATGACTCGACGAATGATACGCTGATTTTTTTGGACTCATCTTCTATTAAAGAACACAAATCACCACCGGCATCTAATGTATTTTTTATTTCAGAGATGGAATCAAAAATCTTTTTTGTGGTTTGCCTTGTCATCGAGTTTGCGGCTTCAGTTTCTTCCGAAAAAATCGATAACTGTTTATATTCTCCGTCGGAAGATAAATTAGCAAAAGGACATACTATAGAAACAACATAGCTTCCAATTTCTGTTTGTCCGTACCTACATTGATCTACAAATTTTTGTACTTGATCTGAAATTCTCCCTTTATAAGTTCTTTTATAATTCACAACATCTTGAGCAGCAGATAAAACCAATCTTTTTGCATTTTCAAACAACCTGATGCCATCTTCTAAAAGAATGCTTCCGTTTTCAACGCTATCACTAATATCTCTAAACCGCAAAATATCAGATAAAGGATTAAGCAATTCTAAAATAATCTGTTCTTCGCTTTTCTTTTCAGTTAAAGCAAGTATGCTTACCACCTTTCGCATCGCAATTGCATAATCGTAAAATGACTTATCACAAGGAATATTTATTTGATAAAAACGTTCATTGACAGTTTTTTGGTAAATTGAAAGTCCCTCTTTAACTTTACCAGTATATTTTACCCAATGAAGATCTGAAACGTATTTTATAATATTCAAATGATTAATTTTACCGGAAATTTCAGTTAAATCTGTAGAATAAATCATAATATGCCTCCATTATTAGCAACACTTTGCATCATTCCCTTTAACACCTCAGCAGTAAACAATTGGGTTTTGGGGATTTTAATTGTAACGCTTTCTGAATTATTAGTCGGCGTTTTATCAGTAGGACTAAACCAATACATTGATTTTTTTAATATAAGGTCATCTGGACTCTGTTTTACCCAATCTTTACAATCTTCTGGCAAGATTAACAAGCATAATATTATACTGTTTGTCCCTTTCATACAAAGGTCGTTATAATTTTTAGCTTTTAAGCTATATGTTATCTCTGAGTCATTTTCAGAATAACAATTCTTTGAACAAGTTGCTTTAAGTTGAACACAAATTTCCGCGTTAAATTTAAGGCCCTCGTTTGTCTCGACTATTTGTTTTAAATCAACATCTTTACCATCTTCGTCTCTATTGTTTAATTGAAAGGTAACTTTTGCCTGTGCAGCTATTGCACGCAAATAACTTATACTTAAATCCTCTTCAAAAAGTTTATCATTCATATTCTTGCTTCCTCTAATTGTTTAACCATAAAATATTTCTTTATGCCTTTAATCTTTTAATTAATTGCCCTGCAAATTGAAGAGCAATCTCATCACAAGAATAATCCTTTGAATGAATTGCTTGAATATCTGCAACCGCTGGATATTTGGCTTGTAATTGTTCTATCGTGATATTATGTAAAATCGGCAAAATGATCTTTTGCCCATTTCTATTTTGACGATTCAAGAATTCGTTGAGTTCTTTTTCCGTCCATTCTCTATCAAAGAAATTTTCAGAGATAACAATAATTGCAAATTCAGATTCTTTTACACCATTTAAAATTCTTTGTTTCCAATTGTCACCCCATTCCAAAGAATCTTTATCGTAAAAAATCTTGATTTTTAGCTTGTCCAAAGAAGCTTTTAATTCGTCAACGTAATCATTTTTATCTTTATTTGCATGAGAAATAAAAACGTCGTAAGATAATCCACTCTTATTTAATTGAACAATTGTATTATCGCTTTGAGCAAACATAATTTCTTCTATCCTATTTTCTTTTTCTATAAAATATTGTTTCCCCGATTGTGTCACTGAAACGACTCCAACAAAGCCTCCGTTAAGCATATAGCTTAACCCTTTAGCACCTATTTTAATGTAGCCTTTCTGTGCAAGATTTTCGTAAATTTTACCCTCTGAAGTTTTGCCAGAAAGGGAAATAAAATCTTCAGAAAAACTAACAAGACGTTTTAATGCGTCCTCCGATTCTTTATCCAACAAAATAAAATATGGATCTTGTCTTAATCTCGCACGTATGTAAATGCCTTTTAACTTAAAATAATCATATCCTTTTTGCTCTATTCGACCAAACAATGGTAGATTATCTCCCCAAGAGAGTTTTGAAATATAACCCTCATCTATTAAACTTTTTATTTTCCCACGCAAACGAGAGTTTTCAAAAGCATTACCATTTTCTAACATCTCTCGCAACACCTTTGGGAAATCAGTTTCTTTCTCTATACACTTTTTTAATAAATCTTCAAGTTCAGGGCTTAAAAAATCCATTGTTACCTCCAATACCGATTAATTTGGCGTCAACGACGATTTTAACTAATTACCAATGATTACGGCTGGCAAAATCAGCAAAACAATAATAAAACAATTCTTGCTGATGGGCAGGATCTAATTTGCCGTAAGCATCAAGAAAGTCTTTGTATGCGTGAAACGCTTTTGCAACTTCCTCGCTTTGCGATTGCTGATATTTTTGCATCTCTTGTTGCATTTGATTGTATGCTTGTTGGTTAAAGCATTGCGGGTTATAGTACCAATTCGGATTATACATATTTTTTCTCCTTTGTTATTTTACAGATTCTTCGACGAGAGCGATTTCGTCCGATACTTCTATGTCTTGTTTATGTCCATCGGCAAAAGTATAAGTGATTGTTTTCATAACTTGTCCATTGTTATGGCTATTTTAAAGTGTTTTATTTTTTTAATGATAAATATCTGTAAAGTGTTCCCTTTGATACGTGTATTTTATAAGCTATTTTAGGGACAGAAACACCTTTATCTAGTAATTTCATAATCAAGTTATAGTTGTTCTCGCATTTCGCATTCAAATTTTTATTTTTTGAACCTATTTTTCTACCTAATTTCTTACCTTCAAATTTTAAGCGAGCTAAAGCCTCTTTTGTCCTTTGACTTATTAGATTACGCTCAATCTCTGCAGATAACCCAAAAGCAAACGCCAGCACTTTACTTTGAATATCCTCGCCCAAACGATAATTGTCTTTAATAGTCCAAACTTTACACTCTTTTGACATGCAAATATTTAATATTTCCATTATCATAAAAAGATTTCTTCCAAGTCTTGAAAGTTCTGCGCAAATAATCAAATCATCTTTTTGCACCCTTTTTAACAGATAGCCTAACTTCCTTTTATCATAATTTTTAGTTCCACTAATTGTTTCTTCTATCCACCCATCGATTCGTAAATTATTCTTTTTAATGAACGTATTAATTTCATACCTTTGATTTTCGACTGTTTGTTTGTCGCTACTAACTCTTATGTACCCATATATCATTTTGTATTCTCCTTTGTGTATTAATTATACAGCCAAAGCGAATACTAGGATAATTTTAGCGTCCGTTTTTTAAAGACTAATTCTGGGAAAAAAGGAGAAGGAATGCCCGTTATGAGAAATCCACAGTTTTATTTTAAAGAGGGTTTTTGTTGGAATAATCTTTTAAATCCAAATGCAAGATTGTTAAAAGTGAAATTGAAACAAGCATCTGTAAATGATGTAGGCTCTATGTCTTTGATATCAAATACAAAATTGCCTAATTCTTTCTTTGTTTCGCTCTTAAATTCAAACCTATTATTTGATTACTATCGAGAATTTATTAATTGTACCGTAAATATTCAAATAAACGATTTAAGGCAGATACCTATTATAATTCCCACAAAAGAACAATTAGAACAAATATGTGAACTATTTAATAATATTTATGCAGAAAAACAAACCTCAATAGATAATTCTATAATTTTAAATTTAGAAAATAAAATGGACGAATTGGTAAAAACCCTATATTCCATAGATGTTTAATACTAAATTGTCAAGTTTTTCTTGCAAAATATTTAATTTAGCTGTATTGGTTATACCGTTATCGAATTCTTCTTTTTTTAACAAAACAGCATCTTCAAAAATAGACAGAATTTTTGATAACTGTTCTGCACTTGGTATAACTATGGGTAATTGTCTTGCATCATTTATTTGAAACGTTTGCGTATTGTTAACAAAAGAATCAACATAAAAGCTTATAAATGATGAATTGATTAAAGAAATAATATATTTTTCTGGAACCATATTAGAAAGGCCATATAAACTCATACTCTTTACGTCGTTTATGCTTTTATTTTTTAATCTGCATTTTAAGAATGTAGTATTAATATCGCTCCAACAAAAACCCTCGTTAAAAAAGAACTGATATCCCTGATATCTTGCTTTGGGATCGGTCTTTAAAAAACGGACGTTTGATTTAGACCAAGCAATAGCAAATGGAGTTTCTAAATACCACCTATTACCATCTTTATCGCCTTTATCATAAGGAACATAGTATTTTTTATTTTCTTCGATACCATTTTCTTTTTCGTCTGTTGTTAAACTAGAGATGTCAGCCAATTCTTCGTCTTCAATAATCCTATAAATATACCCTTGTCCAAAAATATCTCTACCGTATTTGCCCTTCAAATAATCAAATATCCTATCAATTTCTTTTTCATTACTATTTTCAAATAATTCATCGGGTGAATTATATGGTTTTAGATCATTCAGGTCAATATGGTATTTCTTAATTGCTTCTTTTAACTTTATTGGTCTTGAAACAACTATATTATTTGCCCATTTTGTTTTTCTTCTAACAGCTATATATTTACCATTATTTGCAGTCGCTAAACCTTGCCCGCCCTCTGTAAGACATCCTAACAACGCAATATCTCCTGGCTTTAAGGATGCCCTATATTTTTCGAGTTTTGCTTTGTTTTTTTCGATATCTTTTGAGGTTTTTATCGAATCCCACCAAGTATCATATAAAACTTTAACTTTTTTGCCAAGCTTATCAACGATTTTCAAATTATATTCTGTTGGTTTAAATATTACAGAATTTTGCATATTTATATATTTGTCTTGTGATATTAAAAACTTGTTCGGGCAAGACAAGTTTTTGCTGCCATCTAAAAACAAAATATTGTTGTTAGGTTCATACTCCTGATTTATTACTTGAATAATGCATGTATCTACCATTACAGATTCAAAAGGATTTGCAGTGTCAAAAATATATGAGACTTTCCTTTGCAATAATAAATCTCTCATGCCTCGCTTTGTTTGGGTTGTCCAAAATGTCTTTGGAATAATATAGTTTAAATTTCCATTCTGCTTAATGAGTTGAAGTCCTTTATATGTAAACAAATAATATGTATCATCAGTAAACCCTAAACTCTCTTCATATAATTTTTTATCACTCGCCGATATTTCTTTTGTTGAAATATATGGTGGGTTACCGATAACAATATCAAAACCGTCTTTGATGCCGAACATCCATTCGGGATCAAACCAAGAAGTCGCCTTATTTTCAAAAGGTTTCCATTCGGAAAGTTGCTGATAACGCGCGGACGCCTGTTTTTGATAGTTGGCGATAGTATTCAACAACATATCTTGCTGAACTTGCAAAAATTCGAGTTTCAATTCCGTGCGGCGTTCGCTATCCGCATTGAAATATTCTTCTCTTATATCTTTCAATTTCTTGATGTGATCTTGATTTTCAAATATAGATAACTGAGTTGTGTTGTCCAAAGTAATAAGCGAATTTGCGATAATAAACTTAAAATCCAAGTTGGGCAACGGGTTAATACCGCGGTTTTCTTCGGTATCATCGACTTTTTCTTCAATAATGAGCGACAGGAAACAGCGCAGGCGGGAAATTTCGACTGCAATAGGTTGAATATCGATACCGAAGATAGAATTCTGGATAACGCTTAATTTACGTATATAGTTAAGCGAGCCGGCGTTAAACTTCTTTTCAAATTCCTTTCGTAAAAGTATGCCGACGTTTTCGGTCGCTTTATCAAACCAAAGATTTGCGTCGGGATCGAGTTCCTGTAAAACGTAAACTACTTTTTGTAGCATACCGATAGGAAACGCGCCCGAACCGCAAGCGGGATCGAGAACGGTAACGGTGTATAATGCGTCGATAAGTTTTTTCTTCTCATTTGCATCGAATACGGCTAAATCGTCATCTTCTTTTGAATAGCTGATAAGGGCGTTCAATTTGATTTCGTCAATGCCCGTTTTGGTTTTTAAGTATTCGCAAAGACTGCTATCGACCATATAATCGACGATATCACGGGGCGTATAGAAACTGCCCGTGCTTTTCTTTGCATTTTCGCCCGTTTCTGGGTTGATTTCCGCAAGCAAGTTTTCAAAAATCCTACCGAGCATTTCGGGATCGATAGAAAGTTCTATATCGTAAGCGGTGTTTTCATCCACGGTAAAGTTGTATTGACCTAACGTATTGTAAAGTTTTATAAACCACTCGTTAGGGATAGTTACAACGCCGTATTGTCCGCAATTATTGACGGGATCGAATTTGTATCTGTCGTCAGTATGCGGGCTGAACAGACCGCCGTTAAGATAAGGAATCAATTTGTAATAATCGGCATTAAAACATGCTTTACGTTTTTTATGCGGAGTATTAAGAAGTTCAAAGAAAAGCGGTTCTAAAACGTCGTGATAATAATTTGCTTTTCCGTTTATCGTGTCGAGTGCAAGCATATCGTCGGGGACAAGCGGAATATTGTTTTCGCTACGTTTTTCACGCAAAAACCAACAGAACATTATTCGACCGATAAGGCGCACGCCGAACTCGGCATACTTGTTATGATCGACAGTACCGTGGAGATTAAGCAGTTTTTCGTAAGTTTTGCCATCGCGCTCGCCACCGACAAGTTCGGTAAAACTCGTGGCTATTTCGGCATAGAATTGTTTGTTTACGACTTCTACTGAGAAACGGTTAATAAGTTCGTTAAGGTCGGCGACTTTGCCTTTTGCAATCAAAAACTTATAAGCGGTTTTGGTTTTCGTACCTATCCCAAGGCTATACGAATAACGACGCGGATTAGAAAGAACTTTTACGATTTTCTCACCGTTATACTCGTATTTACTCGTTAAAAGAGAGATACGATAATTGCGCTTATCCGCATTTGCAAAAGCGACAATGGCGTTATTTACACGAAGTCCACGAAGGATTTTGAACATTTCCTGCGTAATAGCCACACGGCGGTTTTGCGCGCCGTCCGCTAGAACAACTTCAAAAACACTTAAATCGCAAGCGGAAGAATCGCCCAACTGCGTAACAGAAGTGAATATGCCGTTATTAAATTCGACAGCGTGCTTATCGCCGGCAAAGTCCGGCAACAACAAATCTTTGACAAGATACGTAAAGTTATCTATATGGTATTCTTTCGCAAGAATTTCTCTCGCCTCTTCAAGCGTTATCACTTCTCAAGTCCTCCGTGAACATAATGATTTCGGTCTGTGCGTCAATGCTTTCCACTTTTCGTTTTATCTGGATAATGTAATTGACGGGTATTTTTTCTTTTAATTCTTTAACGGTTTCATCTGCGCCGCTCTTCTTTACGACGATTTTCGCAAGATATTTTAATTCGCCGTCACTTAAATCGTCATAAGTTTTGATCACGTCAAGTAAGTCCGCTATATAATCCTTTTCCGCGGGACAAGCAACTGAAAGTTTTTCAAGATTATCGATTGCCTCGCCCTTACGTTTATCGAGTTTGATTTTGGGATACGGTTTACGAATTTCGTCACGCAAAATAGCAAACTTTTTATCTAACGCTTCGTCGTAATCAAAACTTTTTTCTTCCGGATCGGCTTTGAATAACGTCAAAACTTTTTCGGGCGGAACTATTTCCGCTTTATCTTTATACGGGCTTGCCAATGCAAACAACGTATTATTTCCACGCTTTGCAAACGAGATGGCGCAAGGAACGGATTTATCTTTGCGAACAATTCTTGCCCTTTCGGGGATTTTTAACGTTTCGTCAATAAATCTGACGTTATACTTTATTGCATTATAATCATTGCGGAAATCAACGTCCCAACTCTTTTCGCTGTTCTCGGCGTTAGCGTCATCATATTGTTTTTTGAAATAACTTTGCAACGTTTCGTCCGGCGTAAGCGTTTTCGTATCGCTACCGACGATATTATTGATAAGGAACATTTTTAAAGTGGAAATGCCCTTAATAAGTGTATTTTGTTCGCCGATATCGGTCGGGAAAAAGTTATAGATATAAATTTTATCAAACATCTTTTTATTGATACGGTTGATACGACCTATTCTTTGAACAACTCTCGTCGGGTTATACGGAATATCGTAGTTTATAATAATTCCAGCACGGTTTAAGTTAAAACCTTCGCTCAACGCATCGGTCGCGACGATAATATCGTAATCATTTAATTGCTCCGCCGCCTTATACGATGCGTCAAAATTGGCTTTAACGACGTTGCGGTCAATGCTGGACGCTTTACCCGTATATAATAATGCACGGAAACCGTCTTCTTCGAGCCGTGCTTTAACATATTCGGCAGTATCGGCGAAAGATGAGAAAACAACTATTTTACGGGCAGAATTGTCGGAAAGATTGTTTTTAATCTGCTTGCTTATTTCATTGTATTTCGGATCTTCTCCCACGCTATCAGACGTAAACCAATTATGATAAATTCCGCTAAGTAATTTTACATCGTTCTCCACGGCAACGATAAATTCTTCCTTAAACAGATTTTTTGCAAAAGGAATAGCTTTTTTCTTAATTTTATCAACGTCGATAGGCTCGTCCGCTATATTATTGATTGCGTCGAAAGTTTCCTGTATTTCTTCTCCGTTGGGATCGGGCAAATATCCGCTTTTCTTAATCGGAACGTAACCCTTATCCCACCATTTTTTAATATTTTCGTAAGAAGTTAGCAAACTGTTAAGCGTTGACTTGAAAGCCGCTTTTGAACTTTCAAAACGCATAACGAGCAATCTCTTTATAAACTGCGCCAAGTTGCCTTGAAATTGCTGGATGTTAATTTCATTGAACAACTCGCCGTATTTTTCATTAAATCCTTCCGGATCAATTAAATACGCCGAAGGATTATAACGGGCGCAAATAAATTGATTACTTAATTTTTCAAGTGTATCAAGATATAATTCTCGTATTCCGCCTAAATCGTATTCTATTAAATTCGGACCGACAACTTCCGGAAAGTGAATATTTTGCAATCTTAAATCTTCGGCGTATTCTTTTATTTCCTGCAAATCAAGACGACTACGACGAATAATTACGGGATCAATCAGCACTCTTAACTCGCCGCTCAACTTGTCAAGTTCGGTTTTGATTTCTTCGGTAAAGTTTCTTTTACCTTCTTTTTCGAGTTTGTTGTATCTCGTTATCAATTCGTGAAAACGCGCGCTTAAATTATCCACAGAATTTATGGTGGATCTACTCGGAGTCTGGAATAATTTTACAAGCGCAAATAAGTCTTGCGGGCGGTTATTATATGGAGTTGCCGTAAGCAAAATAACTTTATTTTCCGCATTAGACCGCGTCAGTTGGTGCAGCCACTGATAACTTTCACTTAATTCGTTTCTATATCGGTGCGCCTCATCAATAACATACAAAATAGGATCGGGATCATCGGCATAGTCATTGTATAAATCTTCGATTCTTCCGCTACTACAAACTTTTACACCCCGAAGTCCGAAATCTTGCTGATAATCTTCCCATTGCTCAACAAGGTGCGGCGGCGCAATAACTACCGTTTTATGTATATCAAGATTATACGCAATCGCCGACGCTATAATTGATTTACCAAGACCAACAACGTCGGCAATAATTACGCCGTTGTTTTTATTTATACAATCAACACCGTATTTAATAGCGTCTAATTGATATTTGAAATTAGCAAATTTCCCGTTCGTTATTTCCGACGGAGTAGTAACGCTGTTTTGGTCGATAGAATTATACAATTCATATAATATACGTGCGTAAATATGATATGGCGAAGGCTTTGCAAAAATCCAAAGCTTCTTTTTTAACTCGGTTTCAAAATCTTTATTGCCATCTTTTACGCATATATCTATTGCTTTGCTGTCGTTCCATAAACTTTCAAATTTATCTTCATATTCGTCGTATTTTACGTTGTCGCTAAAACGCTCATTCATCTCGCCTTGACCAAGTAGTCCGTTATATGTAAAATTCGACGAGCCCATAAATACCACGCCTTTTTGGTCGCCGAAGCAAGAATATTCATATTTGTTGGTAATTACATAAAATTTGCTATGATCCTGTCTCGCAGTTAAACGTATTTCCAATGTCCCGTTTTTGATTTTTTCCAAAAACATCTTGAAAATCGCTTGATTTTCAGTCGAATCAAACTCGTCCGCCAAAGAAGATTTATTAAATAAATCTATAAAACTGTTGATATAGTTGTTTTTCTTTTGAGAATTGTTTAAATTGTTATAGCCACGAACAGAATAAGAACTCAATTCTTCGTCTGGATTATTTTTTACCGCATTACAGAGTTCGCTTATTGCGTTTGGATCAATAGTGCAACCAACTAAAATACGTATTTTTTTATCTCTTAATTCTTCCGCAAGAGCGTTGAAGCCTGAAAAGTAAAAGAACGCCGTTAATATATCTACGCTTTCGGCTTGCTTTAACGTGTTTTTTAACGATTCCAACATCGTTTTGTTTCTATTATCTATAATTGATGCCATAATACTTCTCCCGCATTCTATTATAAAATACTAAATATGATAATATCAGTCATATTTAAAAATTTTTATTTCTTGCTTTCTCAAAAAAAGATACTATAAAACTTCGTTAAATTTTTACGATTAACCCATCTATCAATACCCATTGAGTTTGATTTAAATAATCTATTCTACCTTCTTTTGCGCAATCGTTTATATCTATTGCGAATTGCATCCTGAATGGCTCTGGTAAACAGTTTTTTAGATTTATGATATTCGTCCACAAAGAGCCATTTCCGTCGCCGACACTACATTTCTTCAAATTCTTGTTATCCAACAAAAAGCGATTATGACTCACTTCGTTTCTCAATGCGACAACTGCATATAAATCATTTGGTTTTATATAATTAACGAATACTTCTTTTTTATCCGTTTCAGAAAGCATTAGTACTTGTGTTATTAATTGATAAAACGTCAACTCTGATAAAGCCGTCGAGAGTGTGCCGAACTTGTTAAGATTGGTTTTCATTGGAGCAGAACACTTTATATGATTAATTCTATCGCTATATTTATTCGAGATATAAGCCCGAATGCTTTCTTCCAACAACCCGATATATTTATATAGAACACGTCGTATCCGTTTATCATATCGAAAAGCGGTTGCAATTTCGGCATAAGAGACTTTTTCACCAGATAGGCTTTCCAAATGTTGACGAACATGATCATGTTCGTCAACACCACGGTATCGAAGATAATAAATCGACTTTTCTTTCTCTGTTTCGGTTATTTTTATCTTGTTCCAAAACTTTTCGTATGTCATAATAGGTCTATTTGCAAATTTCGTTTATCGCTTGTATTAATATCGAAAACGATGCAATATCTTCTTGTCTTGATAAATAATAATTCTTCAATTCAAGATACCTTTCACGCAATTCATTCCATTTCCCAGCATCCTTTATTGCCTTTATTTTAGTTTGATAATTGCGCGAGTGACGCACTTCGTTCCAATAGTATTGTTGTGTTGTGTTATTGTGAACAATTTTCAAATAATTTCCGTTATTTCCTTCGCACATAATGGCAACATCGAAAGAAAAATGTAAGCGATTTCCATAAATCAACTTCGACGTAATCACCGAAGTAGAATTTTCCGCAGGTTTAAACCCCAAATCGGGATTGGTTTCATTGAACGCTTTAATAAACAATTCTTTTATTTGTTTCGGGTTGTTTATAAGTCCTTGCCTGTCTTTTTGCAAAATAAAATTATAGTCCAAATCGAACTCACCATTTTCTCCGTTTTGGGTGATAAGGTTATTACTTCCGCTTCCGATTAAAATAAATTGAAAAGTAAAGTAATCTTTGAGCCAACTCTGCTGGACATTTTTGATAATTGTTTCGCAGGCGCTTTTTAATTCCTTTAACTCCTGCTTATCGTATACATAATCAAACATTTATTTTCTCCTAAAAAGTCTTCTGAAAAAACTTCACTGTTCACTTTACCACCATAACACGGTTAATCCTGTTTTCCTAAATCTTAAAATATTTTTGATTTTTACTTCTCGGTTTGTCTGGTTCGGTCATACCGATTAAACCTGCTTCGATAGCAGGTAGTATATAATTTTTACGGAAAGTATCTCTGTCCTTTAATCCGACTTTTTCCATAAGTTCCGTAAGCGACATAGGATAACTTTCTATAACCGCCATAAGCGCGGTTATCTGATTGTTTATATGGTTATAATGATTTCTGGAATCCTTTATAATATCCTGTAAAGACGCTTTTATGGTTTTAAGCATAAAGACGATAAAACAATTTGACTTTCCTTCCGAAGTAGATAACGTTATCGCCTTATAGTACTCGTCCTGATTATCTTTAATTATGCTTTCTATCGGTATCCACTCAAAAATAGGTTTCCAACTCGCAAGCAGTACGGTTTGCCAAAGTCTTCCCATTCTGCCGTTGCCGTCGCAGAAAGGATGAATAAACTCGAATTCATAGTGGAACACGCTCGATTTAATAAGCATTTGAGCATTGCTGTTTTTGAGCCAAGAAAATAACTGCGTTAACAGACCGTTTACCATAGACGCTTGCGGGGCGACGTGAATAACTTGCCCTTTATTATTTATAACGCCGACGGGCGAAGTCCTAATCTTTCCTGCTTCTTCTACCAGCCCCTTCATCATTATCCCGTGCGCTTTTTCCAAGTCTTTAATAGAGAACGGATCTAACTCTTCGATTTGTTTATACATTTCAAAAGCGTTTTTAACGGCGATAATATCATCTTCCGGTCCTAAAACTCTTTTACCTTCTAAAACATCCGTTACCTGACTTAACGAAAGAACGTTATTCTCTATCGCAAGCGACGAGTGTATAGATTTTATCCTATTCACTCTCCTAAGTCTCGGCAATTTTTCAAGGTCGTTTATATTTTTAAGTTCGCCAAGCAATTCCATTATTTCCGAAGTAAGTGAAAGCATTTCTTCGGTAATATCATAAGGCGGAATATATTTATCCATTTTATCTCCTTTTTGCTACGGAATAATTTTAACATAACAAAAAAATAAAGTCAATAACTTACAGGAAATCTTACGGGTAATCTTATCGGCTTTATTATTAATTTGGCTTTTATGGTTTTGTAATACAAGATGCGATACTTTAAAGTCAATCACCTATTGAGAATTTTGGTAGAAAATAATCATTTTTTTAATTATATAGTACTGCTTACTGAAAATTTTTGTAGAAAGTAATTGTTTTTTTCATTGTATCGTTTTATAGCCATAATCCACATAATTAAGTATCTAAAAAATACAATAACCAGCTACTTTTCTGGGGATTATAGGGGGACTGAATAGTTAAAATCGTTAGTATTTTACTGAACATTTTAAAATTGCTTTTGTGGTTCGAATCCAGCTACCCCTGCCAAATCCGACCCAGTTGAACCTATAACAGTTCGACTGGGTCTTTGTTTTTAAATATTTTTTAGACTCTAACCTTATAAATTTTGTCTTTTACGTCCGTTCACTCTGCCATAGCGCAGCGGAAGGTTCAAGGTAAAAAACTTTTCAGACTTGTCTTTATTTGGGCAGGTCTTTTATTCTTCTCTCTGAAAAGTTTTTTATTCCCCCTTGATCCTTCCAAGTATGTCTTTTATCTCTATACCACCCTTTCGCCCTATGGCGCCTTTCTCTCGCCGTAAAAGGCAAAAAATAAATTTATAAGGATGGTATATAAAATGATTCATTTCTACCAAAGAGAAAAAACAAATCAAAGCGAGATCATCTCTCCCGATAACTTTATCGCCTTAGCCGAAGTTATCACTATCAGAACCACAAGAATAGTCGGTATCAAAAATATCCGTTGTAAGAATCGGTATAATAACCTTATCAAAGATATCTTTCACTCAGACGAAGAAGGATATATCCTGTCCGACAGTTACGACTTACTACAGGAAGTTTCTCTTATCCTTTCCCAAAACATAGGTAAAAGATTATCCGATATTATATACTGCGATAACAAACCTATCCCGATATTCAAGTTCTGTACCAAAACGATCTGTCATCTTATCTACGAAAATAATAAATACTATAAAAACACCCGTGCTATTATCCCCAAAAAAGACCGATACGTAGTTTACGAAGAAAACGATTATTCGGATTACGCAAAAGCGGACGAAATACTGTCCGCCTTAGATCTTAGTGATAAACAACTTACTCTTCTCAACTGCTATATGGCTGACATGACTTATATGGAAATTGTCAAATACCTTAACCTTCCCAAATCTTCGCCTTGGTCGTTAAGATATCAGATAAGAAGAAAATATATCAAAACCTTCGGGGATATATAATCCATATTGTATAAAAATAGCCGCCTGTTATTACAAGCGGTCACTTTTTTTGCGGATGTAAAATATACTCAATGAGCGCTTGTTTACGCATAGCATCGTAGTCTGCGTCTTTATCTCCCTTAAATTCTTGAGTAATGAGTTCAAAGATTTTATCTCCTCGCTCTCTATTATCTTTCACGTAATCGGCTACAATCTTTAGCACCTTTTCGTCAGCGGTTAACTCCCCCGTAAAACGCTTGACTGAATATAGCGGCGAAATGTTGTCGTAAGGAGCGTTCTCATAAATATGGCTGTGTTTTAATGCGCCCGCATCAACGCCCTTTTCGGTCAGATACATACAACACGGAAAACAACAGTCGTTTTCATCACGAGAATTTAAGACAACCACCCTTACTTTCGGGGCAAAAGGCGTTCCGTCAACCTCCAAAATATCACCCTCTTTCCAAGGTGTAGGAAGATTAAGCGAATTGCCCGAATAAAAAAGGCTTAATTTTTCTTTTATGCGATATTCTTTTCTATGATTAAACCTTTCCAGAAAATTGTCAAAATAACAGATTTCACCATTTACGAAAGTGTATGTATAGGACTTCCCTTTAACCATATCCATTCTAACATATTCGTGTTTAGCATCTTCTTTTGTTGCAGCATGCCACTTTTCAAGTTCGTACCAGTCGCAGTAAACACCCCAGTCACACCAGTCGTCAGAATGGAAACTTTTTTCATTTATATCTTCGTTAACTATGCTGTAAATATGCGCTAAACTTCTGCTCGGAAACGCTTCTAACTGCGTTTCATCTCCGTACTCTCTTGTCTTGCCTAAACAAAGAAAAATCTCACCTTCATTTAGCATAAGACCGTCAATTGCCTTTTGTACTTCGTCATAATAAGTTTTAAAAGACAAAGTCTGTTCGGCCTCGCCTTGATATGCTGAAAGCTCTTTCAATATTTCAGCTTTCCTTTTAAGTGAAATCGGGGCAGCGCAAATCATATCTATCATAGATGGGTCCGTCAAATCCTGATTGCACAAAAACTCCGCATATCCTTCATTTTTAAAAAGTTCTTTTATTATCCTGTTTTTTAATTCTTGATATTCGTTCATTTTTTCTTTCCTAAAATCTCTATTGCTTGTAAAGCAAGTGATTTTATAAGACCGCCCGATTCTTTATTAGTCTTAACCTATTTAGTAGAAGGCCCTTCTTTGATATAAATACTCTTAACGTTGTCAATTATAACAAAACTTTGCCTATTTCGTAGATAATATCTACGTCCGATTGATTGAGCGAGATGCCGAAAAAGTCCGAAACCGTTTTAATACTGAAATCCGGCACCTTGCCGTTAAGTTGTTTCTTTGCCAAAGGCAACAAATCTATTTGCGGATTGTCGAACTTTATCCCGTATTTTGCACCGTAGAATTTCAGAAAACTCATATCAAATGCAATATGGTATGAAATAAGCGTATTATTCCCCGCAAACTCCTTAAAATATTTTAACGCCGTTTTCGTTCTCGGCGCGCCTTTAAGCAGCGTATTGCTTATGCCCGTAATCTCCCGAACGTATTTCGGCAGATATTCCCCGCACGCAACGAACGTGGCAAACTTATCTATGAGTATATCGCCGTCGGTTTTAATAGCGGTAATACTTAATATCCGTGCGTCTTTTTTGCCTTCTTCTCCGACGGATAAGCCCGAAGTTTCTATATTAAAATATATATTCATTTATGATTCTCCTATCGTTTCAATTTATTATATCTGTATTTTTGAACCGAATTCAACAATTTATTCGCAGTAAAAAACGATAAAGCAAAAACGATAATAAACACAAAACCGCACATAATCGTTATCGTTTTAGTTATATCGCCTGCACGTTCCCATCTGTTTTTCATAACTGACCTTTACGCTCCATCTCAATACGTTGATTTTCGCTTTCATTTTTTTCTTATACTATCTTTTCTACGGCGGTTTTCGTTTTTGCAAAACGGTGAATTGCCAAACTGATAATAAGATCGTTAGTCTCGTTATTGAGTATTATTTCAGGCGCACCCAATTCTAATATTATCAAAAGTCTTTGCGCTCTTGCTATCACGGTGTATGCCGCTACTCCCCTCCCTATTCTTTTAGCGGCTTCTACCTTTTTAGCCGCCATGTATTTATGCCATATTGCGATTTCTTCCTTCGACAAATGTTTATCCGTAATATAAACTTCTTGCCCGCACATGATTTTTACTAAATGATCGTCAAAACCTTTTACTTCGAGATCGCGGATATACGTATTCCACGTTTCAAAAAGGTTTTGCGGCAATACGCTTTTTGCCTTATTCTCCTGTGATAAAAAAACTTCACTGTCGATTTTTACCTTTTTACATAACGTAAAAATGTCGTATATGTTTTTAACGAGATTATCCGCATCTGAAATAAAGGCTTTTTCATCTGCTTTGCTATAATCCATTTTAAGGCGGTAGTAAACTAAATTATCGTCAGAAATATCGTCGTGATTCGGAATATAAAGCACACCGTTATTATCGGTAAAGCGTTTCATTTCTTCAATCACTTCTTGCCCCGACATTATTTTTTGTGCCGACTTAAAATTAAAAGCAAGTTTAGAACGGTTTAATCTTTTTACTTTCTTTTCCATATTTTTTTACTCCTATATTTTTTTGAGATTGTTTTGATTTGTCGGTTTTTAAATTTGATATATCATAGGTTCGATTATATAATAACAAAAAAGATGCGACGAATTTGTCGCATCTAATATGCATCTTAATTAAAAACTTATTTTTGTTTTAGTACATTTATAAATCTTCGCGTTATTTCTTGCTGACGTGTCAAGGAATGTTTTTTCAGACCATTTAAAAACTCATCAAAAAACTCACAGTCAGGTATCTTGTTTTTTTCAAAAAATTTAACGAGTTTATCATAGGTTATTATCTTACAACCTAAAATATCAAAGTCAGAATTGTAAACCGGTGCAAAAATAAAGTAGGTATCTTTTGCGTGACTATATTCGGTTTCCTCTTTTTTGTAGTATCTGATATATTCTTTGTATTTGTCCAGTTGATTTTTTATTTCATCACCATCTTCAAAAATACCGTTTATAGAAGATTTGATTTTATTTTCGACTACTATAATTTTCTCATTGTTTTTAATCAATAAATCTATTCGCCCATTTTGTTTTTTAAAAGGATTTTCTTTATACAGAGCAATATCTATTCCATAGCAATCTTTAAGTTTCTTTTTTGCTTGTTCTTTTAGTGCGCTGTTCCCCTCACCAAAATATTGTTTAATAAGCCTTTGACTTTTTGTAAGACTTAAAACTTCTTTCTCTACCGAAAAATCAATGCTTGATTCTACTCCAAAAATCTCCCGTACAAATTTTTGTCTGTATTCTGCATCTGCATGTTCATCTGCATGTTTATGATTTAGAATATTACAAATCATATTAGAAAAAACGATCTCATCGTTTGTTTTTCCACAAAAATTTAAGAAATTATCATCTTTATAGTTGGAAACCTCCTTTTTTGCCTCTTCAACTGTTTTTAACGGATAAACATCCCAATTTTCTATGACTTTTTCCAAATATTCCACACAAAGGCAACTTGTATATTTTCTTTGCGGATTTACTTCAACATCTAAAACCTTACCGCCATTCTTTTCTAATTTTTCTATTACACTTTTATGTTCTTCTTCGCTGAATTTATTATCCGATTTTGGGACTACGTAATACTTGTCCTCTTTTAACGGGCACTTTATACTATCTTTTGCAACTATATACGTCAAAAACCAGTTCGGATCACCCGGCATAGTTCCCGTATAATTTATTTTATTAACCGAAACACCACAATATTTTATATCGTCTTCTTGTTTTTTTCGATCGTCGTCATTTTCAAAACACTTTACGTTTGTTGCAATCGCAATAACCGGATACGCATATCTTACGGGTGCACCCAATAAAACCACGTGCTTTATATTCCTGTACAGTTTTTCGGATATGTTTCCGTATGGTGGAATATATAAAAAACTATTTTCTGAGTTGTCCGGTTTAAAAAAATTGATAACTTCGTGACCTATATTGTCGTCGTTATAACTGCCAACAAACATTTTACTGAATAATACTTCGTTTTGCATTTTCTTCTCCTGTAAAAATTTTTTATAAAATTATTTTATCAATCTAACTATATCCCATGCAAGTGTAGTTATTTCTTTATAATTAATCAACATTTTGGAAAGCTGCTCATCAAAACCTTCTATCTCTGCTTCATTGAAAACACTTCTTAACTCGATAAGATTTTCTATACTTTTCCCAGCACATTCAGAGATTATATCAATAAACCTTTCTTCTGCTATATCTTGCTTATATTTTTCTATCAATTCTTTCACTTCTTTTTTCATAATTCTTTCTCCTTTTTTTAAAAAATTGATTTTGCAATTATATAATAACAAAAAAGATGCAACACATTTATCGTTTCTTAAATTAGCTTAATTATATTTTTTAATTACAGAGATTTATATAAACGATTGATTTCGTTTAATCCACCTTTTACGGAACGAGGAGTTTGCGGAATTAATCGTATCTGTGGTTTTTTATCCTCAAAAATAAAATCTAAAGCCACCTGTGCATTCTTACTATTTGCAATAAACACAATATTGGGATTGTTTTTGTATGTGTTTAAAAATATCTCTTTATCTAATATATATTCTATAATCGAATCATCGCTCGGATCGTTATCCGGCGCAATTGCTTCTTTAATCACATCTAAAAAAGCAAGGCGCCTTCTAAATAATATTTTATTGATAGATTCTATAATTTTTTTATTGTTTGGCGATTGGATTAAGGCTTTTCTTTTTTGGTTTAAGCTCTCTCCATCTTCTTTCCATGAGTCAAGAATACTAAATTGCCGCTGATTTGCGCTATCGCTACAATAGAAATACCCTACATCTCTACCATTCTTTGGAGTTAATGTGCCAACAATAATATGCGTTGCATTTTGTAATAACTTTAATGATACTAGCGTATTAAAACTTTTACAATACGAGGTTCCTGTTGTAATTTTACTAAAATCGAGCGTAGTTCTTGTTAGATTCTTTTTTGATGTAAAAGACATTTTTCTTCTCCTGTAAAAATTTACACTCTTATTTCTTTAATGTTTCGTGTTCTCCAAAAATTTCCTTCTCTTCTTCCGTATAATCTTCGGCAAAACTACTCAATGTTGGATGCGTTACAACTATTATCATAAAAATATTATCAAGTTTTCTTTCGCCTCTAATTTCAGGGCAGTCGCTACCATCCAAATTTACAATTTTAAAACTATTAAAAAATTCTTTTTCTCGCAAATCCGTTACAACGGAATCTTTTATCAACTTAAAAAAATGTTTACGGATAGATAACGGCACCCAATCGTAATTATCAAAAACGACGACACTTTCCCCATCATTTATCGTATCAATGGTTTCAGGCTTAAAAATTATTGGCTGGTTATCATAAAAACTATCTACTGTAAAAGTGTCATCAAACCATATAGATTTTAAATTCTTTTCTTTAAGCCACTCTTTTATTATAGGAGTTTTTCCAAATCCACTTCGTCCACAATACACCACAAAATTACAAACTTGTCCTGTTTTTTTGCGTTCTTTCGCATCTTGTAATGCCATATCTAATTCATAATTAAGATCTTCTGTCATAATTTTCTTTCTCCCTTAATTTTTTCATTATTATATCATATTGACAAATTTTAAATCCACTATTTTTATGTGTGCATCAAAAAAACTTTTTACTCCCAAAACCACTCGATATATTTTGCAAGCGTAGTGTAAAACTCTTTTCTATACTCGTGTTCTTCGTCGGAACTGCTCGCATCTTTTATCTTATCCGAAAGCATTAAAAGTTTTTCGGTCGCCGCTTTTAACTCTTTATAGTCGTCGCTATCCGTTGCAAATTCCACAACATCCTGGTTGCCGTAATATTCGCAGTTTATCTTAACGAGTTCTATAATAATGCGTTCGGTAAAATAATAATCCCAGATTTTCAGTTTGTTTACAAGCCTATGCAACTTGTTTTTGCGCCTTGTAAAAGTCTTTTTCCATTTAAGTTTTTCGCCCGCCCGCTTTAACACCTTATCGGGCGCAAAAGCAGTTCCGTTTATATCTGTTGCGTCTTCGCCTGCGATCTCGTTTGCTTCTTTTATGCCTTGATAAATGCCTTTGATAATTTTCGGATAAGTTTTTTTCATTTTGCTTTCTCCTTGTTTTTAAATTGATAACACTTGATTACAGTCTTTTAACGTGTTTTTTAACAATAAATCTTTTTGTGAATTTTCTATATCGCTTTGAAAACCTGTAATTAAAAGCGGAATTTCGGGATAATTTATATCTTTCGTTCTATATAGTTCCCGCCAAAAATTACGGATTATCAAAAAACAGTAATAATTGAAAACCGCTTTATCTTGTCCGTCAATTTCCACCTGCTCACCTCCGCCCTTAAAAACCGTAAAATTGCCGCCTATCTGCAAACCGAGATAAATATTTTTCTCGTCGCTGATGATTTTCGGTTTTATCGAACGGATATAAACGTTTAACGCACGCCTGAACGCTTTTACTCCGTATCCTTTTATAAAAGCGTCTGAAAGATAAACGTCCTCGTTTTTATATCTTGCAAGCCCGTTACTGAAATCCTGCGACAGACAATAACACGCTAAATTTCGCCGAGAGTTTTCCAGAAATAAACTTTTATAACGTTCCGATTCTTCGCCGTTTGCCATAACCGAATAACAGTTTGAAGTTCTTTTTATAACGACCTTTTCCCCACCGTCCGAAAAATACGCCACAATTTCCGTTTCCGACGTAAACAAAGTGTTATAAGTCTCCGAAGGTTCGCCCATAGCAAGGCAAAAAGCCGCCGCCACTTCGCGCTTGTTCCCGCAATCTATAATATTCAAACCTTTCTTAAATTTAAGATCCGAATTAATGGTTTTGCCGAAACGTTTTATTATAAGTCTTGTTAAGTACATCTTGCCTATCTCATACGGTAAAACCTAACCTGACTTTCGGCTGGGCTACTTCGGGCATATCAAAGTCTTCGGCGATTAAAGTCGTCATTTCTTTGTCGGAAACAAATTGCAAATCTTGTTTTATAAGCCTATCGGCTTGGTGCATTTTGGCTTTTTCGATTAAGTTTCTCGCAAATCTACCGTTGCCGAAGGATTCGTCGGATCTTACGTCGTCAAATATTTTCAACAGTTTTCCGTCGGCCTTTCCGTCAATCGAAAAACCCGTGTTTTTAGCGATAAGTTTGGTTATATCTAAAAGTTCTTGGGAAGAATAATCTTCAAACGGGATATGAAAGGCTATACGCGAATTTAAGCCAGGGTTTCTTTCTAAAAACTCTTGCATCTCTTTTTGATACCCTGCAAAGATAACTATCACATCGTCACGGTGATTTTCCATTTCCTGAACTATCGTGTTTATCGCTTCGTCGCCGTATAACCCTTTTCTGTCGTCAATGAGAGAATAGGCTTCGTCTATAAACAAAACCGAACCTTTCGCTCTTGCAAAAGTTTCTTTTACAAGCGGTGCGGTTTGCCCGAGATACTGCCCTATAATATCTGCCCTGCCGACTTCTATTAAATTACCGACCGAAAGAACGCCGTTGTCTTTAAGAATTCTTGCGACAAGTCTTGCCACGCTGGTTTTTGCAGTTCCCGGACTTCCCGTAAAAACCATATGCATAGACGGACGCTTGAATTCCAAGCCCCTTAATCTGTATTCTTTTTGCATTTTAAAGAAATTTATAACTCCGTTTATAAGCGTTTTTGCCCCCGAAAGTCCTATCATCTCTTGCAGTTCTTTATATGCATCGGACTTTATTTCGTCGGTTTTTTCGACTTCGTGAGTGACGAATTTTTTATATTCGGTAAAGACCGTAGTGCCGAGATATTCGTGTCGCCATTTGTTATATATACCTAAAATATCGTCAAACTCGTAAGTTCTTTCAGAGTTCTTTATTTTTTCAATAAAATCTTCGCTTACAGTCAGTCCGTCCCTTTCGGCGAAATTCGTAATAAGTTTAACCGCGCTGTCTTTATGGTAAATATCTTCGGAAATATCAACGACAGTCACACCGAGAAGTTCGTTCATTATTTTATCCTTTAACATTTGCGAACCGGAATCGATGGAAAAAATCGTCAGAACTTTGGAACAGTTGTCTTTGACGATTTTACATATATCGTCAATATTAAGCCCTCGCCTTTTAAAACCGTCGTTTTCAACGTCTTCCGCATTGACTTTAAGCATAACGGTTGCGCCTTCGTTGATTTTATATATTTTTTCAAGAAAATAACTACTGTAATCCCTGTCGCAAATATCGACTATCGTATAACGTTTAGACGGCAATCTGCCTTTTTTATAGAGTGCGGCAATCATATCCCGTGTCATAATTCTCCTATGATCGCCGTTTTTGGATACGATAATATAATGCGCCGGATGTCCGACGAATTTCGTCCGCGTTTTACACTTTAATATTCTGTTAAGTTCGTTCGTATATTGCAAGCCTAAAAAATTGTCTTCTGCGTCTTTTTTTAAGTCGCTTACCGTTTTCTTTTCTTCAACAACCCTATCGGAATAGTTGTTACTGTGCCTACCCTGATTGAAAAAATCGTCAAGCCCCAACGAACAGGCAAACGACCAGTCGTCTTCTATTCTGCCGCCTCTGTCGGCAGAAGTTAGATCCGCAAAAAATATTGACATGGAAATTTCCTTAACGAGTAGCGCCGTAAACTCAATTTCCATTTTTTTAAGAAGAGTTTTAACGAGGTCTTTAACTTCTGACTTATCGTTCAAGATACAGGCTGAAATAACAATCGGATTGATCCCGCTTATGAAAGCCAAACCTTTTTCAAGATAGGTTTCTTCGGAGTACTCCATTGTTAATTTACATGTTTTACTGTTCAATTCACGCTCTTTGTCGCGAGTTAAATTCTCAACGTCGTAAGGGTTATTGTTTGATTTGACTTCTACCTGATAAAATCTCATAAACTTCTCTCCCGTAAAAAAATAATGGCAGAAAGTTATTTTTGCTTTCTGCCATTATTATATAATATCAAATGCGACAATTTCGGGACGTAAAAAGGGTTATCCGTTAATTTTGCCGAAGACTTTTTCAAACAATTTGGCGTATTCTTTATAGGAAAGCGTTCCAAACAGCAAATTCAACCTTTTTGCAATTTCTCCGTAATACCAAGCGTGTTCTTGTTTTTCTTTAACGTTAAATCTTTCCCACAACTTGTCGCCAAGCGTTTGATAATCCCGATATATCGCTCTCATGTTTGCAAGTTTATCGGAAAGCACCAAAATCTGTTCGTTTATATCCGCTTTATTAAGTAAATTTAATGTCTCGATTTTTCTTGTCTTCCAAGACTCCGATTCGGGAACACCTTTCCTTTTGTTTTCACTCTCAAACAAAACGTATTTGGCAACCGATTTGCCGAAATTTGCTTTTATATCGTCTATGGTTGTGTCGGTATCTTCGACCGTGTCGTGCAATACAGCCGCGCATAACACGTCTACGTCGTGCGTTAAGGTGCTTGCTATCGTAAGCGCTTCAAGCGGATGAAGTATAAACGGTATATCCGTCCCCTTTCTTGTCGCCCCACTATGCGCACTCACCGCATACTCAATCGCTTTATCTAATTTACTTTGCATAATTTCTCATTTAAAATAAATAATGACGGAATTTTCCCTTCCGCCATTATTTTATTAAATCCTATGCGTCTTTTTTAGGACATTTTAACTTAAAACTGTTTTTTATCATAGTTTAACAAGATTTCGAGAGTTCTTATGTAATTTCATATACATTATCCCTAAGTAAATCTATCATTGTGCCTTCATGGATAGCACAGCCCTCATCCTTCCAATCCTTACTTGAATTTGTAGCACTAGCCATCAATCGTAATTTTAAACTTCCTTTAGCTATCATTTCTTTATAAGTGCTCTTTTTTGCTTCAGGAGCCATGTTTGAAAATTTAGAATTAATACTGCGCTGAATAATACATAGATTTCCAAATCTATCTACGCCCTCTTCCCATTTAGGGAAAGTACCATCTGAAGGATGCTGCGGATACCAGTGTTCAACTGAATTTCTAAATTCAAAAATAAACTCTTTATATTTATTCTTGTCATTCTTCCAAAGTAAGTAATCCAAGTAGTTTAGAACAATATGCGGTGTATTAACTCCCATTTGATATGTATGATTATCTCCCGATTCACATTTGTTAAAGAAATCTTTTTTTATTGCTTCTTTTGCAATTTTTTCACCATCTTTATGAAAGTCAACCAGCTCATTTTCATTTTTTATGTCGTAAAGCCTAATCAGCAACTGTGTAATCCAATGCATAATTTTTGGAGATGTATAAGACACCCTTAAGCATGATTGAATCATAACATTCAATGTGTTTCTGGGTGCATATGTAGATTCCCGTTCATTTTTATTATGGAATATAGTATTATAATAATATGGTTTTTTTTGAGATTGTTGCCCAGATGTTTTTAAAGATTTAATACTCCATACTCCCTCACGATCGTTTAAAGGATATTCCCGTTTTAAAATGTACTTATCAAATAAAAATCTACATTTTATTAAGCAATTAATAAAGTCCATTGCAAACTTTCGTTTGTCTATAGTACTTCCATTGATTAACCCGTTTTCTATAACATTGGTAAAACTATCAATCAGTTTTTTATCATCTAATAGTTCTTTAACTATATTTTCATTTTTAACGTGCTCTATTGAAGTTTTATTAATAAACACTCGTAATACATGTTGTAAAAAATATGTAAACTCAATTATGCTATCAAATCTAATCCGTTCGTCTTTATCTTCAAAATCGCCCACTGGATCAACAAAAAAATTAGGTTTTAATACATCTTTAACTTTTATATCGCCTTTTGATTTTTTCTTATCAATTACATTACTAACAAGTGAAAAAATATTATCGCTCTTTAAGTATTCCCAATATCCGCCAAATATATCATCCCTTATATTCCTTGGAAAATGCATTTGAACATATCCTGTCATATCGGCACAAGCATCCCAAATCATAGCGAAAGCATCTCTTTCTTTAGTATCTTTTAAATAGCCCATCAATTGTGCTTTTAAAATATCGTGTTGTTCAAGTTGCTCACCACGAGTATTCATTATTTCAAAGTATCTATTCAAGTCCGTATGCTCCGGCACTTCTATTCTATAAATAATTATATTTGATAACTTATTTTTAAATTTTTCTTTATCAACATCTCTTTCAATCTTTTGACTAATAACCTTATACCCATTTATAATTCCATTTTCTAACATAGTATCTTCAACATCAGATTGACATAAATGCGTTAAAGTGTAATTAGACTTATCTCTACACTCAAATGATAGTGAATTAAAATTATTTAATTCTAAATATTTAAAAAGAATAAACAAAGTTGTCAATCTTTGCTGACCATCTATCACCTCATATGTGTTTCCTTTTTTATAAACAATTAATGAACCAAGATAATAATTATCATCGGTAAAATCATTTATATCATCTATTAACTGTTCTATTTCTTTGTCGGTCCAAGAATACGCCCTTTGGTATAGGGGAACGACATATTTGTCTTTTTCATTAAATAAAGAATGTTTTTTACCATATAATCCTAATTTTTCAATTACATTATTCATGCTATTTCTCCATACCATTCATGCTTTTTAATTCTTTATACAATTTATCCCATTTGTTTGCACGCGCATGATTATTTTCGCGCGTAACATTGATTAATAAATTTGAAACATCAGTATGGAATCGTGAATTTACAATTAGTGAAAACATAGGAATATTATTGGTGTATTTATCATAGTTAAAATCGCCAGAAGCATATTTATTGATGCTATCAAAACCTAAATTCTCCATATCAACTCTAAGCATAAATGCCCAAATAAATAATTTCTTTACTGCTTGTTCATCAAAGTTGTGGAATTTATCATAATAGCACAATAACACACATTTAAACAAATCTACTGTATAATTAAAACCAACTGAATTATCACTATTAATTATTTTTTTAATTTTATCAAAAGCTTCGTTCTTGTCTATTTCTCTTTCAATATCTTCAAGTAGTACTAGATAATGAGCTACCATTTCAAAGAAATCATTACCAGATATAAATGGCTCAGTTATTTGAAAATACGGATTAGCCTTTCTTGCTCTTTTTGCATATGTATAACTTGAAATGTCTGATATGCCTTTGTAATAATCTATTTGCTTAGTTGAAAACTTTTGCGTTTTCTCTCTTCTTGCCCAATTTAATATCGGAAATAAAAAAACATCAAACAGATTGCTTATGTCGTTTGGTTGAAACGACTCCCACTTCCCTACTGCATGATACATTTCATAAGGATCATTTTTCATTTCGCGAAGGTGATATGCTTTCAATAAATCATGTGGGTCCAAAGCTTTTCCTCTTGTATTCTGAGAATCGAAAAGTTGAAAAGCACTTGATAATTTATCTACAGTGATTACTACCACCTCTAAAACCTTTTCCAAGGCATACCTAAAATCTTCTTTTAAAAAATCATTTTTAAAATTAAACCAATTTTTAATACATTTATAATTTTGATGGAGATTGAATCGTGTTATTTTATTGCTACAATTCATGTCCAGTAAAGAGCAAGTAAATTTTGTATTCAAATAATAAGATATCATAGCAAGCGAAAACAACCGCTGTTGACCATCAATAACATCCTTTGTATCCTTTTTCACATTATCAAATAAAATAATAGTACCTATTCTGTATTTATATGCGTCGTATTTTTTGCTTTCTTGAATAGCAATATATATATCCTCTAATAATTCAATAACATTTCTATTCTGCCATTTATAAGGTCTTTGAAAACTTGGGATGTCTAAGTTTAATTGGAGAATGTCTTTGATACTCATTATATAAGCCATATATTTCTCTTTTGCCTCTTTATAATTGCTTATTCATATCTCTTATTTGCGTTCTCTATGTTTTGCTTAATTCTTTCGCGTAATTCTGTGGGAGTAAGAATTTCTACGGAATTAAGATATTGCATCGCCCAGTATTCCATAGCGTTGGGGCTTGCAGTTACCGTTACTTTAACCTTGTCGTCCGCCGCCTTTTCAAACTTCGCACCCGTGCCGAACCAGTCTATAACGTGGTCTACCATCCATTCTTCGGCAAGAAACTCTATTTTTTCTATTTTATCCGTAAACATATACGGTAGTGAAGACGCTATCTTTTTATAATCGACGCCGTTTTTATAACCTTCTACCGAACGCAGCGGAGTTATGGGCGTATCTTCTAAAATTTCGACGTTGGTAATTTTATCAAGTCTGAAATACCCCATATTTTTCCACTTCTCGCTTAAAGACATAAGGTAGTATCTTTGATTATGTAAAATCAACTGATATGGGCTTACGACGTGTGTTGCGGATTTATGCAATTTTTTATCCGTGCCGAATTTATTGTAATCGAACCTTATCTGCCGTCCCTTTTCTATCGCCGCGTCAATCGTTTCTATATTATAAAAGAGAGATTTGTTATCCGTTTTATCCCAGTCCTTAACGGAACAAATATGTTTGACGTGCGATAAAAAATACTTGTTAGAAAGCATACACAGTTTTTCGATTAAATCCGCCGAATACTTTTCGGAAATATGCTTACTCGCTAAAACACTGTCTATAAGTAGGCGTATTTCCGCATCTTCAAACAGCCTTTTATCGAAATAAGTGCCTCTGCGCTTGTTGGATTCTAAAACTATTGCGCTCGAAGGACTTTTAAGCACAGAATCTTTATCAAACATATCTTGCAAAATGGCAATCGTTTTGCCGACTGCCTTTCTTTCAAGTTCTATGCCGTAAAGACTTGCTAGTTTGTCTAAAATTTCATCTTGCGTTAATGGGTGGTCGAAATCGCTGTATTGTTCTAAAATCTGCAATATCCTTACTATTGCAAGTTTTTTAGGTTCGACGTCTTTCACGATAAAATACCGCCTTAAATTCAATGAATATATTTTATCATAAATTTTTTGTCGGCGCAATAATTTTAACAAAACAAATGCGACAAAAAAAGGACAATCATACTTGGCAACACACCTATTAAACCTATAATAAATAATTTTTTTCTGAACGATATATATTTTATAAATACCATACTCAACGCACCTTTTTCGGGACATAAAAAGAATTATCATATAAAGCGAACTGACAAATTAGTTGACTTAAAATTTTAAATATAATAAAATTGATTTATAAAAAGGAGTACGCATGTTTTTCAGCAAATCCAAATATTGCAGTTTTTGGCAATGCCCCAAAATCACTTGGCTTGATAAATTCAAACCCGAAGAAAAAGAGATTGACACTTCCCTTGCCGCAAGACTATCGACAGGCAACGAAGTAGGCGACCTTGCAATGACGCTGTTCGGCAATTTTGTTGAAACTACCACGCTGTCAGAAGACAACCATCTCGATTATTCGGCTATGATACAAAAGACGGCTGACGAAGTGGCAAAAGGCACGGAAAATATCTGCGAAGCGGCTTTTTCTTATAACGGATTATATTGCGCGGTAGATATACTGCACAAAGAAAAAGGCGGCTACGCTATTTATGAAATAAAAAGCAGTACCCACCTGAACTATATTTATTTAGTGGACGTTGCGTATCAGAAATACGTGCTTGAAAAAAGCGGCATTACGGTTACCGGCACGTACCTTGTAAACATTAATAATAAATACGTAAGGCACGGCGATATAAACGTTAAAGAATTGTTTTTCATTCAGGACGTCAGCGGATTATTACAGGAAGAATATGACAAAATCGAAGAAAACCTGAAATGTGCAGACGAAATCTTAAATAACGAAACTGAACCGAATATAGACATATCAGATAAATGCACGTCGCCTTATTCTTGCGCATACTGGAAATACTGCACCAAGCATCTACCTACGCCGAACGTTTTTGACGTTTACCGCTTGGGAATAGGTAAAAAATTCAAGTACTATAACGACGGCATTATTTCTTTTGAAGAATTAGAAAAACACGGGCATTTGGATTATAAGCAAACGCGACAAATCGACTACTATCTACACGATAAGGGAACGTATATAAAGAAAGACGGTATAAAAAAGTTTTTAGACACCTTGTCGTATCCCTTATATTTCCTTGATTTTGAAACGATGCAATCGGTTATTCCGCAATTCGACGGAACAAGACCGTATCAACAGATACCGTTCCAGTACTCTTTGCATTATATCGAAAGCGAAGGCGCGCCCTTAAAGCATAAAGAATTTTTAGCAGAATCCGGTGAAAATCCTTTGCGTGCTATTGCGGAAAGCCTGTGTGCAAATATTCCTATGAACGTCTGCACTCTTGCATACAACAAAAAATTTGAATGCGGAAGGATAAAAGAACTTGCCGAGATATTCCCCGACCTGTCCAAGCATTTACTTAATATCGAAAGAAACATAAAAGACCTGTTAGTCCCCTTTCAAAAAGGATATTACTATAATAAGGCTATGGGTGGTTCTTTCTCGATTAAAAGCGTCTTACCCGCCATATTCCCCGACGATCCGTCGCTTAACTATCATAATTTAGACGGGGTACATAACGGCTCGGAAGCGATGACAATTTTCCCACTTATAAAAGACATGCCGAAAGAAGAACAGTCTATCGCCCGCAAAAACCTGCTGAAATACTGCGAACTCGACACGTTTGCGATGGTAAAAATTTGGCAAAAATTAATAAGCTTAATATAATAAACAAACTATCATCGTTTTTCATCCAAATCCCCGCAACATTAAATGTAAAACGATTATTTATAAGAAAATTGATTAAAACAATTATTCCTTAAAGTATTATAATTGCTTTTTCCTTCTTTACTTTATTTATAAAATCTAACACAATTGCTAGTGGTAAAGCAAAGTTCATTCCTGCGGCAATATTTGCACCGCCTACCGTTACTCCGCAAACTTCACCTTTATCATTAAACACAGGTCCGCCAGAACAGCCATGAGTTACAAGCGCATTGAAAAGAAATGCGGTAGTGGCTTTGAATTTTCTGTTTACGTCGCCCACTATGCCGTCAAGCAAATTAAGTCCGTCTCCAAGGCTATTACCGATTGCAAAAATCTTGTCGCCTATCTCTACATTCTTTCTTGCAAAAGAGACGCAATTATATTTGTTTTTTTCTAAAATCTTTAATAATGCTAAATCGTTTTTTGCATCAAGATAAACTATTTCGGCATCATAAAAATCGGTTGAGCGGCTTTTGCAAACGGAAACCCCGTCGCACAAGACCGGCTTACCGTTTTTAACGTTTATCACAACGTGTGCGTTAGTTATCATATAGCCGTTTGGAGAAACAAAAAAACCTGTTCCGCTTGTTTCATCTTCCCCGAAAGAAGCAGTAACTTCCATAATGCTATCTATATTTTTGTTATAAATGTCTTTTGCGGAATAATTTTCGTTAACAACCTTTTCAATCTGCTTTTCAACGACGGTATGTATAACTTCCTTTACGACAGGTTTTTCTTCAAGGGTAAACGTTTCATCACAGGATAAGCAATTATATCTTCTTGCTTTTTCATCAATAATCTTTAAGTTTTTGCTACCGCAAACAGGACAAATCTCTTGCATATTATCTCCTTTAGTCTATCGAACCGCTTTGGCGAAATTTTTCAAATTTCTCGATATCTTCCGCTGTTATCATATTATGCGAAGATACTAAAACACCGTTGCAATCTTCACGAGTAATATTCTGCGGTGTCCCAACCTTCAATGAACGCATATACGCCGAAAGTTTAATTTTCCCGCAAATTGCCGTAATATCGCCGCCGCCGTAACCTTCCAAAGCCCACGCAAGTTTAGATAAATCAACGTCTTCGTCCATAGGTAAGCCTTTTAACACCTTGTTAACCAAAAACTCACGTGCCGTTTGGTCGGGAACTCCGACGTAAATATGCGTATCGAAACGCCCGCCACGGAGCATTGCGCTGTCTAACGCCCACGGACGGTTTGTTGCCGCAATAAGCAAAAGCATTTTGTTTGTTTCACTCTTCTTAAAGCCGTCAACCTTGGTTAAAAAAGTCGCTACAAAACGCGCCATTTCCGCATCAACGCCGTCGCCACCGTCACCACGCTTACTTGCTACCGAATCGAACTCGTCAAAAAAGATGATAGCGCGCTCGTTCTTCTGCGCCTCGTCGAATAGTTCGTCCAACTTTTTACTACTATCGCCCATATATTTTGAAATAAGGTCTTGACAGTTCACGACGTAAAACTCTGCGTCCACTTCGCCTGCGATTGCACGGGCAATAAAGGTCTTGCCCGTTCCGGGAGGACCGTAAAGAAGAATCTTCGCGCCCGGCTCGATTTTATACATTTCGGCAAGCTCGGGATTCTTAAGTGGCTCTAAAACCTTGTAGCGTATCTGGTCTTTTACGTCTTCAAGCCCCGCAACATCGGCAAAAGTAATACCGCTTTTTTTCTCTGCTTTTACAGCTTGCGGCTTTTCTTCCTGCTCGCCGTTCTGACTATTTGGTGTAACGGCTTGCGGTGGCGTTTTTACACAAGATTTTTTGACAAAATCAAGTATTTTAACCGCCGTTTTATGATATTCCATGCGCACGTCGTAGGAGTTTGCATTTACGGAAATATCGTTGGCAAGTTCCGCCGCCTTTATAAGCGCATCTCTTGCGGAAGATATATCGCCCGCATTATATAAATCTTTTCCTTGTTGGTAGAAGCTCTTAAACGCTTCAATTTTAGGTTGATTATTCATAGGTTATTCCTTACGAATTCATATTTCGCTTTTTTGGCTATTTTTTCCAAATCATTTATTATAAGTGATTCGATTCCTTTATCCTTTTCGCTTAAATTAATAATGAACAGTTTTTTATTAAAACAATTTAAAATATAAATTGTATCAAACATCAAACTGTTAGTTTTATTGTCTTTGATTATTTTTAAAAATGTCTGGCACATATCCTGATCAATATTTTGTAATTCGTTAATAAAAAACAATTCGTTTCGTTCAAAAATTTTATAACCATTATTTAATTTTTGACTTTTCTTGTTATATGAATCTACCAGTATTCCTTCAATATCAATTAAACTATAATTTTCAATAATAAACCCATTCCCATAATCTACTAATTGTTGTATTCTGGAAATTTTCTTTGTTTTTTTATTATCACATATTTCATTTAATTGAGAAAAAATGGTCGAAGCCTCAATATATTCCTGCTTACATATTAATGTCACCTCTACCCCGACATTAGATATAATGCTTTGTAAATCAGGTTTATCCTGTCCAACAGGCATTCTTTTAAGTCCAGAATATTTATTTTTAAAATACTTTTTTAATATGTAAGTTGCAATATTTTCAAAAAAATTTTTATTATTAATTTGCAAATTCATTTGTAATCCTAAAATTATTTTCTTATTTATTCACAATATCATTCATTTTTTTAATAAAACTATTTCTTAAAACAAGCTCTTTCTCATCTAAAAGCCTGTTTTTATATAATGTATAATATTCTTTTAATCGTTGAACGAATGGTACAACCGCCACCTGTAACATCCCATTTACATTTTGCACCACTCTATCTCCTATATCAACAAGAATCGCATCATTTTTAGTTTGAGCAGAGTGCAAAATGCCACATCTAATTGACTTGTAAAACACTCTGGCAGAATAATTGTCAAAAACATCATTTAATTCATGTTGCAGAAAAAACTCATATTTAGATTCATTTCCCCTATTTTTATAATTAGGATTAGACGTTAATTCCCCATCCATAAATTGTTTAAAAGTATCAATTAAAAGACAACATATAGCCATAATTGAAAAACCATTTTTGAAAACATTATCTGATAATAAATCTATTGAATTAAAATACCATCCCATTATTCTATCGTCAAAAATTTTAATAGCCTTCTTCCAAGTGTTAAAATCACTTTGTCTTGTTAAATGCAATTTTTTCCAATCTTCTCTTGTATAATTTGAAGATAAATGTATTACCCCTTGTTTCATATTAAATTCTCCTTTGCTGTTCATTGTTTGTTTCAAATCATTTTCCAAATCGCATATAACGTATAGGTACTGCTTGTTCCTACAGAAAAGGACGAACAGTCAGTATAATCTGCGTTCCCGTTAGGATCTTCTGACCAGCCTGCGAAATAATACCCTGTCGGTGCGGTGAAAGTGCATTGATTAAGCGTGACAACGGTATCGGTCAACGCCTGTTGATTTGCCATTGTTCCACTACCTTTGGTGGCGTTAAAGATGATCTCGTTAGTGTTTTGCTCCCAAACGGCATACAGCGTGTAAGACGCGTTTGTCCCCATTGTGTAAGACGCGCCGTTTTCATAAACCACTGTACCGTTAGCGGAAGTTGCCCAACCTATAAAATGATAGCCCATTTTAGTAAATGTGTTTGCATTAAGGTCTGTGGTTACGTCGGTTTGCATTTGTTGACTTGCCATTGTTCCGTTACCGCCGTTTGCATTAAATATCACTTCATTGGTGTTTGCTTGCCAAACGGGATAAAGTGTTATATTAGATTTACCTATTGGGATATAAAATTCGTCTCCCGCATGATATTTTACCACCCCACCGTCAGACAATGTCCAACCGATAAACGTATAGCCGAGTTTTTCAAACATACATTGTTTTAGTTCAACTATTTCGTGCGAATTGATTTTTTGAACACGGAAATCATTGTTATATATGTATAACATATAATTACCATAAGAATTATCATCTGAACACATTATTGATTTATCAATGATAATTGCACTCGTGTTGTCTATTAATTCATCACACCTATTTATTATGTAACAATTTTCGCCAGACACAATACCAACATAAAGATAATATTTATATGTTGTGGTATATTTTTTTTCAGTTCTAGGATATGAAGAACTCGAAGAATAGCCATTATATTCTATTGATAAATTTTTAACATTACCTTGATAAAACAAATCTAAATAATACGACAACTCATAAACGGGATAACCATAACCATCCTGACCAAATTTTGTTATTACTTTTGGACTAACAATATTAAGATTGTAAACAGCCTTACCATTACCATCTAAAATCCCACTAAAATTCGCTATCGTTTCCCAATTATATCCATTTAAGTCAATATCTTTTGTTAAATAATATTTTTTTGTTGTATCATTTCTTATGTTGATAAATTCTTCAGCAGTTGATATTGCTATCCAATCTGTTCGGTCTTCCCACACGGCAAATAAGTTATAATTTTCGTTTTCTCCGACGAAAAATAAATCTCTATCGTAATATTCGACTTCCCCGAATTGAGATGAGCTCCACCCCTTAAATTCATAATCATCCTTAGTAAAAGTATTAGCAGGTAGCCTACAATAAGAATTTCCACAACCTTTTACTGTTACGGACTCATTCCCATTATCGGTAATATTTAACAAAACAATATTTTTATCATTTTTACCGAAATTAGCATAATAATTTCTATTGCCGACTGAGCCTTGTTCAATTGTAACATTAAATGATTTATCAACAATATCAGTACCGCTCCACCCTAAAAATGTATAGCCGTCTTTTGTCGGATTATTTAAAATAAATGTTGCTGAATAAATTGTATAACCATATGGATTCCCACTTACAATGCCCCCATCAAGATTATAGGTTATATCATAAATTTCAATTTCCCATACAGCGTAAAGCGTGTACTCCGGGTTATTCCCCATTTTATAAGAAGCACCATTATTGTAAACTTTTGTTCCGTTTTCGCTTACTGCCCAGCCCTTGAAAACATAACCGCTTCGCGTAAAAGTGTTAGTCGGTAGTGTTGTTGTGGCGTCAGTCTTAACCGTTTTATCAACCATCGTACCGCTACCGCCGTTGGCGTCGAAATGCAAAATGTTTTCATTTGCTTGCCAATTTGCAATATATTTTTTATTACCAGAAGAACCTTTCATAATAACAACATTTTTCTGCGGAACATCACTATTCGCCCATGTCCAGCCAATAAAACTATACCCTTCTTTTGCAAGTTCAGGCAACGCAAAAGTTTCTGTTTCTATCGTATAGGTTGTTATAATTTGATCACTCGTTTCCCATTCACAGATGAATCGTCTATTTGTTCCGCCATTTGAAACATCGTTCCATTTTTTATTTGTCCAAAATTCTAATTTATCTTCAATACCGTTTTGGTTACTCGGTTCACCAGAATTCCAGTTAGTATAATTCCATTCTTCTCCTGTAACCCATTTCCACTTTGAACCATCTTTATATCCGCCTATGTAATAATAATTTGAACCTAAATAAGTAGCAATGAAATTGTTTTCTGCGCTACTTGTAATAGTTGCTAAATGCCCGCCTAAACTTTCACAATACGATTTTGCTTCTTCCCATGTTTTATTTGTATTATAAATATAGTAATAATGATTATTATATAAAAGCGCGTCACTGGGAATTTGTGCTTCTTTAACTGTTCCACCACCAAAATTATAAGAGATAGCATACTCTATAGTGTTGCCCCATACAGCTTTTACAGTTCCGCCGTCCTGATAATGCCAAACATTAAGCGATAAACCGTTATTGTCTGTTAATTTTACGTCGCCAAAATACCAACCAACAAATGAATAGCCTGTTTTTGTAGGCACAGGAAAAGAATACGTTTTGCCAAAAACAACGAATTGTTGGGAGTTTATTATTGTTTCTACGTCTGCACCATTATAGTTAAAAAATACACGGAACGAATATTTTACTTTCGTCTCATTCCCTTTATTCCAATCCGTATCCCAAGTCTGCAAGATTTGATCTTTATCGCCAACTTCGATATTGACTAAATCTTTACAGTTTTCAAAAGCGGCTTTGCCAACAAATGCAACTGTATTAGGAATAGTAACTTCTTTTAATCCCGTCCCTGCAAATGCCTCATCTCCGATTGTTTTAAGACCGTAATTTAATTCAAAGGTCTGTAATTTCTCACACCCCTTAAACGCTTTTGCTCCGATTACGGAAAGTTTAATACTATCAGTAGTGTTGACAGTTGCAAAACTCACGGTGTTAAATGTTTGTGGCGAAAACAGACTTATGCCGTTATTTCCATTAGCATTTGCCTGTGTGTTCGCACTCGCTTCCAATATATCCTTAAATTCAACGCTTTCTAAATTTACGCAACCTTCAAAAGCTCCGTCGCCTATTTTTGTTATCGCCATAGGCAAAATTACTTTCTTTATCTCTGTATGGTTTTTAAACGCATACGCCTTTATTTCAATTACGAACTTATTATCGACTTTATAGGGGATAACAAGCGTTTCTTCCGCAGTATAATATTTGCCTGCACGAACAGAAAGTCCCCCATCAACTGAATTATATCTTAATTTACTTTCGTTGCGGTTATAACTTTGAACGCCCCAAAAGACACAGGTGCAAGCAATTATAATTCCAACAATTACACCTATTGCTATAATAATATTGCGTTTTTTTGCCCTGCGTTTTTTTAACTCATTTTTAACTTGTAATTCTTCTTGTTCTTCAATCCACTTAATTTGTTCGTGTTGGATATTTGTATAATGCTTTAACGCATCCGAATTTATTTTTGCCGATACAACAAGCGCATTTTGGAACTCTTGGAAGTCTGAAATAAGATTATATTGCTTTATAACCGAGTTTTCATCCTTACAACGAAGTTTTGCTTGCAACATTTCCCAATATGCAACGTGGTTTTCCGCATCGTAATTTATAATTATTGCATACAGTTTTTCTGCTAAATCAAACTCGTCGTTATTTTTTAAGAACCGTGCAAACTTAAACAGCCACTCGATAATTTTATCGTCAAAGTCTTTCGGAACGTAAGAAAGCAAATTCTCAAAAACGGCAACAAGTTTTGCCGTGTCCGTTTTAGACGTTTTTAGTGCAGAATAAACGTATCCTATAATACGGCTTAAAAACTCGTAACGCTTGCCGTCGTTTTCCGACAAAGACAAAATATTCTCTATAATCTTAAAGTCGGTTAAGTTTTGTATATTAGCCGAGTATTCTATATCGTTTTTGACTTTTAAACGGCATTTCAATTTCCCTTCCCAAGAAAGAGCCGTTTCGTGCAGTTCGTTTACTTTGTCGTAATACTTATCGGCAAGGTCAAAATCACCGTTCTTTAATGAATTGTCAGCAAATTTTAAAGTGTAAAGGCTGTATTCTTCCGTATTAAAGTCTGAAAGAGAAAGTAAGAGATCGAATACGGAAGCGAATTCTTTTGACGGTTTATTCGCAATAAAAGTTAAAAACTGTTTTATCTTTTCTGATCTACCGTTAATGTTGTATCGGAAGAACTTGTCTATGTAGGCATATACCTGCTTTGCGAAATTATCGGCACTTAAAAGAGTATTTACTCTGTCGCAAATATCCTTAAAGCATGCCGCCGCCGATTCTTCATTTAAACAATGTAAAATCTCGTCTATTTCTGAATAGGCGTTATTGCTTTCTGTTTTGGTAAATAACTCTGTTAGCGTTTTTACTTTATATTTGATTTTAAGAGCGGAATAATTTGCCGATAAGTCGTAGTTTTCATATTTCAGCCAGTCTTCGGAATACTTTTTCGCAAAGTTAAAATCGCCTTTTTCAATAGAAATGCCAACGATGTTTCTAATTTGAGACAAAAACTTGTCTTCGTCTTGTTCGTATAAAAGATACCCGTCTATAAAGTATTTTGCCGTATCGTCGTTTTTACCTATAAGTCCCTTTGCTAAATCACAAACGGATTTACGCATTTCGGTAACTGCGCTATCTTCGTAAGCCGACACCTGCGAATATATGTCTCTTGCACGACCATAATCGCCCGTGTTAAATGAGCGTAAAATCTCGTCGCACAGCGATTTTAATATTTTCCCTGAAACGCTTTTTTCGGAGAATAATAAAACTTGTTCCAACAGTTTCCATTCGGCAAAATTTTGAACACCTACACTCGAAAACCCGTCCAAATCCTTGCTTTTGTTTTCGGCAAGAAGTTTGCCGGTAAGCGCACGTCCGTTTTTCGGATTTTTTAATAAGAACGTGTTAAATCGCTTTCCCGCTTCGTCAAAGTTAGCGGTAGATAATTGCATTTCGGCTATTTTAAGCTCGTTTTGTGCGTTAGCGGTAAGTTTAGAAACGGTGTAGTTTCCTATCTCACGCTTTTCGACTTCTTCTCTTACTATTTCGGTTTTTTGTACGGTTCTGCTGTTTAATTCTACTGCCTCTATTTTAACAATCTTACCGACTTTGCCTTGTTTTGCTTTTACTTCCACACGCTCGATTTTAGGAAGAACGGTGGTTGCCGCTTTAATAACGCGCTTGCAATAACTTTCCAACTCTCTCGAAAAATCAATACGGTTTCTATCAAGATTTTGCATTTTGGAAAGTGGAGAGGGAAGTTCGGCAGGATTAAAACCGTTGTTTATTACGAGCAACGCATTAGGCTGTTTTTTGCCGAGTTTGATACGCTTATAAAATCTCATCCACTCGTTTTTAATCCAAGTAGATTCTATGTATTCGGGTTTGCTACCGTAAACTATCATTATGTGTGCGGTATTAAGCGCATTGAATATGTACGGCTCATATTTTTCGCCCGTTTTATCCTTCAAGGATTCTCTGCTGTAAAACACTCTATAACCAAGTTTAGACAGCATTGTGTAAAGTTCTAATGCGTCGTAACTGTCTTTGGTTCTTTCCGTGCCGTTCTCTTTCTCGGTGTCTTTATATGAAATAAAAATATCGTAAGGCTCTTCTTTGCTTGCCTTATTTATCCACTCTCTGCGGATTTTCTCTATCTTGTTTGCTTGTTCCTCGTAATACTTGCGATTATCTTTATCTGCGAGTTCTATCGCTTTAAGATAATTCTTATCGGTTAAAACACTTTCATAACTTGCGGCGTAACAGGACGGGATCATTTTACCGTCGTAATCCTGTTCGTATTTGATACCGTATTTTGCAAGCACAAGTCCCCAATAACCGTCAGGGTTATCAGGGTATTTCGATACAATGTCTTTATACTGTTCTTCCGCGTCGTCAAACAGCGCGAGCCTTATTTTTTGCGACGCATTATATAAAAGCGTAACTTCTTCGTTAGAAAGTTCTTCGGGCTTATACGCTCCGCAAGCGGGACACACCCATTTACCGTTTTTATATTCATAATTCGCTCCGCAAATATTACATATATTTTGTGCCATAATTTACGTCCGTTAGTTTATTTTTTAGTGTTTTTATCCGTTTTGTTCCCGCCACTCGTTAAGTCTTTGCAAATCTTTTACTTGTGCGGAAGACGTTATTTTATTAAGTGCTGTTTCAAAGTCAGCCATAGTCAAAGTTTTGTTACCGCCCGTTGCCGCCCGCATTATTGATATTTCCTGAACTTCGTCAATAAGATTAGTAACGTCAGCACCGTTAAATCCGTTAGTACGTTTGACTATCTCATCATAATTTATCTCGCCGACTATTACTTTCCCCGCCGATTTTATTCGCTCTATACGGGATTTAACCATATAAAGCCTTGCGTCTTCATCGGGAAGTCCGACGTATATTCTCGTTCCGAATCTGCCGGGGCGTATAAACGCCGGATCGATTTCCCACGGTTTATTCGTTGCGGCAATTAGAAAAAGAATTTTATCGCTGTTAGCGCCGTAAGAGTCAAGCCCCTGCATTTGCCTTAACAGTTCGGAACGAATTTGCCTTGCGTGTTGTGCGTGAGTCGTTACGGGACATAGACTTTCTATTTCATCAAAGAATATGACAGCACAATCGAAACTCCTTGCTTCCTTAAAAAGCGTTTCTATCGCCTTTTCGGAATTACCTATGCCGCTCGTTATAATATCCGCAGCCCCTATTGAACAAAACTTTGCGCCTATTTCGTTGGCGATAGCCGCCGCTATCATTGTCTTTCCCGTCCCCGGCGGGCCGTATAAAAGCAAGCCGCCGCCGTTTTTCTTATCATATCCTTCGTAAAGTTCGGGATGAATAAGTGGCAAAAGCACTTTATTCAGTACCGCGTCTTTTACGTCTTTTAGTCCTGCAACGTCGTCAAAAGAAACGGCGGGCTTTACGTCCCAATTAAAAGAATATTCCGCGGGTGTAGGAAGTGCTTCTTTTTTTGGTTTTTCTTTTAATAGGTCTTTTACTATTTCCGTTTCTTGTACCTTTGGCGTTTCTTGCGATTTAACGGGCGTTAGCATCTTACCCGTTAAAAAATAATAAACGGAAGAATAGTCTTCACCCGCACGCAGCCTTTTACTTGCGTCCAAAAGTTTACGGGCATTTTTTTCGCTCTTTTCTTTATCTACGGGACTTATTTTACCAATTTCAACAAGAAAGGTTGCCGCATCCAACAGTTTACGGCAAACTTCGTTCTTATCCCCGTTTTTCTCTAAAAGATCTATCGCCACAAAATAAATGGCGTTGCATTGTACTTTTAAGTCGTTAATTTGCATAAAATTTTATTATTCGTCATCTTGTATGTCGTCAAGATATCCGTTATCAGTTTTTTCATTGTCATCTCCAACATCAAACCAATAATCTTGTTCTGCTTCGTCAATGTCATATTTGTCTCGATTATGTGAACTAATAACAGGTATATTACTATCTTTGGGACGTTGGTGTATATTTTTGCAAGCCCAACAAGTTTCTTCATTCTCCTTTATAAACTTTGTTTTACATATAGGACAAAGCTTATATCTCGTTTTTTTATTTTTATAAATTTTTATCCAAGTACAATCATAGTGCTTTTTAAAATAATCGGTCATCTGTTCGATAGTAAATTCGTTTGTATTTATCGTATCAAAGAGTGATTTGTTATCATTATTGTCTTTAAATAATTGCCACACACTATTATCTGTATCGCTAAATTCTACGCGCCTTAGGTTATCACAAGTAAAAAATGCAAAAGGCTCAATCTTATTTACATCTTTGCCAACAACAACTTTTTCTAACTGTCTAAAATTTTCAAACGCACCACAAGGTATATCGGTTGATATTAATAATTCCTTTACAATTTCTCCATTCAATAATAGTTGAAAAGGCTCATCATAGTCTGAATTAAGTTTAATAAGCGGTTCTTTAAGCCATCCCTCTATACTGCCAATAAAATTTACAATTTTTATCTTTGGATAATCATTGTCATAATTATAATAGGGGTTATCAAAATCTATATCAAAATCATGTTTGAAATTAGCATAATATTCAATATGTGTACCTTCATAATAAGTAATTTTTTTTAAATTTACACATCCCTCAAATGTACCGCTCGGTATTTTTTTTATGCCAGAACCTATTTGAATCTCTTCTAAATTCGCGCAACCATAAAATACTCCGAATTTGTCTCCGTCCTCCCATAAATCTTGTGCCTCACCAAACTGTATTACACTGTTAGGAATATCTATTTTTGTTAAATTATGACAATTACAAAATGCCATACTACCTATCGCCTTAACCGTATCTGGGATATAAACACTTGTAATATCACTACCGATAATCTCTGGGGGGGCATCATGATAATATTCAATATTTACAAAAGCACCATCACCAATCTCCGACACTCCGTTAGGAATGGTTATCTCTTTAGCAGTACAAGTTCCCAATCCCCTCAAAACGCCATCTACAATTTCAAGTCCTTCGGAATATTTAACTTGCTCATTACTCGACAATATAACTTTATTTTCTATTCTTTCGGTACAATCGCTTAATTCTGGAAATATAAGTTCTGCGACACGTTTTTTTATGTCATTATAATTTTCACCTTTTATCCATTTACACCCATCAAAAAAATCTTTAAAAAATGCCGTATGTTCGCTATCGTCGATTTTTACTTCCAAACGGCGTTTATTAAGATCTTTGGCGTACGCCATTTCTTTTTTAACGTCTGTGGATAACATAGCATCCCAACTTGATACAACTAAAAAAACACGACAGGACTTTATAGCTCTTTTAATATTATCCCAATAATTTTCGTTATCATTCGGACGCAAGTTCCTTGAAGAAATCCAGCATTTATTGCCGTCATCTTCAAGAGTTTTTACAATTTTTTCTGCTACCTTACAGTCAATACTTCTATGACAAATAAAAACATCACGGGCAATATCATCATAAAGTTCTTCCGTTTGAAATTTAACTAAAAAAATCTCTTTATAATATGAAATATACTTTCCAGCTGAATATTGCAAATGTCGCAGATATTCTTCAATAAACTTATTATCGCGAAGGTCGCCGTTTGCTATAACGTGTTCGGCAACCCTTGTCGCCGACTCTTCGGTATAAACCTTTTCGGTATCTTTATAAAAATCGTAAAGATAACTACTGTCGCCGAGTTTAGATAGTGCGTATGCGTAAAAATATCCGCCTTCGTAATCGTCGGGCAGAATATCCAAAATATTTTCCGCAAGCCGCTTTATTTCTTTTACGTTGTTCTTTTCAACCGCAATGGATAAATTAGTGCGATAGTTCTTTATATCTTTCGATTTATCGACTTCAACTTTTGCAAAGTTTTCCGCTTGCTCGATTACAAAAGTTTCGTCGCAAGACGAACATTTTGCTATTTTACGGGTAAAATCTATTTTATTTACGTCAACACTTGCGCCGCATACGGGACATTTAAGGCTTTTAAGTTCCATTTAAGGTCTTTTCTCCGAAAGTAAAAAGTTTATAAATTATATAATTCTATTCTTCTCTGCTTCTATTTCAGCCGAAATATCTATACCGGAAGCCTGTGGCATTGAAACACCGCCGAGTTTCGCTCTCGCCGCGTCTATCATCGGACGAACTGCCGCAATCTCTGCGTCGCTTCTTGCCCTATTTGCGGGGTTAGACGTTTTCATAACGCCAGACATAGCCTTTTGCGAAATATTGATGTTACGCATATATTTGCTTATCTTGACGTTGGCTTTCTGTATCTTTCTTATGTTCGGCATTTTGGCTTTATTGCCTGCCATTTTATCAAGCGCGTTCATAGCCATAGCCATATTAACAGCAATAGAATTAGAAACGTTGATTATATCGAAGTTGGCTTTCGTCTGCATTAAACTTGAAATAACGTCGTTAAGTTCCATAAGCGCGTTTATTGCAACGTCGTAAGTTCCCGTATCGCCGTTAATCTCTGCTTCCGCGGCGATTTTTGCATATTCTTCGCGTTTGGTTTTAAGTTCGTTGATTTGGTCGTTAAAGACCTGCATTTGTTCGTCGCGCTCCATTTGCGCCATTATTTGTTTTTCCTGTTTTGTTTTAAAAAACGCCATTTTAGTTATTCTCCTTTACGGTTTTAGATTCTTTTTTAACTTCCTGCGAAACGTTTTCTTCTATACTCTCGCTTAAACCTTCTTTTTCGCGTTTCTTTCTCATAAGTTCTTCTTTATATTTAAGTGCGTCTTCGTTAACAGTCGCCGTACCTTTATCGAAATCAAATACCTTTTCGTCGATAGTTGCAGTCTTTGCCGCTATTTCCTTTACGTCTTTATCCATACGTTTTAATATGGCTATCGCTTTATCAGGCTCGCTTACGACCTGCTTTAACTTTCCGATATTCAAAAGGACTTTGGCTTTCGCTATTTCTTCCGCCGCAAAATCGGTGGCGTTTAATATCTCTTTTGCGTTTGCATATATCATATCCAGAAGATTATAACAAGCGGAATAATTGCTTTTGCGGACCGAAAGCATATCGATCTTGCTCTTTACCGCTTTTATCTTACGATAAATTTCGTTTATTTTACGCTCGTTATCTTCTTTAATTATCTGTTCTTCAAGTTCGGCAAGGTCTTTCTCCTCCGCTTGAATATCTTTATCAAGGCGTTTTGCATTTACGGAAAAACTTTCTTTTATTTCGTCGAGTTCATTTAACCTGTTATCAAGTTTCTTTCTGCTTCTTGATACTTTGGCTTTTTTAACGTCTTCTTCCGTTTCCAAAACAGCGTTACCATCCGTCACGTCTTTCCAAAGCGTCAAAGTATAGACAAGTTCGTCAGCCGCACTTTCAATTCTTCCCGTAAGTTCTTGCTCGGTCTGTTTTTTGAAAGCCTTTATCTGCTTTTTTGCATCTTCCGCAATGGCGTACACGTTTTCGTCGCCCGTGCCTATCGAATATTCAAGCCCTTCCGTTGCGGATTTTATATCCTTGATTATGTTTTCAACGGTTTCTTTATCAAGGCTATCGTCAAACTTGCCTTTTTCAAGTTTGTAGATTATAGCCTTTAACTCTTTTACTGCTTCTTCCTTTAATTCATTATTTGCCTTTACCGACGGTTTATATTTTTTACTCATCTTTTTTATCCTCACTTTTCAATATATAATTCTTTTTCTTTCAAAAACTCTAACGCGTTAATCAAAAACTCTTTCTTCTTCTGCTTTTCTCTTGCAAAAAACCTTTGCAAAAAATTTTTATTTTCAGGCGACGGATGACGGATTTTATTTATTACCACGCTTATTTTTTCCGCACGTTTCGCATCAATAGGAGATAATCCCGCTTTTAAGAACCTAACAATAGGGAACATTTCCACAAGTTTTGGCGTTCCATCATTATAAGTTTCTTCCACGTTCGATTGCAAAGGTTCGTATCCGTTTACAGTTTTCCGCTTTAATATGTATTCGCCGTTTATCGTTGCGGTATCGGCAAGTTCAAGATATTCCGTATAAGGTATTACAAATTTTTTGTTTTGGTGTTGCAAGTGAAATACGTTTATAAGCCTATCTTCCACGCAAGAATAGATCATCGACGCGGCAAGCAAATAATCCGTTTCCTTTTGTGCGTTGGTTATAAGCGATTCCGCCGTATATTCAGTATTATAAACCTGCGGTCTTTCGCTCTTTTCCGCATTTTGTAATCTTTCGTCAAGTCCCGCAAGCAGCGTATCTTTCCAAAGCGCCGCTTCTTCGCTGACCTTTTCGGTAATCACGCTTTCTATTTTTTCTTGAAAGTCTGCGGAATTTTCTGCAAACCTTTCTGCAAGCGCTTCTTCTATTTCTTGTTTAATAGCCGTAAAGTCGCTTTTATTATCGCCTAACGTTTCACCGTATTTTTTAACGCTTTCTTCCAAAGAATTCAGTTTTTCGGTTATTTTTAATATTGCATCGTCGAAATCCGAATTATCATTATGTACTTGCGCCGCCTTAGACGAACCGCCGTTTATACGACTTTTAATAAGTTCAAGGTCTTCTTCCGGTATATGTACACCATCGACTGTAAGATCGTGAAGTTTAAGCCCAAGCGTATTAAACGCGGTTTCGTTTTTTAACGCGGCTATCATTTCTTTACGAATTTCTGCCGTATGCGCCGAAATCTCGAATATGGACGTATCGGTATTTGCAAAATATTTCGCCAAAACCGCAGTCCCTATATTCTTTACGGTCGCTATCGTTTTTTCTCTTATTATATCGGTTGTAACGTTTTCTTCGCCGCTGAAACCGTTTAAGAGTTTGCCAACTTCGGTAATTTCTACGGAATATTTGCCGTTTGCTCCGACCGTGTAGGCTTCTTGCAATCTTTCGTTATTTACCCTTATATTACCGAAACCCCAAGCCATATCGGAAGAAACTTGACTACGAACAAACGCAACACGGGCTTTTTTATTAAGCCATTGTTTGCCATATTCTATTATTTTCTTCTCCGCACCAGACGAGACTCTCGCTATCGCTTTTTCGTCAACGATAACGACCGCCTGATATCCTTTCGGGGCTTTAACCGATACGTGTTTATCTACCGATATTTCGGCAGTAAACTGAACTAACACCTTTTCGTCCGCAATCGTCGGCTCTAAAACAATACCTTTCATTATTTGTCTCCTTTTTTTGCATTTACCATTTTGCAAATTTCTTCCATAACGTCGTCGTCGATTTCGTCTTGCGCAAGAGCAAGAATAACCCTTCTCTTTTTCTCTGCGAGTTCCGTTAGATCTATCTTTACTTTGTCTTTTGAAGTCACTACCGCTTCTTTAATATTCTTTTGGTCTTTTTCAGATAAAGCATATACATTTATAACTTTATCCGTTAGATCCGACGGAATATCCCGCCTTCCGTTTTCGATAGCATTAAGATACGGAACGGATATACCGAGTTTATCCGCCATTGTCTTTGCCGTATCCCCAGAATTTATTCGGATTATTCTTAAAATCTTTCCAAATTCAGTTGCCATTTTGCACCTCCGTTTTATCTTACCTTGATATTGTATCAAATTGACAACAATAAGTCAATACAATTTTGTAAATTTTCAAAAAATTTTTATGTATTTTTTTAATACAGTTTTGTAAATAGTGTTTTGCAAAAAATAAACCCGAAGCAGTTTTTTGATTTCTACTTCGGGTGATTTACTTATAAATATTAAGTTTTCTCATATTATTTGCCTTTTTTATGCTTTTCTTCATTTAGATTAAATCCATTTTCAGAAACAAACTTATATGCAAAACAAAGTTCTGGGATTTCAGGAAATTTTTGCCGGCTTTTGAAAAGCATTTTCGCAAACTCATAGGTTTTATGTGGAAAAAATTCGGATGAAATCTGCAAGCCATAAACACAATGCTCTTTCAAGATTATGATTTGAATTTCGCCATTTTATCAAAGCCGATTTAAAATTGAAATTAATAATACTCCAATGATATTCTGTTAATCTGATTTTTGGGGAAATTCTGGGGAAAAGAAATCACGAAATCGTTAGGATTTTACTTGTTATTTTGGGTTTTGCTTTTGTGGTTCGAATCCAGCTACCCCTGCCAAAGAAACAGACAACCTTTTGGTTGTCTGTTTCTTTGTATAGTGGGTAGAGTTAGTCGAACCAAGGTTCGGTCGCCCTTGAGACGCTCCCCTGACAGGCAAAGTCCTGCCGAGGGAGCCCTTTTAAGGGTTTCGGCAGTATCCAGCTACCCCTGCCAAACAAAACGGCACCCGAAGGGGTGCCGCTGTTTTTATATCGTAATTCGTTATTAAAATTCGAATTCGCCTTTGTACACGAGTACCGTGTCGCCGGAAAGCGTTATCCCGTCTTCGGAATAGTTTACCGTAAGGTCCCCGCCTTTGACTTTTACCGTTACGTCGCGGTTTTTCTTTATAAGTCCCTTCTCCGTCGCCGCGACTACCGCCGCGCACGCCCCCGAACCGCAGGCGTAAGTTTCTCCGTTGCCGCGTTCGTAGACGCGCATTTTAAGGGTGTTTTCGTTGATAACTCGCACAAATTCGGTATT
>JAEEIL010000019.1 GCA_016281355.1 Elusimicrobiaceae bacterium | reverse complement strand
CACAAGCCCTTTTGCACCGTTCTTTTTAACAAGGTCGGTTAATTTATCAATCGCACCGCGTGAAAGTGTTGCGGCGGAATTTTCGGCCTTAATTGCACGGATAACACCTTTGTTTGCAAGAATATCTGCAAAAACTTTAAAACCGGTGCTTGCAAAAATATTTGAAACATCTTCAATAAGCATACCGTAACGCATATCGGGTTTATCAGAGCCGTATTTTAGCATGGCCTCTTTATACGGCATGCGGACAAACGGTGTTTCAATCTTTTCCCCGACGGTAGTAAAAACGCTACTCATTAAACCTTCAATAGTTTTAAAAATATCATCAAGTTCGGCAAAAGACATTTCCACGTCAATTTGCGTGTGTTCGGGCTGGCGGTCTGCGCGTAAATCTTCATCGCGGAAACAACGCGCAATTTGGAAATATCTATCTATTCCGCTTGCCATTAAAGTTTGTTTAAACATTTGCGGGCTTTGCGGAAGTGCATAAAATTTACCCTTGTGTACGCGTGAAGGCACCAAATAATCGCGTGCGCCTTCGGGGGTGGAACGGGTAAGAATAGGTGTTTCAATTTCCAAAAAGCCGTTTTCATCTAAGTAACGGCGCGCGATTTGTGCAACTCTGTGCCTCATTTTTAAATTGCGTATCATGCGTGCATTACGCAAATCAAGATAGCGGTATTTTAGGCGGATATCTTCCGTAATATTTTTTTCCGTTTCAATATCAAAAGGTAAAGGGATTGAAGTGTTTAAAACTTCAATACTGTCAACAATAATTTCAACTTCCCCGGTGGGAATATTTTTGTTTATATAACCCTCTTTTCTTGCAGCGACTGTGCCCGTTGCGCAAATAACATATTCCTGGCGCAAAGTTTGGGCAGTTTCAAAAGCAGTTTTGTTTGACGGGTCAATAACAAGTTGCACAAAACCCTCACGGTCGCGAAGGTCAATAAACAAAACGCCGCCGTGATTCCTGTAACTGTGCACCCAACCGCACAAAGTTTGCTTGGTGCCTATCATGCTGGCATTGATAAGCCCTGCATAAGATGTTCTTTTCATACTATTTTCCCTCTAAATTGGCAAGCAAATCATTTAAAGATAATTCTTTTTGCTCGCCGGAAGTTAAATCTTTTAAAACTGCAGTATTTTTGGAAACTTCATTTCCGCCGACGATAATTGCATAACTTGCATTAATTTTATTGGCTTGTTTCATTTGCGCTTTTAGGTTTTTATCAAATAAACCGCCTTGCGCACTTAAGCCCTTTTCGCGCAAAGTTTGCAAGATATTAAAAGCATAATTGTTTGCGCTTTCTTCAACGGAAACTACAAAAATTGTTTTACTTTTTTGTTCTTCAAAACTGCTTGCAAGCGCAACGCGTTCCGCGCCCAAAGCCCAACCGACAGCAGGCACTTTCGGCCCGCCCATTGAGGCGATTAAATCATCATATCTGCCACCGGCGGCCAAAGCATTTTGCGCACCTGCAATATCGGCCTGAAATTCAAAAACCGTTTTTGTGTAATAATCTAAACCGCGCACCAAACACGGATCTACCTCAAAAGGAACTTTGCCATCTAAATATTTTTTTACTTCGTCAAAATGTTTTTGGCAAGCGGGGCATAAAATTTGTTTTGGCGCACTTTGTGTAAATTTAGGGCCGTCAATTTTGCAATCTAAAACACGCAAAGGGTTTACTTCCAAACGTGTTTGGCACTTTTCGCAAAGGCTGTCTTTTTGGGCGGTAAAAAATTTAATTAAATCTTCCCTAAATTTCGGGCGGCACTCTTTGCAGCCGATAGAATTTATTTTAACTTTATAATTTTTTACGCCGAGTTTATCAAAAATTGCTTTAAGCATTAAAATTACTTCCGCATCCGCAGCAGGGGAAGCATTACCTATATATTCAAGCCCGATTTGTTCAAACTCGCGATATCTGCCTGCTTGGGGGCGTTCTGCCCTAAACATATTGCCGATATAGAAGAATTTTTGTAAAGGGTTTTCCTGAAAATTATTTTCAATATAAGCACGCGCCACACCCGGTGTACCTTCCGGGCGCATGGCAACAAGGCGGCCGCCGCCGTCTTCAAAAGCGTACATTTCTTTTTGAACGATATCGGTTGTTTGGCCGGTTGCCTTTATAAAAATTTCTTTAAGTTCCAATGTCGGTAAGCGGAGTTCTTTTGCACCGTAAATTTTAAATACGGAACGGGCAGCCTTTTCAACTGTAGTTAGTTTTTGGGCTTCCTCTTCAAATAAATCACGAAAACCACGGAGTAATTTCGCCATATATTATATTTTAGCATTTTAAGAGTGCTGATAGTAGTTAAAAACGCCCGCTGAAAAGCGGGCGCTTAAATTTTATTGTTTTATTACTGATGAAACACACTTACACAAGTTTTCGTCCCACTTTAAACCGCTGTCGCACAATTCTACTGTTTCACATCCGCAAGTGCAATCTTTTAATAAAGTCCAATATTTATTTTTGCCCTGGCATTCATTTTCTGTTAAATCGCAGAGTTCCCCTTCGCATTTACATTTAGCTACATTATATTGAAGGCCTTGTGAAGTACATTCTTTTTCAGTCAATCCGCATTTACAGTTACAACTGTCTGTATCTAAAATGTAGTTTTCATTTATTCCTTGACATTCCTTTAATGTTAAATTACACAGTTGGGTACCAAACTCACATTTACATGTTTCACTATTCCAAAATTCTAGTTTACTGTTGCATTTCTCAACTTTAGGGCATCCGCAAGTACAACCATCTAACAAAGCCCAATTTTCGTTTTCTTTCTTGCATTCTTCGTCCGTTTTAGTGCAAGAAATTGGTTCGCAAACGCACTTTTCTTTATTTAAAATCCCTACTTCACTTTTGCACTTATCTTCTGTTATACCGCATTCGCAAGAACATTTTTCTTTGTTCAAGATAAAGTATTTACCGTAATATTTCTGACATTCTTCGTCCGTTTTAGTGCATTCGTCCATTACGCAAGCACATTTTTCTTGGCTATAAGAATAGCCATCCGGACATCTTTTGACTACCAACGATTGTTCACAGCCACAAGAACAATCTTCTAACAATGTCCAATTCTTATTCTTTTCTTTACACTCTTCTTCCGTGATACCGCAATCAGTTTTTATGCATTCGCATTTTTCATGGCTGAAGACATATCCCTTGTTACATTTTTTAATTTCGGCACAAATACATTGGCAATCCCCGGTAAGAACTTTGTTTTGCTCCGCACATTTTTTTACGTCATCATTTACGCAAACACAACTGCATGTCTTTTCATCAAAACTATCGGCATTGTTCTCATTACAAATAGCAGTGGTGAATCTGCATTTACACTCACAAGAACCTGAACCGTCCATATACAAAAAGTGGTTTGGTGTATAAAGTGACTTGCACTTTTCTTCGGTCAAATCACATGAATTCCATAGTACGCAGGCACATTCTTCAGCACTCCATCTTTGACTTTTACTACATATTTTTTCTTCAACAGTACAGCCACAAGAGCAGTCTTTGCGTAAACCCCACTTTGGGTTAATTGATTTACAATAACTTTCAGTATTATTACAATTTTGATTGGGGGTATTGTTACTGCTCTTACTGCACATTTCTTTAAAATCCCCTTTTTTAACAAAAGATTCTACTTTACCACAATCATCGCCATTGCATAAAATCTCGGAATTTATCTTGTAATTCCTGGCAAGAACATAATTTTTAGTTCTGCTTTTAGAATAGATGCAATAATCATCTTCCCTAGGGTCACCGGCAGAATAAGAAAATTTGGTTGTTTCAACAGTCGCTTTTTCACCTTTTAAAGGTGTTTCCAATTGGCCTAAATTACCCGTATATTTCCCATTTTGAATATAATATTTTTCTTGGGCGTTGGAAAACATGTCTATATTATGTAAAGCATCTGAAACATCTGACTGTTGCACAATTTTATTATACACAGGAACAGCAAAATATGCCATCACAGTAATAATTGTTACTGTCACTAAAATTTCAACCAAGGTATATCCTTTTTGTTTTTTATTTTTCATATTGATATTTTCTCCTATCAAATGTATAAGTATATAATATCTTAAATCAGGCTAAATTTCAATAATATTACCAAAAATTGTATAATTTAGATATGCCCCAGTAGCTCAATTGGAAGAGCAGATCCGTCCTAAGGATAAGGTTGTAGGTTCAAGTCCTATCTGGGGTGTATTTTTTTGCCCAAATTACGGTTTTTCCTGTCCCTTTTCATTATTTTTATTTAATAATTTTTCAAATTCTTCGGTATTCATAGGTTTATAGTATAAGAAACCTTGTGCCAAATCGCACTTTAAAGAAGTTAGAAAATCTGCTTGTTCTTTTGTTTCCACACCTTCGGCAACTATACAGGTTTTCATATTTTTTGACATAGATATAATACCCTCGAGTATTGCAAGGGTACGTGGGTTCTTGCCAAAATCTCTTAAAAATTCTTTATCAATTTTGAGTGTATCAAACGGCAAATCTTTAAGAACATTTAATGAGGAAAACCCGGAACCGAAATCATCCATTGCAACAGCTATACCCAAATTGTGTAAACCTTCTACAAATTTTCTGGCTTCGGGTGTGTTATTCATAACAGCAGTTTCTGTAATTTCAAGTTCCAGTAAATCCGTAGGGATTTTATAAAGATCTAATAAAATTTTTATTTTAGGAAGGCTCAGTTCATCCTTTAAATGCAACCTTGAGAAATTGATTGACAATTTACACGGTTTTAAACCGGCATCTAACCATGCTCTTAAAGTTTGCAAGGCTTTTTCCAAAACATAAAAATCTAATTTGATAATAAAACCGTCGCGTTCAAATATCGGAATAAAGGAATTGGGTAAAAGCAGTCCTCTTTTTTTATTATGCCAACGAACAAGTACTTCTGCACTGCAAATATCATCTTTATTAAAAGAACATTTAGGTTGGAAATAAAGTTTGAATTCTTCATCTTTTAAAGATTGCTGCATGCTGTTTTCAATTTCTTTATCTTGTAAAACGTTTTTTAGGGTACTATCATCATAAAAGACATATTTTTCGTTTATATGTTCTTTTGCAGTTTTCTTAGCCAAACTTGCCCTATCGAGCATTAAGTAGAAAGGCAGATCTTCAGTTATCCTGTAAATACCGAAATGAGTAACAATATTGTAATGCATATCCGTTATAGCATAGCAATTCTGTGTTGCTTTATAAATTTTTTCCAAACGAAGTGTTATGTCTTTGCCTTCTTCATAATTGATAAGGCACAAAAATATATCCCCTATCAAGCGGCAAAAAATTTCGCCTTTATTTTTATCTAAATTTTCTTCCAAAACATTTGTAATATGATTTAATACCAAATCCCCTTGCCTATATCCGTAAAGGTCGTTTATCAATTTAAATTTATCTATATCAAAAAGGACTAAAGCAAATTTTTGCTCTGGTTTTGCTTTCAGTATTTTAGTCATTTCCATATTAAATCTTGCCATATTATATGCGCCTGTGACTTTATCTTTGAAAGCAGTCTCAAAAATCTCGCGTTTTTGTTCGTGTTCCCGTTTTTCGATAAATATGATGATTACAGCAAAAGCAAGAAGTAGTGCAAAACAAAAAACCAAAGAACCTAAAAATATTTTCTTTTGCAAAACAGATACTACTTTGGACGGAACTACAAAAAGCAAATGCCAATCATTAAGCCCATAAACAGAAATTTTTACGAAGGAAATCAACCTGCGTTCCTTTGTTTTGGCGGTAAAGTAACTAAGAACGCCGGTGTTTTCGATATTGATTGCTTTAAATAACTCATTATAAAGATACAAACCTTCTTTACCGTAAATTGAAAGGAGTTGCTTTAAATCTTGCGGTTCAAAAGAATCTTGGCTTGTATCAACAATAAGTTGATTCTTTTTATTTAATACAGCGGTAAACCCTTCCCCGGAAATTTTATATTTAGCAAGAATTTTCTGAAATTCTTCAATCCTTTGAGTCGCAAAAAGAACCGCTTCTGTTCTACCGTTGACTATAAATGGCGTGGCATAAACAATAATTGGTTGTTTCGTAAAAGGATCATAATTTAAGTTTGATATTATGCTTTTGCCTTCAATAACTTCATCAACAATACTTTGAGAGAGAAAATCTGCAGACGTTTCACCATTTCCGAAATAAGCAGTTTTACTGCGTATGGGTAATATACCTATATCTTTAAAAACATAATCTTTTGCAAGTTCATCTAATATTGTTAAATATTCATCAAGGGAAGAATAACTATAAAAATTTGAAAGTACTGTGGAAATAGCCTTTAATGATTGCATTTCCCTTTCCAAGTATCCTGCAAAATCGGCAGATGCTCGTTTTGTTATCTCTTGCAAATACACTTTTTGTTGCCCTAATAAAATGTTTCTTAAACTAAAACTAAAATATATTCCACCCGTCAATATAAATGCGGCAACCAAAAAAACCAATAAGGTTATTGAAAATAGATTTTTATTGTTTTTCATATCTTCACAAACAACCCCTAAAAATAATTATACAAATTAAGATAAAAAATGTATACTATAATTATGAAAAGTATTGCGGACATAAATGTCCAAGAAGCACTAGTTTACATAAAAGATTTATTTAAAAAAACTACAAAGACGCAAAGAATAATCTTTGCAGTGGTAGTTTTGTCTTTGTTTACAGGTTATTTCTTAGGGAAAGACTTATGGCAAAAATATAGTATGCTGAGGCAAGCAAAAAAAATTGTAGCAAAAATTTCACAAAGCGAACAAGATTTTTTAAATACGGAAAAACAGTATAAAAAAGATATATTTTCAGATGAAAAATTAGTCCGCGAATTACAAATAACCGTAGGTTATAACGATATGAATTCTATGGAAGATCCTCTCTTTATGAGCAGAAGGAGAAGACGAAGTAAAGACTCAAATCAAGATTTAAATGTGGGACAAAGTGGCGATTTTTTTATAGATGTTGATGCCGAAAACGGCTGCCTTGTTTTGAAACACGAAAGAAATACAATAAATCAAACTACTTTTTATGCTTCATTTACAAATGGCAAAGTTTTATGCCAAGGTAAAAAATGTTTTAAACAAGCAAAAAACGGGGAAGAAAATCTATGTTATGTAGACGGAAGTTGTTTTGCTCCCAGATTAAAAGCGGAAACAAAACGCCTCTGCGGTGATGGCAGAGGTTCGCAAACCCGCGTATGCCAACCAAGCTGCGAAGGTGCCGGAATTTGTGGGGAATGGTCTCCTTGCCAATGTGAAAGAGGTTTTGAATGGGATGGGAAAACTTGCAAGCAGCTTCAAACTGAAAAAGATTGCACAAAAAACCAATGCTTTACCGGTGTTTACTGTGAAGACATGGAACCTTTAACAAAAGATGTCGATAACGGATCTTGCAAAAGATTGTCTTCTTGCCAAAAAAATAGGGGTTGGAATTATACTTCTTGGGAATGTTCTTGTAATGGAGATGATTTCTGCTCTCTAAAAGAAGAATGCGTAAAAAAACCAGAAAATAAAGATAATATTAATTTACCCGATAACGAAGGCGTTTGCACAAACATTTACTACACTTGTGAGGAAGGAAAAGGTTGGATTCAGAAAGCAAAAAATTGTACTTGCTATGCTCCAGGCACCTTCTGGGATAGGCAAAAAGGTGAAACTAAATGTTCCCCGTGCACGAAAAAACAAGAAGGAGTTGTGTTTACATCTGCTGGAACAGATAAAGATGATTGCCCCTGGAAATGCAGAATCGGTTACTATGACCGTAATGGTAATTGTTTAAAACCTAATGGGCAATATTTATGTGCACAAACAGATTTGCAAATTTGTACAGATGACTTCAGTAAAAAACGCAAAATAGAAAAAAATGCCACAAAAACAAATGAAGGGCAATCTTGTTTTGTGGAAGATAAAGATAATATTCTTTTCTATAATCAAAAAGAAAAAACTTGCCAAATTTGCCAATGTGTTGAATTAATTGACAAAAAAATATTGAATTAAAACTTCCACATAAACAGTTAAATAATAAAATATATTTATGACGTGGTACACTTATTTAGTCTTTCCAATAATCGGTTTTATCGGCATGTTCTGCGGTGGGTTTTGGAGTGTCGGTTGCGGTTGGCTTATAGTGCCGACAATGCTCATTTTCGGTTTTCAACCTTTAGAAGCCGTAGGTGCTGCACTTTTGCAAATGGTATTCTCTACCGCACCTACGGTTTTAAAAGAAATAAAAAATACTTCTTGGGCTAAATTTTCCGTTATGTATTCTTTGGCTTTACCTATGGCAATAGGTGTTATTTCAACTGCTTTCAGCGGGCGTTTGATAAATGCTTATTTATATAATAGATTCGGTTCAAAAGCATTACTTTGTTTATTTGTTTTTGTGATGCTTTTTATCGGTTCGCAAAGTTTATTCGGTAAGACTGTCAAAAACCAAAATGAAAAACCGAATATTTCAAAATTACAAAGCATAATAGCACTTTTTTGCGGAATGTTTGTTGGAATTATAAGTTCGGTACTTGGTATCAGCGGTGCTTTAATTTTTAGGCCCATGATAATAAACGGTTTTAAAATTGCGGAAAAATATGCCACAAAGGCAGTGCGTTTTTTACTGTTAACGGCCACGATAAGCGGTTCGATGTTTTATTTATTTGCTAACGGGAAATTTCATACGCATATTTTATTGCTCGGCGTTTTAATTGCAATTGGCGGTGCTTTTGGTTTTCCGCTTGGAGTACGATACGGCAAAATAGTTACAAAAAGGGGTTATGTAAAAATTTTACAAAAAAGTTTTGGCAGTATAATTTTGATTATTATTACAAATGCAGTTTTAAATTTATTAGATTATGTTAAATTTAGCCGTTATTTAATGATATTTTGTGCAATAGTTTTATTTATATCTATCAATCTTTTTACTTTTTATACAGTGAAACATCCGCGGTAATATCTATAAAATTGATATAATTTATTTAATCAAGGAGGATTGTTTAATCTCTGGCCTTTATAAAGGCTAAACAATTTTTGCTGTTTTTGGGGGCTTTTGCCGCCTTTTGAGAAAAGGAATTCCAAACCAAAAATAGCCGTTATAACCTTTTGCTTTTTTGAAGCAAAGGTTGCGGCTGTTTGTTTGAGTGCTTGGAATTCCTCAAATTAGCAGCCGTTTTTTATTTCTATTTTATTGGGAGAATTTATGCAAATTATACTTGTGTTTTTAAGTTTCTTTTCAGTAATGTTTCTAGCTTTTTATATGGTATTCCTTATTGCCAAACATGAAAGAGATAAGAATAAAAAAAGGTAATTACTTCTTAAAAATCAAAAATGCCGCACAAATAATTAATGCAAAACCGGCATAGTGGTTCCAGCGTAAATCTTCTTTAAGGTAAGTTATACTGAATACGGCAAAAACAATAAGCGTAATAATTTCCTGCATGCCTTTAAGTTGCGGTGCACTATAATACATATGCCCTATACGGTTTGCCGGGATCAAAAAACAATATTCAAAAAACGCTATTAACCAACTTACTAAAACGATAATCCATGTGGCCTTATCTTTAAAACGTAGATGGCCATACCAGGCAAAAGTCATAAAAATATTTGAAATTGTTAATAAAATTATAGGTTTGTACATAAGGGGTAAAAGTTAATCACTCCAGCATGGGGTAAAAGAATTCCCTTTAATATTTGCAATTAAATGTTGTGCGCTGCCATCGGCATCCATAACATAAATTTGGCGTTTGCCCGCGCGATTTGTAGTAAATGCGATAAAACGCCCATCAGGTGACCACCATGGGTCTTCATTTGAACCGCTATCAGAAGTAAGTTGCCTTATTTGCCCACCGGTAATATCTACTAAGAAGATATCGATAGGGTGATTTGCTGATTGACGCCCTGAAAAGACTATCCAATCGCCATTTGGGGACCATTGCGGGGAGTCCGTCCAGTTAAATTTAGTTAAACGACGCATTTTTTGTGTCTCAAGGTTCATAATATAAACTTGCGGGTTACCGGAGCGGTTTGAAACAAAAGTTACAAATTTGCCGTCCGGTGAAAAGGAAGGTGAACCGTCAACACCGTATTTATCTGTAAGTTCCAAAGTGCGGCCACTGGAAAGTTCCTTTAAATAAATGCTTGGGTTTTGCCCTCTGGATAAAGTCATAACAAGTTTTTTACTGTCAGGGGATACGCCACCGATTAAGTTTAAACCTCTTTCTTGCATAACAGGGGAATTTGTACTTTCTTTTAAATCAAGTACATAAATTTGTGGGTTTCTGTTGCGGTAAGTGGTGTAATAAAGTTTTGTACCTTTATCAGCCCAACGAGGCAAAAGGGAAATAGACTTGTCATTTGTAAGTTTTGCCAAATTATAACCGTCATAATCGACAATATAAATTTCTTTTCTGCCGGTGCTATCATTAGAAAAAGCAATTTTTGTAGTTGAAAGTCCACGTTTACCTGTTAAAAGTTTAATAATTTGATCGGCAAATATATGGGCACTTTTTCTTATGCTTTTTGTTGGTACTTTAAAACTTTTGGCAAGTAAGGCTTTTTTGGAAGAAGTATCGTACATATATGCTTTTATTTGCCAAACTTCTTCCGTATCAGTTGGGAAAAAATCAAAGAAAACATAATATAGAATGTTTCTCTTTTCAAACATCGCAAGTTGTGGCCCGAGTGATGAAATTTGTGCGGTAGCAACATCTTCAATATTAAAATAACGGGAGCGGTATAAATCACTTCTTAACACTTCGGCAAAAAGATTACTGTAAACTTTTTCTTCTTCCGGGGCAAGATTACTGACGCTATTTGCGGCAAGGCCTATTTTCGGTAAATCGGATGGATTGTATTTGGAAGAAAGACCTATATAAACATCACTTTCCCTGGCAAATAAAAAAACCGGCAATAAAATAAAAAACAAAAGTAAAAATTTTTTCATTATTTAATACCTTTTAAAACTATTGCTGCTTCCTTAGCAGCTTTTGATTTCGGATAATCTTCAATTATAGATTCTAAATAATTTTTTGCTTCGTCCGTCTTCTTTAAAGGAATTATACTTTTTGCATAAACAAGCCTGGCGCTTGCTATTAAAGAACCTTTGGGGAATTTTTCCATCAAAGTTGCTGCAGTTACCGCGGCAGATTGATAATCTTTCTGTTCATAATAAATTCTTGCTATATTAAGGTATGCTTCCTGTGCTGATGATCCTTTGTTTTCCGTAGATTTTAAATAAAGCCCAAAACCTTTCAAAGCACTATCGTATTGTTTTTCGTCAAATTGTTTTTTGGCTTGTGCATAAATTTCAGTAGGTAATACTGAAGTTTTTGTATTTTTTATTGAGGCTTCCAAATTATCGATTTTTGAACTTAAATCGTCAAGTTTATAATCAAAATTTTCTACATGGTCCGTAGCTAAAGTTAAGCGGCCCATTATTTCTTCCATTTGTACGGCATTATCGGCCTGGTTTTGTTGTAATTCCTTTAATGTCTTATTAAGTTCTGAGATTTGTAATTTTAAAATTGCGGTGTCTTCTTGTGTAGCAAAACAACCGCATAAAAGAAAAGAGGCACCCCCCACAAAAAGAAATAATTTATAAAAATTCCTGATCATAAGACGTGCCCCTTTTAAACTATTTAGCAGAGATTACTGTATCTGCTCTTCTGTTTTTTGCCCAGCAAGATTCGGTTTGATCTGTGCAGAGCGGGTTTTCTTCACCGTAAGAAACGGTGTTGATGTTTTCAGCTTTGACGCCGAGTTTAATGTAATAATCTCTTACTTCATTTGCTCTTTTTTGACCTAAAGCAATATTGTAGGAGATAGTACCTCTGTCATCGCAATTACCTTCAACGGTAATATTTTTAATACCTTTGACTTTTAAGACTTCGGCATTGGCTTTTAAAATGTTTCTAGCTCCTTGTGATAAGGAGTATTCATTTAAAGCAAAGAAAACAGGTGCTAAGCCAACTTCCACGCTTTCAACTGCTTCTGCGACTTCTTCCTCTTCTGCGACTATGGCATCATAGTTAGAATCGGCTGCGGCTTGTAAATCTGCAGTGGCATCCGCTTTTTGGTTTTTACTGCAAGCGGCTAAACCGAGAGCAAGCCCTAAGATTAACATCAAGCTTAATGTTTTTTTCATTGTTTATCCTCCGTAATTATATGATACTAATTTAATGTAAAACAAGTCAATAAATAAAAAGGAATGAGTTTCTTGTTTTATATATGACCTTGACTTGTTTTGGCTTTATTTCTATAATTATTGAGTGTAGTGTAGAATGTCTTAAAAGGAGAATTATAAAAGTATGCAAAACAAAAAAGGCTTTACTTTAATTGAACTTTTAGTAGTTGTTTTAATTATCGGAATATTGTCGGCAGTTGCAATTCCTCAATATCAAAAATCTGTTCGCAGAGCAAGACTCGCCGAATTAGATACCCTAATAGATGCTGCCAAAAAAAATATAGAGATGTATACGACTACTCACAATTGGGCCATTCCAAGGGACATATGGTTCACGGGTAGTGAAGGCGTCGGAGATATTGGAATGCCCGGCAATTGTAATGACGATGAAACTATGTGCCGCGCAAATGTCGCTAATTACTGGGCAGGTTGCTGGGTAGGTGATCAGCAATGCTATGTAGAAACACAAGACAACTCATTTTTTGATGATGCTTACATTTATTTATACAGATATGAAAACCCTGATGTGTGGTATATTGATATTGGTGGTAGTGAAAAAAACGTCAAAGAGATATGCCAATGGGCTGTAGATAAAGGTTATCAAATTACGGATGGCTGCAAAAGTGCTGCAGAAAAAGAATGCGATGAACAAGGTGGTTGGTGGCACCCAGAAGACGGTACTTGCACTTGGAAATAAAATATAAGGTTTCTAAAAGATTGTTCAAAACAGGCTCTGAAAAGGGCCTGTTTTTATAAAATATCTTTTAAACTGTTTAAAATCTGTTTTATTTCGTTTAACTTATCGTTCTGTGGGGCAAAAATTCTAAACCCGTCACCGTTTTGCGAAGGTAAAAATTCTATTTTACCGTTAAATGTTTCCATTATTTTTGTTAAGGCACTTTCAGGTATTTGTGCATTTCTTGCAAAATAAAAATCATAAAATTTAGGGCCTGCTTCTATGGTTCGTATTTTCATTTCCCCGGCATCAGCGGAAATTTGCATTATTTCAATTAAATTTTTTAATTCTTGTGGGGCAGGGCCGCATAAATCTTCAATTTTTGTTTTAAGTTTTTGTTTTGTTTCCGCGTCCGATTCCAAAAAGTCTTTATAAAATTTTAGGCGTTCTTCATCACTCGGCAAATAGTCCGGGGAAATAAATGCAGGTATGCCTAAATTAACCGTTGCATACATTTTGCGGACGATAGGTTCCCCGCGTAATTTTTTGACTTCATTTGCCACTAAATCGCAATATAAAGAAAGCCCGACAGCGTTTACATACCCGTGTTGCCTTATGCCAAGTAAATCACCGCCGCCGCGTATTTCCAAATCGCGTAAAGCGAGTTTAAAACCACTGCCAAGTTCGCTAAACTCAAGCAGGGCAGATAATCTTTTTTGAGCCTCGGCATAAGATGGTTTGTTTTTCTTTTTAGGAAAATAAAAATCATTTAAATCAAATTCTTCTTCCCTTTTATTTAATATCCAAGCAGGTGCAAGCAAATAGCAATATGCCTTTTTATTCCCGCGCCCAATTCTCCCCCTCAACTGATACAGTTGAGCAAGCCCGAAGTTTTGCGGATTTTCCACAATTAAAGTGTTTGCATTTGTAACATCAAGGCCACTTTCCACGATAGTGGAACAAAGTAAGACATCATATTTTTTATTGTAAAAATCCCACAGAGTTTTTTCAAGTTCTTGTTCCGGCATTTGGCCGTGTGCACAAATTATTTTTATTTCCGGCATAAGTTTTTGCAAATATTCACGCTTTTCTTCCATAGTAGCAACTGTATTAAAAAGGTAAAAAACCTGTCCCCCACGCGCAAGTTCCTGGCGGACAGCATTGGTTACGATATCGTCTTGATAAGCACATAAAAACGTTTTAATAGGCATACGCCCTTGCGGTGCAGTTTGAATAATAGACATTTGCCTCAAAGCGGAAAGTGATTGGTTTAAAGTGCGCGGTATCGGCGTTGCGGAAAGCATCAAAGTATGTACCCCGACGCTTTTTGCTTTAATCTTCTCTTTTTGTTTCACACCAAAGCGGTGTTCTTCATCAACAATGCAAAGCCCTAAATTTTTGAACACTACATCTTTTGAAAGTAATCGGTGTGTGCCAACAACAATATCCACTTTACCCTGTTTAATATTTTCTACGACTTTCTTTTGTTCGGTTTTTGTTTGAAAGCGGCTTAACATTTCCACATTTATGGGGTAAGCCTGCAAACGTTCACTGAAAGTTTTAAAATGCTGGCTTGCCAAAACTGTCGTCGGCACTAAAACAAGCACTTGTTTATTACTTAAAACAGCGCGTAAAGCGGCGCGTATTGCAACTTCTGTTTTACCGAAGCCGACATCCCCTACAAGCACGCGGTCCATAGGAATATCTTTATTTAAATCTTGCAAAATTTCATTTATTGCTTGGGTTTGATCATCAGTTTCCTGGTAAGGGAAAGAGTCGGCAAATTCCCTCTCCAAATGTTCGTTACCAAGCAAAATATCGGCTTTATGCGCACTGCGTAAAGCAGCGGCCTGTAAAATTTCTTTTGCAACTTTTTGTGCATCTTCTTTTACACGTTTTTTAACTTCTTTCCAAGTGGTTGTGTTTAGTGAAGATATTTTAGGCGCACGCCCTTTCAGACCAATATATTTTTGAACTTTCCTAAAATCATGTAAAGGTACATAAAGTTTTTGCGAACCTTTAAATTCAATAAGCAAACAATCTAGCGGTAAATTGTCTTGTTCCAAAGTTATAAGCCCGCCGTAACGCCCGATACCATGCTCTTGGTGCACGACATAATCCCCTATTTCCAATTCTTTAAAGCGCACATGTTTGGAATAAGTTTTATCAAACTTTTCCGCAAAATTTGTTTGTTTGTAAGAGTGTTTTAAAAGTTGCGCGGAAGTAAAAAATGCGAAATTTTCTTTAGTACTGTAAAACCCTTCCTGCAAAGGTGCAACAGTAAGAGGCAAACTTTTTAAGTTGTCATAATCTTGAAAAACTTCCGTCAACCTTTCCAACTCCCCTTTATTTAAACAATAAAAAGTGCTTTTAATATTTTTCTTATTTAAAGTAAAAATTTCATTATCAAACAAAGCAAAGTTTGACTTAAAATCAAGCGGGGAACGCAAGAAACTATCTTGTCCGTCTTTAGAAGGTAAAGCAGTTAAAATTTCAGCATCGTTTTGTTCTGTGACATCTTGCGTAGGCTCATAAAAATAAGGTTTAAAATCTTTAAGCCAACGTAATAAAGTGGAAGGTTTTACATCAAATTCAAAAGGCAGAACCAGTAACTCTTTGATCGGTTCTACGGTATTTTGTGTGTCCAAATCAAAAGCCGAAATCTGTTCAATAGTATTTACCCTAAAATATAAACGACAAGGTTTTTTTGAGTTTATTGGGAATATGTCCAACACGCTACCGCGCAAAGCATAATCGGCAGGGGCTTCGGCAAAATCAACACGTTTATAATTTAATTTGTGCAAAGTGTTTATAAGTTCTGTACGGTTAATTGTTTGGCCCTTTTCCAGTTTTAAAATTTGTGTGCTGAAATCTTTTTTCCCGGCGACTTCTTGTTTTAAAGTACCGTAAGTTGTTGCAATAAAAAGCGGCGTTTTTGCTTGCAAAATTGTTTCCAAAGCCGAATATAAAGAAAATTTATCTTCATACACACTTAAAAACTTATAGTTAAAATCTTTCGGAGCAAATGTTTTATATGCAGCTTCAAAAATTTCAAGTTCTTCTTCGGTATTACAGGCAAAAAGAGTGTGTACGCTTTTTTGTTTTAAGGTATTTATTATAAAAAAAGCGCTTGCGGAAATATTAGGTAAGTACACTGTTGCCATAAATAGTAATTATTGCTTATAAAACTATAAAGCAATAATGGAAATATTATTTTTATCAGCTAATGCGACGACTTCTTCTACATCTAAAACAACTGTTTTGCCGGCTTCAACTGCCAAAGTTGTTGCATCAGATTTTATCATTGTTTTTATTGTGCCTTTACCAATAACAGGTAAATCAAACCTGTCATCTTGTTTGGGGCGCGCAACTTTAACAATAACTAATGGCTTCTTTTCTTTGCTTTTTGCCGTTTTATAAATTTCTCCGCCGCGTTTAATACACTCGTCAGTTCCTTCCATCGCTTCAACGGCAAGAACGGCTTTATCACTTAAGACAACTGTTAAGCCAACATCTAAATCTGCCAAAGTATGCGCAATTTTTAAACCTAAGTCTATATTTGCTTTTTCTTCTTCATTAGGTGCACGTTTAGTTAAAACACCTGCATTAACGGTACAATTTTTTAAGAAGGAAAATGAGGATAAAACTTCAATATCGTCTTTCTTAAATTCTGCTATTGCGGCATTAAGCAAACTTTCTGCACGTTTATCGCGAAGTGTTGCCAAAACTTTAGCCATACGCATATCAGGCATTAGCGAAAAGATATTTATATGTTTTACGCGCCCGGCCATAATGGCATGAGTTACGCCGTTTTGTTTAAAAAATTCTATACACTTGGAAAGTTGCCCTATTTTTAAAGTAGTTGTTATTTTTGCATAGGGCTTAAAATCACTTTCACTGGCATTACCTTTGACGCAGGCAACTACTACCGTCCAACCTTCTTCGGTTGCACCTTTTGCAGTTAAAACAGGGTATTTGCCTTCTCCGGCAATTATGCCAAGGATTTTATTCATCCGCATCTTCTTCCGTTTTATTTATTTTTTTGCGAGGTGTGGCTAAACCTCGTTCGGTCGTTTCGCAAAATTCAATCATTTCCATAACTTCGGGGACTTGCGGTTTTGAGCGTAAAAGTTCAATACTTTCTTTCATTGTTCTGGTTGATAAAAACAATTCCATATATGCGTGTTTTATTGCACGGATAGTTTCAGAACTAAAGCCTGCACGCCTGAGGCCGATTACATTTATGCCTGCAAGTTTTGCGCGTGTGCCTGTTGCATAACAAAAGGGAGGAAGGTCCAACATAAGACCGCTTAAACCTGAAAGCATAGCAAGACGACCAATACGCACAAACTGATGCACACCCGTTAAACCTGATAATATTGCATGATCTGCAATACGAACGTGGCCTGCAACACCGCAACAATTAACCAAAATAATATTGTTACCCAAAATACAATCATGCGCGACATGGGAATTTGCCATTAAAAGGCAACTGTCACCGATGACCGTCGGTTGTTCTAACTTTGTGGAGCGGTGAATTGTTACACATTCACGTATTTTATTTTTATTACCGATTTTAACACGGCTTTCAAAACCGTCTTTATAAGATAAATCTTGCGGTTTAACACCGATAAAACAATGCCCTATAAGTTCATTTTCATCACCCATATCTGTATTTTCGATAACACAACTTGGGCCGATTTTATTATTTTTACCGATTGTAGTATCCTTACCTATAATAGTAAAAGGACCGACAATAGTTCCTTCGCCGATTTTAGCACTTGGATCAATTATCGCTGTTGGGTGGATATTGGGGTTCGTCATAAAATCTCCTAGATATTTTCTAACAATATTTTAGCAAAATTTGTATTGCCTGTATGGCCGCCGCAAGAACATGTTATATGCATTGGTCCAAGCACATAACCTGTTAAAGATAAATCGCCGATTAAATCAAGAATTTTATGGCGCACTTGTTCATCGGGGAAACGCAAAGGAGTTGAAAATTTATCTTTAAAAATTACTACACAATTTTGAGGATCACCGCCGAGAGCAAGACCGTTTGCTTTCAAAAAAGCAAGTTCTTCTTCAAAACCAAAAGTTCTTGAAGGTGCTATTTCTTTAACATAACCGTCTTTAGACATTTCAAAGGTATATTCCTGATGGTTTACTAAAGGATGATTCCTTAAATAAATAAAAGTAAAAGTTAATTTGTCCGCCGGTTTTGCAACATAAGACATGTTTTTTTCTTCGTACTTTATTTCTTTATTTATGTTCAATACTTTAGCAGGTAAGCCTAAATCTTTTAAGCCGGCTTTTAAAATATGCTCAGCAAAAACTAAAGAAGAACCGTCGGTTAGCGGTGGTTCGGGGCCGTCCATTTCCACAAGCAAATCTGTAATACCCAAAGCAGCACAAGCACTTAATAAATGTTCCACCGTATGAACACTGGCATTACTGCTTGCCATATTTGTTCCGCGCAAAGTTGATTTAATGCTGGAAATATGCGCCTTTATAGGTTCGGCATTTTGAATATCTTTTCTTAGAAAAGAAATATAACCTTGTTCACTGGGTTTTAAAGTGATAGTACTGTTTTTACCGGTATGTAAACCTATACCACTTAAAGTTACTTCTTTTGCTACTGTAAATCTATTCATAAAACCTCTAAATATTATATTTTTTCCTTAAAGCCTGGATTTCTTTATAAAATTCCGGTAATTTTTTGAGAATAACTTGCAAACGCATAAAATCCGAATAAGACATCGCCGGCGAACCCATAACTTTTGAACCTGCTTCAAGTGCGGAAATTATACCCGCTTGAGGACCGATAACGGCCCTGTCACCAACTTTTAAGTGGCCGGAAACACCTGCTTGGCCTGCAATAATAACACCGTTGCCGATTTCCGCCGAACCTGCGACACCGACTTGTGAAACCAAAATGCTGGACATTCCGATTTTAACATTATGCCCGATTTGTACCAAATTATCGATTTTGGTATTTGCACCGATAACTGTTTCATTCATCTTTGCACGGTCAATGGTTGTATTTGCACCTATTTCTACATCATCTTGTAAAATAACTTTACCGATTTGCGGAATCTTTTCATGCTTATTTATAAACACATAACCAAAGCCGTCGGAACCGATAACTGCACCAGGTTGCAAAATAACATAATCTTTCAAAACGCATTCTTCACGGATAGTTACCTTCGGGTAAACAATACAATTTTTACCGATTTTTACATCACGCCCTATATAAACTTGCGGATAAATTATTGTGCCTTCGCCGATTTCTGCGCCGTCTTCAACAACACTTAAAGCACCTATGGCAACATTTGCGCCGATTTTCGCTGTTTCCGCGACAACCGCAGTTTTATGAATTTCCCTTTTAATGTTTTTATTTAAAGTAGTAGTTGCACGCATTATTAAAGTAAAAGCCCATTCGGGGTTATTTGCATATAATATATTACCTTTGTAGGAAATATCTTGCCCTTTGATTTTTGTAGGAACAATTAAGGCACCGAGATCTTTATTTGCGTCGGCATTGGCATCGCGGAGTTCCGCCGCATAAGCAATACCTCCGTGAATAACTTTATCTAAGCCACACAAACAAGTGGGTTTAAAAGATTCGTCCCCCACAAGTTCCGCACCGGAAATTTGAGCCATTTCTTTTAGGGTTAAACTCATTTTTTACCTCCTAACTGCTTTTTATATTTTGTATGATAATTTTTCATCCACTTTATAAATTCATCGGTAACATTTATAGGTTTACCGTAAAGTAAATTGTTTTTGTCAACTACTACACCTATATTGCGGACTGAAGAAAATTCTTTAAGCCCGCTGTAAATTTCTTTTAGAATTTCGCCGACAATATAATCTTGGCGGGAATTTACTTCCTCTTTTGAAAGTTGTTGGAAATTAAGCAGAAAAGCTTCTTTTTGTATTATGGCTTGTTTTGTTGTTCTTATTTGTTCTTTAATGGAATTTATTTGCTTTTGCGGTGTAGGTATTTCTTGCATGGTCTGTGAAGAAGAAAATAAAAGATTCTGCAAAATATGTTTCATTTTATTTGGTTGTATGCGAGGGTAAGTTGTATCATCTGTCGGCGGAATATACTCAAGATCTTCATAGAAAGGCTGTGCATTTTTTAATTCGACACGCAGATTATTAAGTTTTTCCTTTAAACTTTTAACTTGATCTTGAAGTTGTGCATATTCAAGTTGTTTTGCTTCAAGTTCAAGACGCATGGTTTTGCGTGCTTCAATAGTCCAAGGGTTATTGTTAAAAACCTCTTCCATGTTGATATAAACAGCTAAAGCGCCTTTTGTTTCTTTTTCTGTATCTTGCTCATTACCGTTTAATTTTAAACCGAATTGCTTCTTTAATTCTTCCGGTTTGGCATTTTGAGCAAGTGCGTTTTTTTCAGGCGTTTGAAGAGCAGCAGCTTGCGGATCTTGCACATTAGGCAAAGTGCCTTGCGAAGTACTAAAATTTTGACTACCTTCCGGCGCTTGTTGGTTTAAAACGGAATTAAAGTTACCGGGTTTTTCATCCGTTGATGGATTCATTACAGGTATTTGAACTATTGCAGTAGTATCATACTTTTCAAGCGGGATTTGGCTATTACCCGGAAGATTATTTAAGGCTGCCTGTGTTTGGGTAGATTCCTGCGCCGCAATTTCTTTTTCAAGTTCGGAAATATCAACTTTCTCTTGCGCATTTAAAAATATGCCAAGAAATATTAAGAGTAAAAAAGTTGATATTTTAATTTTCATACTTTACTTAAAACAAGTTTGCCATTGAGAAATAAATATAACCGCGCCTTTCCCCTGACTTATGATTTAAACCGTAACCCCAATCTAAGCGTATCGGAAGTGATGGGGTAACAATCCTTAAACCGAAACCTACACCCATTTTAAAATCGCCAACACCTGCTCCTGTTTTAAAACGGACATCACTAAGGTTTTCCCATGAATTACCTATATCAAAAAATGCCGCAAGTTGTGCCATTGTACGGCGGCCTTCACGCGCAATAGGGAATTTAAGTTCAATATTGCCGATATAATAAATTTCACCGCCTGTTTCAGGGCCGATTTGGCCTGTCGTTTCATAACCTCTAACGGTATCTGCACCGCCTAAAAAGATTCTTTCATAAGCAGGAACTATGTCCGTACGCCCATAGGCTTTTACTGAACCTGCCCTTTGGCCTATCATTAAAACAATAGGATAATCTTTGCCGATATTTAACAGTGTAAAGTTATAAGCAGATTTTAAATTAATTTTGTAAAGATCTACGTTACCCATTAACGGCCCGCCGGTAAGTTCAAGATTTATGGAATTTTTAGAACCTTCGGTCGGGTCAAAAATACTGTCGCGTGTATCCCTTGCTAATGTAACACCGAAAGTAGATTGTGTGCTTCTGCCTTCTACTAAACCATTGGCTTCTTCACCGCTATACTGTGAATCGATATCGTAGATATGTATACCTTCCAGAGAATAAGAAAAATTTAAACCGTAAACATCGTCATTAAAACGGGGGTTAACATTTAATCTGAAACCTCGGCGTTTTTCGGTGTAAGCGGAATAAGTATCCATATAAGGGCGGTATCTTCTGGTATCAAAAGCGTCTATACCAAACCCAATTGGACGATCATAAATCCAAGGAGTAAACCAACTAACTGTATAGTCTAAAACTCTTTTACCGAACATCGCCCTGGCAGATAAACGTTGAGCACGATGAAATAAATTTAAATGGCTGATAGAAATATCCCCATACAAACCGTCTAAAGAGGACATTGCCACACCGGCAGTAAACATACCGGGGCGGCCTTCAACTATATTATATCCTACATCTACTTTGTTTATATCGTTTGTCGGTGTGATATCGATTTGCGCATCATTTAGAAAGCCCATGTTCATAAGTTTATTTTGTCCGCGTTGCACTTTGGAAAAATTGAAAATTGAACCTTCTTTAAAAGGCACTTCACGTGCAAAGATGTATTTGGGGGTATCACCCTCACCGGTAATGTCGATATGGTCGACATAAACAATATTGTTTTGTTGCACTTGGAAATTTATATTTAAAGTGCTGGTTTCTTCGTCCAATGTTTTTTGGGGAACAACTTCTGCCCTTAAATAACCTTTATTTGCATATTGTTCCTGCAAAGCGCGAACTGTACCGTCAAATTGTTGTTGGTTATACAATTTCCCTTTTGCATAATAAATGCTTTTGTCAATTTCCTTTTCTGTTAGAACTGTATTTCCGTTAACTGTTGTTTCCCCAAAACGTGCTTTTACGCCTTCATGTACGGTATAATTTAGGGTAACTTCACTATTATCTTCACTAAAAACGGGTTCATAATTTTCTATTTTAAATTCGTAATAGCCCTCATTTCTGGCATAATTTGTGGCATTGTAGTTATCGATAGGCATATTTCGAACTTTATAAACTTTTCCGGGGCGGTTTTTTAGTTTTTTAATAAATTTTTTGAGAGGGATTTTGTTTAAACCTTCAACATTAACCTCTTTAACGCGTGTTTTTTTACCTTCATCAATTTTAAGAGTAACAAAAACAATATTTTTAGATTTATCGACTTCAAAAGTATAAGACACTTGCGCATTTAAAAAACCGTTTTCTGCGTAAAGCGCTTTAATTTTATCCATATCGGCAAGCAATTTAGCTTCACTGAAAGGATCTTTGATTTTCGACATCATTGCTTTTTGTATAGAAGTTTTGGAAACTTGTTTACGGCCTTCATAATAGAACTTTTCCAAAATGGGCTTTTCTTCTAAAATAACGGTTAAGGTGTGGCAGGGGTAAAGTTCTTTATCTTTTTTATCGGCTTTATTTTTTGCTTTTTTAGGAAGAGGGCTGATATCAATCTCCACATTATCGAAATTACCGAGCGTAATTAAATTGTTTTTATCTTCCTGCACAGAACTTAATGCATAAAAAGTATTCGTTTTTGCCGAAATATTTTTTAAAACGGTTTTCTTGTTTATATTCACAAGGCCTTCCGTTTTAAGTTCACAAATAAGCCACGGGCCGTTTTCGGAAAAAGTTTGAGCATTGTTTTCCCCATCATTTCCTTCTTCCGGACCGACATAATTGCCGGATGTAAAATCAACAGATTTATTGCCAAAACTCCCTGTATTAAAAGGGCTTTGGGCAGAACTTCCGCCAAGCATTTGTGCAAAAACGCAAGGCGCTAATAATGTAAAAAGGGTTAAAGTTAAAAAATTCCTCATATATACATTATATGAAATTATTTAGCACAGTGCTTGCCCGGTTTATAATTTTTTTGCTAAAATAAAAAAGTATTCTATTTCGGAGGTATTATGACAAAAGTTACTGCTAAACAAAAGCAACCTGCAGGGTTATATTTACTATTTGCAACGGAAATGTGGGAAAGGTTTAGTTTTTACTCCCTTAAAGCATTATTTATTTTATATTTAACAAAAGAACTTTTACTCAGCACAAAAGAAGCAAGCGGTCATTTTGGAACATTGATGAGTTTGATTTTCCTTTCCCCCCTCTTTGGCGGATATATTGCCGATAAATGGATCGGCAAACGCGCAGCGATAATTATCGGTGCAATTTGTATTGCACTTGGTCAACTGTGTATGGGGCGCGGAAGTATAACTTGGGTGTTTTGGGCTATGGCTTTTATTGTAATCGGTAACGGATTTTTTAAACCGAATATTTCAAGTATTGTCGGTGACCTTTATGAAAAAAACGACCCGCGCCGTGATAGTGGTTTTACAATATTTTATATGGGTATAAATCTGGGCTCTTTTTTGGCCGGTTTAATTGCGGGAACACTTGCACATAACTTCGGTTGGGGATGGGGGTTTGGATCTTCTGCTATCGGTATGGGTATTGGTTTAATAACTTTCCTTTGGGGCCAAAATAAATTTTTGCAAGGTAAAGGCCTTTCCCCTAAACATTACGAAAAAAAGGAAAAAGTTAAAACAGAAAACAAACCCCTCACTAAAGAAGAAAAACAAAGAATAGCGGTTATTTTTATTATGGCGTTTTTCTCCGTTTTCTTTTGGGCAATTTTTGAACAAAAAGGTGCCGCACTTAACTTAATTGCGGAACATAATGTTGATAGAATTGTCCACATTTTCGGCAAAACTTTTGAAATTCCTACTGCTTGGTTTCAGTCAGTAAATCCATTATTTATTATGTTATTTGCACCGGTATTTTCTAAACTTTGGGTGACACTCGGTAAGAAAAATAAAGACTTGAGCATCCCGGCAAAATTTGTTCTGGCATTTTGGTTAATTGCACTTGGCTATGCTTTGCTTTTGACGGCATCAATAGTTTGCAAAGATAAATTCGGCATGCTTTGGATAATCGGCGCATATTTTATGTTTACGATGGGTGAACTTTGTTTGTCTCCGGTTGGGCTTTCAATGGTGACAAAACTTTCGCCGGTAAAATTTATTTCTTTATTTATGGGTATTTGGTTTTTGGCAAACTCCGCTGCCGGTTGGCTTGCAGGCAAATATTCAGGGTTCCTTGATAAAGATAATTTAACACAATTCTTTACCTGGCCGGTGATTACACCGATAGTTGCCTCTTTGATTTTATTAGTTTTAGTTAAACCGATCAAGCGTTGGATGCACGGCGTGAAATAAATTAAACACCCCCGGTTTGGCCGGGGGATTTTTAGGAGAAAAAATGAAAAAAAACTTTTTATATACTTTAGTCTTATTTTTTATGTGTGCCGTTTTTGCGGCGGCTAATGATACCGCAGGCCAATTATTGCCGACAGGGGAAATACGCTTTGAAAAGCAAGACGGCATTGTTTTGAAACACGAGGCTTTACTTTTATCCGACACAGTAACAGTTGATTATTTATTTGAAAATATTACGGATAAGCCTGTGGAAACAACCGTGTTTTTCCCCATCCCTACTGTAGGGCCGTTTCATGATTATACTGAAGAACCTCATAACTTTAAATTCCGTGTATGGACTAACGGGAAAGAAATTAAGCCAGAACTCAGCCGTAAAGTTACCTTTAATGGCACGGATGTAACAAAATATTTTAATTTAATGGGTATAGATACTTATTATAAGTCAATAGAAATGGCGCCGGAAGAAACGGAACAAACTTTTAAAAAAATAATAGAACCTTTACTCAAATTACCTATTGATGAACAAAAAAAGTTAGAAGAATTAGGTTTGCTTTCCAAAGATTGTATGATCTATGAAGAAGACATTGTTCCTTGGTCTGACCAAAAGAGTAAAGATCGTGATTGTGAAAAAGGTAAGGCTGATTATGAACTTGCAAAACAATTTACAAATGACCGTGATTCTTTTGAAAAAAGTGGAGCAACGCTACCTTCCTATATTGATTTAAATAAGAAAAATCTTTCCCCTATCAACCAAGTTGTTAATCATTATAACGTTGGATGTAGAAAATTTTTACCTTGGGAAAAGAAATGCATTCCCGGTGAAGATGTTTATCATTTGGGGGCCGATAGATACTATAATCCAGGAGGCCATTATAAACAAGAAGTTATGTATTATTGGAAACAGACTTTTCCACCGCATAAAATTATACATATTAGGCATGAGTATAAGCCATCTATTTATAGCAATAGTATCGGTGCGGCAAGCCCTGAGGTAGGAAAAATTGTAGGTACCTATTTTGAATCAGGCAAAATGTGGTATGAATCTTCTTACATTATTACCACCGCAAATAATTGGAAAACACCGATAGAAAAATTTAATTTGCTCGTTTGGGGAAGATTAGGGGCCGCTGTTTCTACTTATGATAAGGACTATAAACAAACATTTGTTCGTGTTGCTCCAAAAAATTATTTATTGGAAACTAAACAAGATTTTGTTCCCAAAAGTGAAATTTCTTTTGAACTTGCATGCGATTATGCCGGCAAAATGCCAAAAATTATCCCGCAATTTTACCGTGTAGATGGGCCGGCAAATGTCCGCGCAAAACCCAACGGCAAAAAAATAAAAACTTTGGAAAACGGTTACTATATTTGGGCTTATCCATCTGATAAAAAAGATTGGTTTATTGTTTTATTAGATGAGGAAACAACAGGTTATACCCATAAAAATAATTTAATTCCGTTTGGCAAACTTGATAAATAAATATTTATAAGTTATTTAACACCCACGGTTAAACACCGCGGGTGTTTTTTTGCTAAAATTATTATATGCCACAGTACCTAGCAGAAATTAACGGTAAAAATTTTACCCTCTCAAAAGAAGAAGCGCACCACTTAAAAGTGGCCAGGTATACTACCGGCCAGGAAATAAAAATTTTTGACGGGCTCGGCAAAAAATATCTTGCCCGTTTAACAAGCACTCAAGGCGGTGAAATTATAAAACAAATTCCAAGCCGCGAACTTAAAAGAAATATTACACTTTACTTTAGTGCTATTTCCCGCCCGGCAACGGAAGAACTTTTGGACCTTTGTACGCAAGCAGGTGCAAGCACTTTTTGCCCTGTTTTCAGTAAATTTTGCGACCAAACTTTATTAAAAAAATGGGACACAAAAAAAGAACGTTGGGGGCAAATTGTTTTGGCTTCAGCCAAACAATGCGAGATTGCAAAAATACCGCAAATTTTACCCCCGCTTACTTTTGAAAACGCTTTAAAAAATTTAAAAACACCTGCTTTAATTTGTTATGAAGACGAACAAAAAACTTCGATAACCGAACAAATCCCAACCGGGAAAGATATTGCAATATTTATCGGCCCTGAAGGCGGATATGCCAAAGAAGAAATTGAACTCGCAAAAATTTACAATGTAAAACCTGTAACACTTGGGGCAAATATTTTACGTGCGCAAACTGCTGCCGCATGTGCGGTGTGGGCATTAGCAAATTTATGAAAATTTATATAAAAACTTTCGGTTGCCGTGTTAATCAAGTGGAAAGTGAGGCTTTGCTTGAAGAATTCCTACGCCGAGGCCACAAAATAGTAACCACGCCGCAATATGCTGATATTTGTTTAATAAACACTTGTTCCGTAACACGTAATGCAGACAAAGATGCCCTTAAAGAAGCCAATTTGATTAAACGCAAAAACCCTAAAGCGCGCCTGATTTTAACAGGATGTTTTGCTAGGCACGGTGCAAAAGAAATTTTGGAAAAAGTTAAACAAGCCGAAATTGTACAAAAAGAAAATTTACCGCAAGAACTTTTTAAACAAAATATTGATTGGACAGTTAAAGAACATCATGGTAAAACGCGAGCTTTTGTTAAAATTCAAGACGGATGCACAAACTTTTGTACCTACTGCATTGTGCCTTTTACACGCCCGATAAAAACTTCTAAACCCAAAGAAATCGTGCTTAAAGAAATCAAAAATTTAATTGCTACAGGTTATAAAGAAATTGTTTTAACGGGTATAAACATCGGCAATTATTTTTGTGCGGAAACAAAAACAAATCTAGCCGGTTTAGTAAAAGAAATTTTTGCTTTGGAAGGCAATTTCCGCGTCCGTTTTTCTTCTATAGAAATGCCTACTGTAACTGATGAACTTTTGGAAGTTGTTTCTAGTGCCGGAAATAAATTTTGCAATTATTTACATTTACCTTTGCAAAGCGGTTCAAGTAAAGTTTTAAAAGAAATGAACCGCCATTATTCCGCCGAAGATTTTGAAAAACGCGTAAAAGAAATACGACAAAAAATAAAAGATATTTTTATTTATACTGATATTATTGCAGGTTTCCCGACAGAAAGTTTAGAAGATTTTAAAAACTCCGTTGCATTTGTACGTAAGATAGGTTTTGCCGGTTTGCATGTTTTCAGTTATTCGCCGCGCCCGATGACAGCGGCGGCAAAACTTCCGCAAATTGACACAAAAGAAATTAAATGCCGCGCTAATATTTTGCGTGAAGAAGATTTAATTTTACGCCAAACTGCCGCTGAAAAACTAATAAACACAACACAAGAAATTTTAGTTGAAGATTTAACTAAATACGGCAAATATCAAGTTGCTACTGCGGCAAATTTCCAAAAAGTTTTAGTATCTTTAAACACACCAAAAAACACTTTACTAAAAGTAAAAATCACCAAAGCCCAAGACGGTATTTGTTACGGGGAATAAAATAATTCTATCACTCGGCAAATAATTTTGAGATAATTTTAATTTTTCTTTGACGACGAATACCCAGAAGTACAGGAGCGAAGCGACATCTCGGTACTTTAGGAGCAGAAAAACCAAAAAGCACTTAAATATGCAAGCACGTTCCGCGCGTACGAACGCATAATGCGGAAATACAACACGTATTAAACCTCATGGCAGTCGGCGCAGCGGGCTTCATAATCGTCAGCCCCACCCACATAAATACGGCTCTTAACTTTTGCGGTTCTTTGCGTGCGACGTGCAGGTTTGCCACAAACAACACAACGGGCAGCAAGTTTTAAAACACTATCGGCAACCGCCAAAAGTTTTGCGGTACTGCCAAAAGGTACGCCCTGATAATCCATATCAAGCCCACAACAAATAACGCGTTTGCCTTGTTTGGCTAAAGTTTGGGCAACATTAACAATATCTTCGGTAAAAAAATTAACTTCATCTATTGCAATAACTTCTGTATCTTTTTCAACAAAATCTAAAATTTCTTCCGCTCTGTCAACGGTAGTTGCATCCATTTTAACTAAATCATGTGTGGCAATACCTTTGCGGGCATAACGTTTATCTAAAGTAGAATTAAAAACCTGTACTTTTTGGCCGGCATGTTGTGCGACTTCAATACGCCTGATAAGTTCCGTGCTTTTGCCGGAAAACATACAACCGCAAACAACTTCTATACGCCCGTAAGGGACTTTTGCTTTTGCCATCATAATGCACCTCTATAAATTAGGACCAGCGTCCGTATAACCTTGTTGCCAAGGGTACCAATATTGATTTATGCGCTGTTGGGCTGCTGTTTCTTTGTTTTTACCGCCACATATTACATTTATTGCGAAATGGAAAGATAAGTTGTGGCTTCTATCCCTGACACCTAACATCACATTAAAATCATGGAAATCTTTATAAACTAAAATATGTTTTGAATAACCGTGAACAGAAGAATCTTTAATTTCAAAATCTATGCCCATGTTTGCATGCCAAGTACTTTCTTTAGGGGCAATGGCGAACTTGGTTGTAAATAAGAAACTGTGGCGTGTGGTTTTATAATTTGTTACACCCAAGGTAATATATTTATTTTCCGGATCACGCGGATCATGAAAAGTTGTGTTTAAAACAAAAGCCTGATTGCCGGCATCAAAATCATATAAGTTTTGTAAGAAGAAATTTGTCCCGCTTTGTTGGTTAAAATAACCGATTTCAGCAAGCAAAGGTTCTAATCTGTCATTTAATTTCCAAGAATTTATATCTTTGCCTATATCTATGCCACTTGCGATTTTAAAATATAAATTGTTTGTAGGCATATAATAATTTTGAACATAAAAAGCATTTTGTTCTTCACGGTTAAAGACATTCTGATATTCATCAATAACTAAAACTTTATCCGTTGTGCGGTGTTTATAGCGGTAGCCGAAATCTAAAGCACCTGTCGGAAGATTTGTTCTTAAGTTAACTTCCGTACCATAACGGCCGACGTAATTATCTTTCTCTTGGGATTTAGGATCTTTAAAAGCAATTTCCTGGTTATAAAAAACACTTGGTGTTAAAGTTAAATTACGGTGTAAGCGGAAACTTTTTGAACTTCTCCAAGTACCTTTAAAATATTGTAAAAAGTCATTATTATCTGCCGGAGTTTCATTAAACTTTGTATTATTGAAAGATAAATTAAAATTATTTACTATACCACCGGTCTTAGGCAATACAAAAGGGGTAAAATTCCAGGCAATTTCCGGCAAATCTGTTTTATAATTATGAAAAGTTTTTGTCGTTTCATCTAATTTACTGATATCATAATAACTGATACGGAAATTGCTTACACGGCTTTGGCGGACCAAAGAGGTTTGGGTTAATTTATCAGGCGAAACGACATAAGGGTTATTTCTAAAAAAGTCATTATTAAATTCCGGATCAGAAACAGTACGGGTTTTCATTTGGGCAAAATATATTGCACCGTCTTCATCGTTTAAAGAGTTAGAACTATCGTACATCTCCCACCAAAAACCACCGTTTATACCCCAGCGTTGCATATCCATAACTTTATCTTTAATAGTATACGCTTGGATGTTTCCACGAAATTTTGAAGGATCATCATAGCCCAAAATTAAACCGTATCCTATACCTGCTTTTGTGTAATAATCAAGGTTACCTGTGACAGCAAAATTGCCTTTTGAATAAACCGTAGACGACAATATGCCAAGCCCGGTATTTTTACTTTGACCGAAATCTAAATATGTGGTAAACAAATGATCTTTATTTAAAGAACGGTAAAAATAAGGTAAATATAAAACAGGAACTTTTCCTAAACGCGCAACAGCATTTGTGCCGGAAATACTGACCTCAGGTTTTAATTTCGCACTACCTATTGTTAAAGTATAATGCGGTGCTTCTCTATCACAGCAAGTTAAAACTGCTTTCTTTAAATTATATTCTGTTTCCTCCCCTGAAAATTGTTTTGCGGAAATTATACGCATCGGGCCATACTGGGCCTGAAAATTATCCATAACAACTTTTTTATCTTTGGTATTATAACTAAATTTTTGCAAAGTAAAAGTTCCTTCATTGTTTTGAATTGTGACAGGGGAAGATGATGTTATTTTTTCTTCTTTTGGATATACAGTAAATTCTTGGCCTAAAACTGTATATTGTTCATCATCTTTGTTTAAATTTATGCGAACATTCCCTTTTAGCTGCGCCGTACCGTTAACATTATCGTAATTTACTTCATCTGCGGTAAAAAATATAAAATCTTCTTTATCGGGTGCAGGCAAGTTTGAACTTTGGCAAAAAGCAAAAGTATTCAGTAAAAACAAAGAAATTATAAATAAAAGTTTACTTTTCATTATTTACACTCAAAGCATATAATGCGGCACCCAAAGCCCCGACATCTTTTGTTTTTGAAACTAATAACTTAATATTTCTGAATGGTTCTTTTATTTTTTGGGTTTTCAAAATTTTGAGTAAAGCGGGCATAAAATATTTTGCACCACCTGCAACACCACCGCTAAAAACTACAACTTCAGGGTTAAAAATTAAAATCAAATCAGTTACCGCATATCCTAAATAAGTTCCAAAATAATCCCAAAGTGAAAGGGCAAATTTATCCTTTTTGCTTGCTGCATCCGATAATAATTTAACAGAAAACCCTTCTTCTTTAACTAATTGTGCAAGTATGCTTTTAGGGTTCTTTTTAACTTCTTGTACTGTTAATTTCTTTAAAGTATTTGTGCCTATAAAACTTTCAAGACAACCACGCGCCCCGCAACCGCAAAGATTTCCGGTTTTTGCGTCCCCTATTTTGATATGCCCAAACTCCCCTGCAGTACCTGTTGAACCTTGATATAATTTACCTTCAATGATTATTCCGCCACCGATACCTGTTCCTAAAGTAAAAACTAAAATATTTTTATATTTTTCTTTTAATTCTTTTTTATAAACACCAAAAGCAGCCATATTGGCATCATTTGACACGAAACAATTACAATTTGTTCGTTTTGTAAGGCCTTCTGCTATTCTTAAATTAGGCCAAGGAATATTCGGAGCAAAACGCAAAATGCCTTTTTTATTATCAGTATCTCCGGCAACGCCAACGCCTATAACTATATTTTTTGTTTTTAATTCTTTTTTGAAATTATTAATTATATCTGCCAAAAAATCTAAAAATTTAGAAGAAGACAAATGATACGGCGTTTTAATTTTTTGATTTCTTAAAACTTTCCCCTCCTCGCTAGTAGCAAGAATTTTTACAAAAGTTCCACCGATATCTATCCCGCAGGAAATCATATTTGCCCCCCTGTTTTGCTTTTTGGATGACTATGGTTATATACTTTTTTAAGCCTGTCTAAAGAAACATGTGTATAAACTTGCGTGGCACTTAAACTTTTATGACCCAACATTTCCTGTAAAGTTTTTAAATCACAGCCGTTATTTAATAAATGCGTAGCAAAACTATGCCTTAAACTGTGTGGAGTTATATGACGGGTAAGTTTTGTGTTTATTGCACTTTGATTTATAATTTTTCTTATTCCTTCCCCACTAATACGCCGATTATAACTGCTCAAAAACAACGGTTCTGTGGGTAAACGTTGAGGGCGCGTTGCTAAGTAATTTTGGATACTATCAAGTGCAATATCAGTTATCGGCACGATACGTTCTTTTGAACCTTTACCTAAAACTTTTGCATAACCTTGCTCGAAATTGATATCACAAATATTTAAATTTACAAGTTCTGTTCGACGCAAGCCGCTGGAATATAAAAGTTCTAAAATTGCTTTGTTTCTGGCCGCATATAATTTACTTGGGCGGGCTTCCATTAAATTTGAGGCTTCTTCCTCTGTCAAAAATTTCGGAAGTAATTTTTCACGTTTTGGAGCATCAAAAAGTTTAAAAGGATTTAATTTTATTAAACCGCGTGTTTCCAAAAATTTGGCAAAACTTCTTAAAGAACTTATTTTACGAAGCATAGTGTTGCGTTTGATTTGTGTGGAATTTTCCGCTGCGAGATAAGAACGAATGTTCCTAATATTAAAATCTTTAATTTGAGTTAAATTATTTTTTGAAAAGAAAGAAAGTGCGGCCTCCAAATCCTTAGTATAAGCCCTTAAGGTATGCGGAGACATATTACGCACTTTCAAACTCTGCAAAAAATTATTTATTTGTTGTTGCATTTTTTGCTTCTATTTCTTTAATCTCTTCCGGGGTAACTTGTATTATTGTTTTACATTTCGGATACCCGGAACATCCTAAAAATGCACCGCGTGCGGAGTGGCGAAGTAACATTGCTTTACCGCAATTTGGGCATTTTTTGCCGGAATCTAAAGCCTGCTTTGTTGCTACTTTTTTGCCTTCTGCATCTATGGAATAAGTATTTTTACATTTAGGATATGCGGAACAAGCCATAAACTGCCCGCGGCGGCCTGTTCTTATAACCATAGGCGCACCGCATTTATCACAAACTTCATTTGTTTGTTGGACAGGTGCGGAAGTCGTAGCATTTAAATTCTTTTTACCTTTACAATTAGGGTAATCGGAACAAACCAAATATTCACCGTAACGGCTATGTTTTAAAAGCATAGGTTTTTGGCAAATCGGGCATTTTTCATCTGTCGGAACAGGTGTGGATGAAACCATATTTTGTGCAGCATTTTTTAAATCACGTGAAAACCCTGTATAGAAATCAGATAAAACCGCAACCCATTTTTTATTTCCTTCTGCGATATCATCTAGTTTTTCTTCAACACCGGCGGTATAAGAAAGGTCCATAATATCTTTGAAAAATTCTTTTAAATGTTCTGTAACTCTAATACCTAAAGGTGTTGCAGTAAGTTTTGTGGTTTTAGGAAGTTTTTCAATATACTTCCTATCCATAATTGTTTTTATCGTAGGTGCATAAGTAGACGGGCGGCCAATACCATGCTTTTCCAAAGTTTTGATTAAACTTGCTTCATTATAATTTGGCGGTGGTGCTGTTTTATGGTCTTTAGTTTCGATATCAACCAAATTAAGAGTATCGCCCTCTTCCAAAACAGGTAAAATTGCGGAAGATGATTCTTCTTTTTCATTTTCTTCAGGTTCTTCATCTTTATAGACAGATAAATAACCTTCAAATTTAACCGTTCTGCCTGTTGCGCGAAGCAAACAGTTTTCTTTACTTTCGGCGGAAATATCAATGCTTACGGTATTGAAAACTGCGTCTGCCATCTGTGAAGCAACAAAGCGAAGCCATATAAGTTCATAAAGTTTATATTGGTCTGAGGTTAAAGAACTTTTTATGCTTTGCGGTGTTTTAAAAACATCGGTAGGGTGGATTGCTTCGTGTGCTTCTTGCGCGCCTTTTACTTTACCTTTATAAACAGGGGCTTTTGCAGGTGCAAATTGCGGGCCGTACTTTTCCTTAATAAATTTGTTTGTTTGGGTTTGAAGAAGTTTTGAAACGTTAAAAGAGTCTGTTCTCATATAAGTAATCAAACCAACGTTTTTACCGGCAATTTCCACACCCTCATATAAGGATTGTGCTGTCTGCATTGTTTTTTGCGGGGAAAAGCCAAGTTTATTATAAGCATCCTGTTGTAAGGTACTTGTAATAAAAGGTGGTTTAGGATGTTGTTTGACTTCCTTCTTTTCTACCTTTTCAACTGTTAAAGGCCCCTTGCGTAAACAAGCGTTTACAACAGCCAAACTTTCATTTGTATCAAAAACCGTTGATTTAACTTTATAATCTTCCGCAAAAAGTTTATATGTTGTTGTGCTTTCAACATTTTTACCTTGCCATTTTAAAACACGTGCAAAAAATTGCGGTTTTGTATCTTTCTTTTCAAGTTTAGCACGCAAAGTCCAATAAACTTTACTTTTAAAATCTGCAATTTCTTTTGCTCTTTCGGCAAGCAAGCGGACTGCCACAGATTGAACACGCCCCGCACTTAAACCGCTTGTAATTTTACGCCACAAAAGCGGAGAGATTTTATAACCTACAAGCCTATCTAAAACACGGCGGGCTTGCTGGGCATCAACTAAATTATGATCGATAGCACGGGCATTATCAAAACTTTCTTTAATAGCGGTATCGGTAATTTCGTGGAAGAAAATACGACGTGTGTTTTCCGGTTTAAGTTTTAAAAGTTGCTCAAGATGCCATGCGATGGCTTCCCCCTCGCGGTCAGGGTCGGTAGCAAGATAAACAACAGATGCCTTTTTTACTGCTTCTTTTAATTCTGCAATAATTTTTGGTTTACCGCTTACCACATAAGTGGGTTTAAAATCGTGTTGTTCATCAACACCTATTTCTTTTGAGGGCAAATCTCTAACATGCCCGAAAGAACTTTTAACTATATAGTTAGGCCCTAAAATTTTGCTGATAGTGCGTTGTTTTGTGGGAGATTCCACAATAACAAGGGCTTTGCCTGTCGTAGATTTTTGTACTGTCATTTCACACCTCTTAATAAATCAAATTTTGGCTTTTGAATATTTGCCGTCTTCACATCTTAAATAACCGCTTATTTCAAGTGAAAATAATACGGTTGATAAACTTGGAACATCCATATTTAATTTTACGGAAAGTTCATCTATTGTGCTTTCCCCTGTGCCAATAGTATCTATAATTTTAGCTTCTTCCGGGGATAAATCCGAAACTTCTTCCTTTTCTTTATAAATTTCCTGTATTTTTAAAGTGCTTTTTATGTTTACGGGTAAAGCGTCAATAATATCTCTGGCATCCAAACAAATACCGGCACCTTCTTTTATAAGTTTGTTAGGGCCACCGCTTGTCGGTGAATCAATAGGTCCGGGAACAGCAAAAACATCAAGACCCTGTTCCAAGGCCATTTTTGCAGTTATTAAAGCTCCTGATTTAACTTCTCCCTCCACAATTAAAGCGACCCGTGAAAGAGCCGCAATCAAACGGTTTCTCCTAGGAAAATGTTGGGCAAGAGGTGCCGTCATAAAAGGATATTCAGAAATTATTGCACCTCCGTTTTCAATAATACCTAATGCAAGTTCTTTGTTTTCAGCGGGGTAACATCTGCCGATACCTGTACCGATTAAAGCCCACGTCGGTTTTTTGCGTTTTACGGCTTCAGCATGAGCAACACTATCAATGCCACGTGCAAGGCCGCTGACTATTATAACACCAGCTTCCGCTAAATCACCTGCAAGTTTTGTTGCAGCACGTCTGCCATAAGGTGTAATTTTGCGTGTACCGACAATCGCAACCGTAGGCGCTAAATGTGTATTTAATTCTCCGCGAACATAAATAACTAACGGAGGTTCTTTAATATTTAAAAATTCTTCGGGGTAACCTTCTTCCCCTTTAATATAAATATGCCCACCGACTTTAGCGGTATTTTCTATTTCTTTTTCAGCATCTAATTCCAATGCTGATTTTAAAAAATATTCCGCAGTTTCAAGGGAAATTTTACCCTCTTCACTTAAAGTTTGAGGGGTTTGTTTCAAAATCTCTTGCCCTGTACCGAAAATTTCAAGCAATCTTTCAAGCCAATCGGTTCTAAGATAGTTAAAGGCATTGATTTTTATTAGTGCTAATTTTTCTTCTGCTTTCATTAAATATCACTAACTCCTTTCCTATCTAAAGGACGGTATTGCATAACTTCTATGATATGCTCTTTTTTGATATTTTCACTGCCTTCCAAATCTGCTATTGTACGGGCGGTTTTTAAAATTTTATCTAAACTTCTGGCGGAAAGGCCTAACTTTTTCATTGCAAGTTCAAGTATTTCCCCACCGCCTTCAGGTAAAGGGCAATATTTTTTTATTTCCGAAACAGTCATAAAAGCATTGGCTGTTGTTTTGGAATTTTTAAATCTTTCTTCCTGTATTTTGCGAGCTTTAATTACACGTTCACGGATTTGTGCACTGGTTTCGCCCTCGCTTTTGGCTTGCCAATCTTTATAGTTTACAGGATTTAAATTTACTGTTAAATCTATTCTGTCAAGCAAAGGGCCGGAAACTTTTGATTTATATCTGCTTATCTGCACCGGTGTGCAATTACATGTTTTAACAGGATGGCCGTGATAACCGCAAGGGCAAGGGTTCATTGCCGCAATTAAAGTAAATTTTGCAGGGAAAGTTAAAGTATCTTTTGCACGTGCAATGGTTACCTTAAAAGTTTCCAAAGGTTCACGGAGGACTTCAAGAGAATTGCGGGAAAATTCCGCAAACTCATCTAAAAATAAAATACCGTTATGTGCTAAACTTGCTTCACCCGGTTTTGGATTTGCACCACCACCGATTAAAGCAATATTTGAAATTGTGTGATGAGGTTCCCGAAAAGGACGTTGAAAAACTTTTTTACCTTTGCCAAGCATTCTGCAAACGGAATAAATTTGCAAAATCTCAAGCATTTCTTCTTTGGTTAAAGGAGGTAAAATTGTTGAAAAACGTTTGGCCAACATACTTTTACCGGTACCGGGAGTACCTATCATCAAAACATTATGCCCACCGGCAGCGGCTATTTCCAAAGCACGTTTCGCAAGAGCCTGGCCTTTGACTTCGGAAAAATCCTCTTTTAAATCAAAACCTTCTAAATTATCTTCCACTTTGGGTGATTTATATTCTTGATGAAATAAAATTTTACCTTCAAGCAAATCAACAACTTCTCTTAAAGAACTTGCTCCGAAATTCGGTACTTCTGCAAACTCCCCTTCCTCTTTATTTGCCAAAGGGATAACTGCCTTTTTAGTCCCCGCTTTTCTTAAAGAAATTAACATTGGTAAAACACCGGCACAAGCATGCACTTTACCGTTTAAACCAAGTTCACCGATAAACACCATTTCGTTTAATTTGTTTTGTGCTTGATTGCTTAATTCCCCGCTTGCCGCTAAAATACCTAAAGCGATAGGTAAATCAAAATGTGTACCTGTTTTTTTAATTTCAGCGGGAACTAAATTTACGGTAATTTTTTTTAAAGGGAAATCAAAACCACTGTTTCTTATTGCGGCCTGAACACGGTCTTTAGCCTCTTTAACTTCTTGTTCAGGTAAACCGACTATTGTAAAAGTGGGCGCACCCCCGGCAATGTCAATTTCTACTTTGACAATAAACCCTTCCAGGGCTTTAATTGCTGAGGATAACACACTTGCTAACATTAAATAAATTCCATTGCAATACTATCGGCAGAAGTATTTATAACCGTAAAATTTGCTACATTTTTGCGCAAGATTTTAGCAGAAAATTCCTCTGCGGTAGAAACTTTTGCCTGCACCGTAAAAGTTGCGGTTGAGTTTCTGTATTTTACTAAAGCAAAATCTTCAACATCCCTTTGGGAACGCATAATATTTTGAAGTCTTTCCAAACGCTCAATTGTGTTAACATTTGAAACAATAAATTTAAAAGTTTTTGCGGAATTAATTGCTTGTGTTATAGCATCTTCTACTTGTTCTGCAGCAGTTTGGCATGCATTTGTTAAAGCTTTTTGTTCGGCTAAATTTTGTACGGCATCGAGGCCGCTGGCGTTCTCCGCCGATTGTGCTACAAGTTGATAATTGCTTGTTGCCATTACTCTCAAATTTACTTTTGCGCGAATAGGTTTAAAAGTTGTAGTTAAGGCAGCAGCACTTTCAAGAGGGGCAGCGTCAGCTTCGGCAATAATAACGAAACGGGCTCCTTCTTTTTTTGCTTTATCTATAAAAGAAGTTGTATCCGTTAAATTGTTTTCGCTTAAAGTTCCACCATCAAGTAAAGTATATGGGAAATTTTTAAGTGCTTTATAGACGCCTTGGCGGCAATATTGTTTTAAGGAAACTTCCCCGTTTATAATTTCCCTTGAAGCAACTAAAATATTGGTTTTTCGAACATAGGCACTATCTTCTATTTCTTTTACTTTGGTTGCTAAATTGCTTACCAAAACCATAACACGCCCTTCGACATAAAACTTATCACCCTTTCTGTAAGAGGAACTTACATAAGAACGCCTTATATAATTTTTGTAATTATCCAAAATATCTGTTTTAACTCTTTCGGGATATTCCAGCAAACTGTTTGAAGAGAGAAAAACCCTAGCAGCCTTTTCAACGGCAGCTTTTTCTGCTAAAACAAGGCCTTCTTCTTTCATAGAAGATACTGAACCTTCAACGAAAGGGACTTCGGCACTTGCCATAACATATTCTCCTTCCCCTTTAGGGCCAATATTCATTCTTTGGCAAGCACTAAACAAAACACACAAGATAAGTATAGGTAAAAACTTTTTCATTTTATCTCCTTATTTCAAGATATCACCAAGCATTTTAACATACGCGCTCGGTTTTTTAATATCTTCAAAGTTAATGGTTCCGCAACGAATCATCATAACTTCAAGCATATGGGTTAAAATATCATAAAAATTATCTCTTATAGGTTCTGCGCATTCTACAAAAGCAGGCCCCAAAATTACTGCACCTTTAAGGCCTTTTAAGTCGCAAATATTTGCAATCTTAAAAGCGGCAGAGATAATATGTTCGGTAGAATAAGCAGATTTCAAAGCATAATTAAATCCGCCTTTTATACCCAAACTTTTTGCTGCTTCTTGGGAAGCAAAAGCAATCCAGCGGAACTTATCAATATGCGAAACCGGGAAAAAGAAACCAAAATTACCCCAAGAATTTTCTTTATTTCTTCCAAGCACTGTAATATCTGCAAAATCTTTCTTAACTATATCGCTATTCTCGTTTTCCCCGTTAATAGCAGTCATCTCTTTTAAGATATCTTCATAAGACATCTTTTTTATACCGCTACTTTCTATACGGCGGGAAAGAACTTTAACTCTCTTAACATTACGTGCAACATCCCCTAAAGAATCATTTTGACCAGAGAAGAAAGATTGAACTTGCTTTTCAGTCAAATCCAAAAAGGAAGATGTAACTATTTTATTAGTTAATCTTTCGAAATGAGCCTTGTTCGGAACCTTTAATTCCGCAATGGTTCCGGCAGAAAATTTGAAATTGACTAATTCTTCAAATCTCTTCAAACTTTCCGGAGGATACTTCGAAGACAGAATTATTTGTTTTTTATTTTTAAGAAAATCGTTTAAAACTTTTGAAATATATTCCCTATTATGTTCGTTTACGGCTGTCAAATGTACATCGTCAACAATTAAGACTTCCGCACCGTTGAAGAATTTATCTAATTTATCTTGTTGACCTTGTTCTAAAAGATATTGTACACCTCTGGAAAATCTTACACCGTTTGTAAATAATATTTTGGCCTGAGGTATTTTTTTAGAAATTTCATAACCCATAGCGTGCAAGAAATGGGTTTTACCTGTACCGCCCGGGCCTTGCAATAAAAATGGATTATTGCTTTTACCCAAATCATCCAGTGTCGCCATCGCCATTGCGTGTGCAAAACGAATAGCAGAAATATCCATATTAGCAAAAGTATAAGTAGGTATTAAAGGCATTTCTATCGGGTAATTTCTATATTTTGCATTTTTTGCAGGAGCAGCGACGTGTAATGTGTGGTCTATTTTATCACCGATTTTTTTAACCTGTTTAGTTGTCACTGCCTTAAAGGTATTGTGATGCACAGTTTGTTGTTTCGGTAATTGCTGTGTTTTACTTTTTTGTTCTTGCATATTTTTATTCCCCTCATTTTTTAAAGTGTCAGAAGAAGACTCTTTATGCTCTGTTTCTTTTTTTTCTTTTATCATAATATCTTCTTTTTCTGCTAAAACCTCACGTAATGTTTCTTCGGCTTTATCGATGACAGGTAAAGAATTTTTTGCTGTTTTTGCAGAAGTGTCTTCTTTTGTGTCAGTAGGATTTTCTTCTGTTTTCTTTTCCTGTAATTTGTTATCAGTAAAAACTTTTTTTGAAGGAAGTGTCATTTCTTCTTCGCTTCCTTGTATTTCCTCTATTTCCGGTTGCTTTGGTTGAGGCAAAGTTCTTTCCATGGAAAGCGGAGAACCTCCTTGCACTTTAACAGGGGTTTTTTCTGCTCTTTCTCCCTGCAAATTATTATGCGTAAAAACTTTTTCTGAAGGAAGTGTTATCTCCTCTTTATTTTCTTGTATTTCCTCTATTTCCGGTTGCTTCGGTTGAGGCAAGGTTTCGTCTTTCGGCAAAGGTTCTGTTTTAGGTGCGGTTTCCTTTTTAGGTGTAGTTTCCTCCGATGCCGGAAGAATGCCTGAAGATGATTTTTCTTCAGATGTCGGAAGTGTCAAAGCAGATTCTGTTTGTAAAGAAGAAGATTTTTCCAGTACCTCTAAAGGGCTTTCTTTCTTACTTGAAACAGACGGAATATCTTGTGATTGCCCTTCCGGTTGATTACCATAAAAATCACAGATCGTTTCAGCAGCAAAGATATCATCCACTTGCAATTTTGCAGACACAGCAGGATTAGCGGACAATTCTCTTTTAATAGTGCTTACAGAAGGTTCGTCATCATTTAACAGTCCTTTTTTTACGATAATTCCTTCCCCTAAATTTTGAAAAGGATTTTCTTGTTTTTTAACGGGGGCAGGTTTTGTTTCTTCTGTTTTAAATTCCTCGACAATTTCTTTCTTTATTTCTTTTGCTCCCTGTATTAAATCAGAAAATTGAGATTTCTCTTGTGCGGGTATATCTTTTCTGATAGTTTGTTCGTGTTTTTTAGAACTTATTGCAGATTTTATTTTTCCGAAAAGCCCACCCAAAAAACCTGTTTTTTCTTTTTCTATTGACATTGAAACATTTTTCATTTCCTCATCAGAAAAGGAAAGTATTGTTTTGTTTTCTTCTTCGACATCAGATATCTTTTTTTCATCTGATATTTTTTGTCCGCCGCCTTGCGCGGAAGATTGCTTTTGTTCAAGGTTTGGCATTGTTTTTTCTATCTTTAAAGAAGAACCTTCTATATCTATAAGTTTTTCATCCCCTGAAACGAGAGTGCTTTCAGCAGGTAAATCTTTAAAGTTCATTTCATCTCTTTTATCATTTGAAACTGCAAAATTAGGCTCCGAAAGGTTTATAACCGGTAAGCCTCCCTCTTGTTGTTTATTAGGAGCTTTTTGACTTTGAATATTGTTCTCTTGTTGTATTCCTTTTTCCATATTAGCCCCTGTGCTACCAATTTTGAGAGAATTAGTCGACGCATTAGTTTCTATATTTGTTACTTTTGTTTTGGCTAAATTTTCAAAAGTTTGTGTTATTCCTGCCACAGATGAAGAAATAAAATCTAATCTTGCTCTTACTTTTTCGAGGTCATTTTCATCTCTCACTTCAGTAAGTTCAAAAACAAAATTAAACCCCTTAACTTTCAAATCCGTTAACTTACATTGAGAATATAATTCCCGTTCAACATCTTCGCGGCCTTGTTCATCAGCACTTAAAAAAAGTAAGTATACTCCATTTTGTGTTAAAGAGTTTTCTCTTATTTCATAATTATTTATCATTTCTTCTCTCCAATAAACATTAAGAAACTATTTTTATACCGGCACTTGCCCCTAACCTAGAAGCCCCTGCCTCTATCATTTTTAAAGCATCTTCTTTGGTACGTACGCCCCCGGATGCTTTAACACTAATACCGCTTGCATCTTTCATAAGTTTAACGTCTTCCGCTGTTGCACCTGCATTTGAAAATCCTGTAGAAGTTTTAACGAAATCTGCCCCTGCTTTGGCTGCTAGTTTACAAACGGTTTTCTTTTCTTCATCAGTCAAATAAGATGTTTCTATAATAACTTTTAAAATTTTACCTTCACTTGCCTTGCGAACGGCCAAAATATCTTGGTAAACATAATCTATATTACCTTCTTTTAAAGCCCCTATATTTATGACCATATCCACTTCCTCTGCCCCTTGTTTAATGGCAAGAGTGGCTTCCTGTGCTTTGATTTCTGAGGTATTTGCCCCCAACGGGAAGCCTATAACGGTGCAAACATTAACACCTGTGCCTTTTAAAGTTTCTGCGCAAAATGAAACCCAGCAAGGGTTAACACAAACAGATGCAAAATGATACTGTTTTGCTTCCTCGCAAAGTTTTAAAATGTCTGCCTTTGTGGCAACAGGTTTAAGTAAGGTATGGTCAATATAAGATGCTAAATTATTCATAGTCAATAATCCTTGTGAACTTTTCAGCAATTAAAGCTTGCCCACCGACTAAAACGCCATCAACATTTTCTTTTGCCATAATTGAGTCAACGTTTTCTGCTTTAACACTGCCACCGTATAAAATGCGGATATTATTTGCAAAATCTGCTCCTAAAATTTTAGTTAAAACTTTTCTGATTAAAGCGTGGACTTCTTCCGCTTGTTCCGGGGTTGCGGTTTTACCTGTACCGATAGCCCAAACAGGCTCATAAGCAATAACCAAAGTTTTTAATTCTTCGGCTGTATAACCTTTTAATCCTTCGACAAGTTGAGAAGTAATTACAGTTTCTATTTTATTTGCTTCGCGTTCTGCCAAAGTTTCACCGACACAGTAAATAACTTGCAAATTATGCCTTAAAGCTGCGGCAATTTTTTTGTTTAAAATTTCATTTGTATCACCAAATAATGCGCGGCGTTCACTATGACCTAAAATAACTGCAGTGGCCCCTGCTTCTTTGATTTGAGAAGGTGAAACTTGAGAAGTAAAAGCACCCTTTTCTTCAAAATAACAATCTTGAGCGGCAACTATAAAGCCTGTCCCTTTTAAAGCGTTTGCAACAGCATTTATTGCTGTAAAACTAGGCGCAACCATAATGTCGGCATTGTTTTTATTTTTTGCCGCTTTAAGAGCATTAACTAATGTTACCCCTTCTTGAATAGTATTATTCATTTTCCAATTACCTGCTATAAAAGGCTTTCTTGCCATAAATATACCTCTTTGTTTTAAAAATTTTTATGTTTTGCGCCAAAGCGCTATAATATATATTAACATTTTATACAATAATATGGCAAAAGTTTTTTAAATTTTATAAAATTTCTATATGGCAGAAATACTTGAAGGAAAAACCCTGGCAAAGCAAATAAAAGCTTCTTTACAAGAGAGAGCATATAATGTTTATAAGAAACTTGGCCGCCGCGCAAGCCTAGTAGGTTTCGGATGGAAAGGCGACGGTGCAGGTTTTTATTATTTAAACAAAGAAGTTGAAGCATCCCGCAAAATAGGAATAGATGCCGATATCGTTTTGCTTGAAGAAAGCACAAAGCCAAAACAACTTTTTACTTTACTTGATGCTGTTTTTCAAAAAGCAAATACTATTGATGCCCTTTTAATTGCAAGGCCTTTGCCCCCACAACTTAATATCTTGGATATTGCCGCAAATATTAACCCGGCACAAGATATTGACGGCTCAGGTTTAATCAGTATGGGGCGTTTATTTATGTGTAAAACTTGGCAAGATATTGAAAATTTACAAACATTTATTCCTTGTTGCCCCAAAGCAGTTGTGCGTTTGCTAGACTATCACAAAATAAATTTGGAAGGAGCGAAAGTCACCGTTATAGGTAGAAGCAATACCGTAGGTTCCCCTTTAGCAAAAATGCTTACTGCAAAAAATGCGGTTGTTACCTTGTGCCATAGTAAAACAAAAGATTTAAAGGAAATTACATTAAATAGTGATATTATAGTATCTGCCGTTGGTAAAATAAATTTAATTGAAAAAGACTTTGTAAAAAAAGGTACAATACTTATAGATGTCGCAACTGTTGTGAACAATGAAGGCAAATGTGTTGGTGATATAGATTTTGAAAATTTAAAAGAAATTTGCCCTATCTCCCCTGTACCAGGAGGGGTAGGCCCAGTAACTTTGGCGTGTTTGCTTGAAAATATTATTATTTCTGCTGAGAGGAAAATAAAATGAAACAAATTACTTTTTTAACTGTTTTGCTTTTTTCTTTAGTTTGCGTTAGCGGTTGTGTTTCAAGGGAAGGATACCCTACATCCTTTGAAAAAGAATATAGGCAACTGGAAAGAGAAACTAAAGACTATACGGAGAAAGATTTCTATGATGCAGACAAAAGATCTGCTGATGATAAAAGAGCAATGAGCGAAGGGGACCGTTTAGCCGCTGTCCAACAAGAAGCACAAAAAGAAAGGCGCGCAAAAACAGTTGTGGAATCAGATTACTATTTCCAGGTTTACCCGGGAAGACAGGAGACTTACTCCTACAATGAATATAATGAAGTTTGGTCTGACGGGTACCCTTTAAATGCTTATAAAGAATCACAAAGACTTTGGAAAAAACCTAAAAAATATAAGCCTGAAAATTATACCGGTATACCGGATGATGGCCTTGTAACGGAAGAAGCCGTTGCCGCTGCAGAAGCCGCCGCTTTAAAAGCAGAACAAGAAGCTGCTGCCGCAGCCGCCGCTGAAAGTGATGCCGTTTATGAATAATTTGTAAACTGATATTATAAAAACCCGTGCTTTTGAGCACGGGTTTTTTATTGTTATAAAGTGCTTCCTATTTCAAAAAAACGATGGTGATCTAAAATAGGATTATCACTAAAAATTCCGTCGACACCCAATCTCTTTAATTTATTATAAATTTGCAAATCGTTAACAGTGTAAACTAAAACTTTTAAATTGTTTTTGTGGCAAGTATCAATTATTTTTTTCGTTACTCTTTTTACGCTTATATTTATACTTTTTGCTTTTAAAGAAAGAGGGGTTTTTACTTCGAAATTACGGGTTAAAACACCTATGTTTATTTTATAATCTAAAGCTCGTATTTTTTTCAAAGACGATATATCAAAAGAAGAAATTAAAAGTTGATTTGTACATATATTTTTTGCTTTTTTTATTTCAGTTAAAATTTGTTTTTCTATATCCGGATAAACATTATTATCGTTTTTAATCTCTAAATTTAAAGTAAAATTTTTAGGCGTAATTTTAAGTAAATCAAAGAGTTTAGGAATATTAAATCCTTTTAAATAATCATAAGTGCAATCTTTAATTTTTTTACCGTTTTTTAAAGAATAATCATGATATAAAACAAGTATACCGTCTTTGCTGCGTTGAATATCTGTTTCAAGCCAAGAAGAACCCAATTTAAAAGCCAAATCAAAGGCTTTTAAAGTGTTTTCTTGGGCATATGCGCTTGCCCCGCGATGTGCAATTACTAACATATTAAAAAAATGTTGAATATAATTTATCGTAAACTTCTTGCGGAACTTCACGCCCGGGAACTAGAACTCTGCCCGCAATATTTCCATGGAAATCTGATCCGCCGGAAACAAGTAGCTTATATTTCTTTGCAATATTCAAAAGTTCTTCGCGTAAGGCTTCCCGATGTGACGGATAATAAACCTCTATACCGTCCAAACCCCAAGAAACCCATTTTTCAAAATCCCAATATTCTTTAACAAGCCCCGGATGTGCTATAAAACATTTCCCCCCTGCCTGCTTAATTGTTTCTACAGCTTCTTTAACCGTTACAGCCATAGGAGGAACATAAGCCGGGCAACCTTTACCCAAATATCTTTTAAAAATATCAGCACGAGTATTCCCAAGATGTTTTCTGCGTAAACAATCGGCAACATGTGCACGGGAAGAAACACCTTTTGCTATCTTTAAGACTTCTTCTTCTGTAATTTTTATTTTTATTTCTTGTAAAAGTTTAACGGTTTTTTTAACACGTTCTAACCGAAGTTTGGTATTGGTTTCAAGTAATTTTTTTAAGGCGGAGTTTTGTGTATCAAAATTATAGCCTAAAAAGTGTAAGTTATCATGATCTGATGTGCTGATTTCCACCCCATTAACAAAAAGCATGTTATATCTTACGGCTTTTAAGCGGGCTTCCTCAAGGCCTAAAATGCAATCGTGATCGGTCAGAGCCATCATTTCTACGCCCGCTTTGCTATAAGTATATAATAATTCGGAGATGCTTACAGCACCGTCCGAATATCTTGAATGGGAATGTAAATCAATTACCGACATTAAACCTTTTCAACAGCGGTAACTTGGGGTATGCTTTCTTTTAAATATGCTTCTATGCCGTTTTTAATTGTCATTGTCGCCATGGGGCAACCTGCGCAAGCGCCTTGCAATTTTACTTTTACGATGCCGGTTTTTTCATCAAAAGAAACGAATTCCACATCACCGCCGTCTGCTTGAAGTGCCGGGCGGATTTTTTGAATTAAAGCTAAAATTTGTTTTTCCATAAATTCCTTCCTAAATATGCGCCGCCCTTTAAGAGCGGCGCAAATTGTTTTATTTGCTTTCTTTAACTTCTTCTAAAGAAAGGTCTTCTTTTTCTTTCTCTTCTTCCTCTTTAACAACTGGTGTCACTTTAGCAATCTTATCACCTTCATCAAGTTTGACAAGGCGGACACCTTGTGCATTTCTGCCAACAGAGCGGATTTGTTCGCAGCGTAAGCGGATAGCCATACCCTTCTCGGTAATAACCATTAAGTCTTTGGTCTCATCAACTAATTTGATACCAACAACTTTTCCGTTTCTTTCGCTTGTTTTAATTGTAATAACACCAATACCGCCACGATGTTGTGTTCTATATTCACTAAACTCTGTGCGTTTACCGTAACCGTTTTCACAGACGGACAATACATCCGGTTGTTCACCTTCCCTTTGCCCTTGTTCCATACCGATTACGACATCACCTTCCGCAAGTTTTATAGCTCTTACACCATGTGCTGTGCGGCCCATGGCACGGACTTGATTTTCATCAAAGCGGATAGATTTACCGTTTCTTGTCGCGATAATAATATCTGATTTACCATGTGTTTCTTGTACGGAAACTAAAACATCACCTTCATCTAATCCTATAGCGATAATACCACTGCGGCGGATGTTGGCAAAGTTTTCTAAACTAACGCGTTTCATTGTGCCAAAACGTGTGCACATTGTAAGGTAAGTTTCACCGGAATTCTTCGGATCAAAATCCTTAAATGCAACAGCTGAGGTAACCTTTTCTTCACCGGAAATTTGGAGCATGTTAACTATTGCTTTACCTTTACCTTGACGGTTGCCTTCTGGTATTTCATAAGCCTTCAAGGCAAAGACTCTTCCACGATTTGTAAACATTAAAATCGTTGCATGGCTTGAGGTTACAAAGAGATGTTCAATAAAGTCTTCCTCTTTGGTTTTACCGCCGATTATTCCTTTACCGCCACGGTTTTGTGAGCGATATGTATCAAGCGGAATACGTTTTGCATAACCACCGTGTGAGAGGGTAATAACAACTTCTTCTTCCTCAATAAAATCTTCTACAGAAAAGTCTGTAATATCGGTTGAAATTTCTGTGCGGCGTTCATCACCGTAATCCTTTTTCATTTTGGTAAGTTCGTCAACAATGATGTCTAAAATCTTTTGAGGATTACCTAAAATATCCTGGAGTTCTTTAATTAAAGCCTTTAAATCTTTTTGTTCTTGCTCAATTGCAATAGAGGAAAGTTGTGTAAGTTGATGCAAGCGCATTTCCAAAATTGCCTGGGCTTGAGGTTCCGTAAATTTAAAGCGTGCCATTAAATTAGTGCGGGCTT
>JAEEIL010000018.1 GCA_016281355.1 Elusimicrobiaceae bacterium | reverse complement strand
TTTATATAACGACGGCACAATAAACAACGCGATAAATGCCACCTTCGGCGGTGACAATGTAACCGACGGTAACACTGCAGATAATGGCGGTGCGATTTATAATACCACAGGCAATACTTTATCTGTTGCTTCGACATCAGTGTTTAAAAACAACACAGCCACAACAAACGGCGGTGCAATTTATAATGAAGGCACAATAACTGCATTAGCTGGTACTTATACATCTAACAGTGCCGACTCAAACGGTGGTGCCTTATATAATGACGGAACAATAACGAACGCGATAAATGCCACTTTCGGCGGTAATAATGTGGCCGACGGTAACAACGCAAGTTCGGGTGGTGCAATACATAATGAGGGAACTTTATCTGTTGCTTCTACGTCAATATTTAAAAACAACACAGCAACATATAATGGCGGTGCAATTCTTAATAATGATACGATAAGTGATTTAGATGGTACATACACATTTAACAGCGCGAGTTATGGCGGTGCAATTTTTAACGGCGGTACAATAAGTGATTTCGGTGGTACATACACAGCTAACAGCGCAAGTTTGGGTGGTGCAATTTATAACTTAGATACAATAACTGCATTAGGCGGTACATATACAGCTAACAGCGCTACAGGAAATGGCGGTGCTTTATATAACGACGGAACAATAACCAATGTGATAAATGCCACCTTCGGTGGTGATAATGCCACCGACGGTAACAGCGCAAGTTTGGGTGGTGCGATTTATAATACTACAGGTAAAACATTATCTGTTGATTCGACATCAGTGTTTAATCATAACACAGCAACATCAAACGGCGGTGCAATATATAATGAAGGGACAGCAACTGCACTTGCAGGTACTTATACTTCTAACAGTGCGAGCTCAAACGGTGGCGCTATATATAACGAAGGAACAGTAACTTCATTATCAGGCACTTTTACATCTAACAGCGCAAACTCAAACGGTGGTGCAATTTATAACACAGGCACAATAAGTGACCTTTCAGGAACTTTCACTTCAAACACGGCTACAACAAACGGCGGTGCGATATATAACACAGGAACTGTAACAATAACATCGTCCGACGGCGCAAATACAACGTTTTCCGGTAACATTGCAGGTGGGGTTTCAGATGCAATATATAATACCGGGACCGTAAACATGAATGCAGGTACGGACAGTTCAATCGTCTTTAATGATAGAATAACAGGTTCCAACGGCACAATCAATATCGGTGGTAACGGTACAGTTGAATTTAATGAAACCATAACAGACAATAGTGTTGCATTAAATTCGGGTGCACTGAAATTAGGCTCAGCAAACATTTTAGCAAATGTTACGAACTTTACAGCAAATGGCGGTACATTAGACTTGCGTAACGGCGAAATTCACAATTATCAATTAGGTCAAAACACAACAGTCAACGGTACAGTAGGGTTAGCAATAGATGCAGCGTTAGCAGGGACAACCCCCGTAGCCGATATAATTACAGCTGCCGGTACAGTTAGCGGATCAGGCAGTTTTGTATTTTCAGCAGCTAATATTGATATCACTAGTTATCCGACAGAACAAATACCGTTTTGGATACAGGTAACGGATGAAAATCTACGAAATAATGCCGGGTTAGGTTCAAATGCGAATATACATATAACAGGCAGCGGAACTGACGGTTTTCTTATCACTTATGAAACATCACACGACAGCGTAGATGCCGGTTTCTTAAAATTTGAACATAATACATTGGCAAGTGCAATAGCATCCTCAATCGAAGAAAAAGCCTATACCATGGGCACAGATGAATCATTATCAAGTACACCTGCATTAGGCGGTAGTTCATTATCTGTAAATGGAAATAGTAATGGTTATTCAATAACGGGTGATGGTGGTGCAGGGATAGTAGTTGGTGCTAATCAAACTTTATCTTTAAATAACATAGGTATAGATAGTACTGATAACGTAACAGGGGCAGGCCTTAACAATTTTAGTACCGCCGTAACGAATAACGCAAACGGAACACTCAATATTTTTGATACGAAATTTAGTAATAATACCACGGATATTGATAATAATGGCATAGCAAACATGTCCGGGGTCGTTATATTCGATACACTTACAGGGGCAGGTACAACAAATATAACAACAAGGATTGATGGGAATTCCTCCACTGTCACAGTAAATAATAGTTTAGAACAAAACAACATAAACGTAGTAAGCGGAAACACTTTAACAAATGATAATGCAACAATTACAGTAAACACAGCATTAAATAACGCAGGGACCATATCGGGTACCGGCACGAGCTCTCTTGTTATAAACGGTAATTCTAATAATACCGGAACTATTGAAGAGGGAACATTGGTGGTAGCTGCAAATACTTCGTTGTTAAATACAGGTGATATCACGATAAATACCGCGTTAACAAATAACGGAACCATTGCGAACAATAACGATTTAACGTTACAGGGTAGTGCTATGACCAATGCCGGAACGATAACCGGTGATAGCGGAACAACCTATATAATAGGACAATTAACAAATAACGGAACAATTTCGCAGAATGAAATACAAATATCTAGTGGCGGCGAATTAATATCTAATGCAAGCAATATAACAGCAACTACCGGAATAACAAACAATGGTACTTTGGAATTAACCGGCGGTAACATTATTAGTGACATATTGAGCACAAGCGGAACAACAAACATTACCGGTAATGTAACCAATACTGATACTCATTCAATTGTCAATGCTGTTGACGTACAAGCAGGTGGTCAATTAACCACTAATGCCGGTGCCTTGTTGAATACAATAAACAATGACGGCACATTAGAATTAACCGGCGGCACAGTAAACTCAGATATTTCAGGTTCAGGTTCATTAGAATTTACAAACAATATTCAAAATTCAGCAGATATAACACAAGGTACGATTTCCGTAGATAGTGGTGAAACTCTAACAAATGATAGCGGAGCCACTATTACTACTACGGATACCACGGGCTTCCAAAACAACGGAACCGTATCAAATGAAGGCACTATCACTGTCGCCGGCGGTAGTAATGCAGGTTCAATTAGCGGCAACGGAGCATTTGTTAATAGCGGAGATTTTACAAACAGCAGCACTATAAACCAAAGTGCTATTACCAATAACGGAACAATTACTACGAATTCAGAGGATTTAGTAGCTTCAAGCGGTATTACCAATAACGGTACTTTGGTATACAATGCCGGAAGCCAAACAGTAAGTGATATTACAGGTGATGGCAGTACAAATTCCCATGTCGAATTAAGAACAAATGCACCGTTTACCATTGATAATACAATTTCAAATACATATGTTGATTTATATGATTCAACTCTGGTATTTGGTAATAGCGGTGATATTTCCGGTGCAACAGCGTTAAATGTTAACGGTGGCGGAATAGATTTATTAGACGGAAACATTACTTCTGCAAATATCGGAACAGTTGAATTAAACGCAGATGCAACGCTCGGAATAGATTTTGATTTAAGCACACTAACTTCAGATTCTTTTACTGCTACCGTAAACAACAATGGCGGTATATTTAATATTAATCAAATTAACTTGATTGGTACCACAACCCAAGATGATATAAGTATTAATTTAGGTGATGCAACAGGGTTAGGCCAATCTAATGTTACTTCTATAACTATGGATTTACCGACAATTATGACGCCTATTCGCCAAATTATCGGTCACGTAGAAGATGGTTGGTTAACATACTCCGGGTCAGGTTCAGACATATCTCACTTCAATCCTGCCGTGTTAGCCACCCCGGTAATTGCACAAGCCGGTATACATGCAATCATGGATAATACTTTCCAACATGCTTATGAGCACGCTGATTGGTACACCAAATTTTCTGCAGTTGAAAGGTCTGCTATATTGAAAGGGGTTCCTGCTACGAATGGCGGTCACTACAATCAATATAACAGCAATTCTGCTATATGGTTTAAATCATATGCAACTTTTGAAGATATCTCACTTAAACCGGGGCCTAAGACAGATGTTAAATCTTATGGGTCTATTTTGGGGCTTGATTCCGGTTTCCAAGATTGGGGTAGCGATTGGTATGGTGTTACCAGCGGGTACATCGGATACAACGGGTCTCAAATTAAATATCCGGAAGTCAGCGCCTCTACGAACGGTGGTTTGTTTGGTGTAACTCAAACTTTATATAAAAGTAAATTTTGGACAGGGGTTACCGCCAATATCGGTGCTAACTTCGCAGATGCCCGCACAATGTACGGAAGTGAAAATTCATCCATATTCACCGCGGGTTTAGGTACTCAAACCGGTTATAATATTGAATTGGGTGAAGGCAATTTTATCCTTCAACCTATTTGGGCAATGAATTACAGTTTGATTAATACGTTCGCTTACACGAATGCAGCAGGGGTAAAAATCGATCCTAAGGCATTAAATAGTGTCCAATTGAATCCGATGTTAAGATTTGTCGGGAATCTAAATGGATGGCAGCCGTATGCTTCTGTCGGAATGGTTTGGAACTTAATGGGTAAGACCGATGTAATGGCAGATACTGTGAACTTACCTGAAATAAGCATCAAACCGTATTTGTCATACAATGTGGGCGTACAAAAAGCAATCAATGATAATTTTACCGGCTTTGTACAAGTCATGGGTTATAACGGCGGAAGAGACGGTATAAATATTGTCGGCGGTTTACGCTGGGCCTTCGGTAAAGGCAGTAAAAACTATGAAGCAATTGAAGGCAATAATTTGACTGAAAATTTTGCAGATATTCAAAGTATACAAGAACCGTTGCCTGAAAAACCGGTTCAGAAAGTACAAAATATCAATGCAGAGCAAGAAAATATTAAAGCCGAAGAATCTGCTTCAGATATACAAGAAATTGTCCAGAAACAACAAGACAATAAAGTTGAAGAACTCGTTGTAAATACTCAGGAAATTGATATAGCTCAAAAGGATACTCAAGCTGAAGAAACAATTACAACAACCAAAAATATTGTTGAAGAAAGAAAAGATACTAAGGCAGAAGAAACAGTTACCAATGCTCCTGCAAACGAAGACGAGCAAATTGATATCCAATCCGAAGAACCTGCTTCGGATACACAAGATAATAACAACTTAGCAGTAGCTCTTGCAGTTGCTGCGGTTTTGATACTTATTATCTTCGCACTCAGAAGAAAAAAATAAAAAATAATTGTAATAAATAAGGGTAAATATCTACCTAGGTACAATATAATTGTATATAGATTATATGTATATTTTTTGCTTGACTTGGAGTCAACTCCAAGTGATATAATATTATTATAACTTAATCAAGGAGAATATTATGTTGGGAACTTTTACTTATCATAATCCGACGAAACTTTACTTCGGGGAAGATGCTTTAAATAATTTAAATCAAGAGTTGCCGAAATACGGCAAAACCGTTCAGTTAATTTACGGTGGTGGTTCTATTAAAAAGAACGGTATTTACGATGCGGTAGTAAAAATTTTAAAAGAAAATGGGAAAGAAATCGTAGAAGACGGTGGCGTAATGCCAAACCCAACGGTGGAAAAATTGAAATAGGGTGTTGAAATTGCCCGCAAACATAATGTCGATTTGCTTTTGGCAGTTGGCGGTGGTTCTTGCTGCGATTATGCCAAGGCGGTTTCAGTTTCGGTTAATTGCGAAGATGATCCATGGGAAAAATATTTTATTCGTTTTGAAGAGCCTTCTTGTAAAATTTTACCTGTAGGTTGTGTTTTGACAATGGTAGGTACCGGTTCGGAAATGAACGGCGGTTCGGTAATAACAAATCATGAAAAGCACCTTAAAATAGGGCATGTTTTCGGTACGGATGTTATGCCTAAATTTGCGATATTAAACCCTAAATTTACTTTTACACTTCCGCACAAACAAATGGTGGCCGGTATATATGATATTTTTAACCATATTTGCGAACAATACTTTTCCGGCATAGATGATAATACCAGCGATTATTTGGCAGAAGGTTTAATGCGCTCGGTTGTTCATAGTTCTTTAATAGCGGTAGAAGACCCTAAAAATTATGAAGCACGTTCAAATATTATGTGGTGTGCAACTTGGGCCTTAAATACTTTAATTGCAAAAGGTAAAACTACCGATTGGATGGTGCACATGCTGGGCCAAGCGGTGGGGGCGTATACTGATGCTACACACGGTATGACGCTTGCGGCGGTATCTTTACCTTATTATAAGCACATTTTGCCGTACGGGCTAGCAAAGTTTAGACGCTTTGCAATGGAAGTTTGGCATATAAAACCGGAAGGTAAAACCGATGAACAAATAGCTAAAGAAGGTTTGCAAGCATTGGAAAATTGGATGAAAAAGATAGGCCTTACTTTAAAAATAAGTGAACTTGGTGCAACACCTGAAATGATTGAAGGCATTGCCGATGCCACACTTATTTTAAAAGGTGGGTATAAAGTGCTTGACCGTAAAGAAATTGTTCAAATATTAAAAGAGAGTTTATAAATTATGACCATTTCCGAAGTCAGTAAAAAATGTAATGTTTCCGCCGATACTTTAAGGTATTATGAGAAGGCAGGCCTTATATCTTTTATAAATCGCACCCCCGGAGGCGTACGCAATTATACTGAGCAGGACTGTAAGCAAATAGAATTTATTAAGTGTATGCGCAGTGCGGGGCTTTCCATAGAAGTTTTAAGAAAGTATTTTGAACTCTTTAAGCGTGGTAAACGCACCTTAAAAGCGCGCAGAGATTTGCTTGCCAATGAAAGGGAAAATTTACAAGTAAGATTTAAAGAATTGCAAGATACAATTAGACGCTTAGATTATAAAATTTCCGTTTATGATAAAGCACTAAAATCAAAAGATAAAGAACTTAAATTTTAGGAGGTTTTATGTTTAAAAAAATATTAATTATATTAATCATTATTGCCATTATCGGTGCTATAATTGCCATAATACATAATTTAAGGGTGGCATACCGAAATAAAAAAGAATTGTCCGCTTTTGCCAAAGCGGAATCTTATACGGCAAATCTCGGTAAAGTGCTTGTAATTTATTATTCTTGGACGGGGCATACACAAGATATTGCCAAGCAAATTGCCGAACTTACAAAAGCAGATATTTACCGCATAGAAACTGAGGAAGAATTTAAATCTTCCCCGGCTTTTTACGCACGTGTTAAAAAGAATTTAAAGGAAAAGAATTTCCCTAAATTAAAAGGACAGTTGCCCGACATAAATAATTATGATACTATTTTTGTAGGCGGACCTGTTTGGTGGTATACAATGTCCACACCGCTTTATTCTTTTTTAGGGCAAATTGATTTTAAGGGTAAGAAAGTTATTCCTTTTTCAACACAAGGCAGTAACCCCGGTACTTTCTTGCAAGATTTTACGGCTAATGCCCGAAATGCCCAAATAAGTACTTATGCAAACTTTAATAATGTAAGTGCAAAATATAATACAGAAGTACATAATAAAATTGTACATTGGTTAAATAATTTATAAAAGGAGAATTAAAATGAAAAAAATAATAAGTATAATCATCGCATCGGTAGTTTTAGGTGCTTGTAACGATGTTCAAAAAGAAATAAATAAAGTTGAATCTGTATCTCAAAATAAACCGGTGGTTTATTTTACCAAAGATATCAGCCCGGAAGGCCTTGTCAAAATATATGATAAGATTTCCCAAAATATTGACGGTAAAGTAGCCATTAAATTTCATACAGGCGAACCGCATGGCCCAAACATTTTACCTGTGCCGATGGTAAAAGCATTATGGGAACATATTCCAAACAGCACGCTTGTTGAAACAAATGTTTTTTATGATTCCCCACGCCAAACAACAAAAGGCCACCGCGAAACACTTAAAACAAACGGTTGGACTTTCAGTAAAGTAGATATTTTAGACGAAGACGGTACAGTAATGTTACCTGTAAAAGGCGGTAAACACTTTAAAGAAATGTCTATGGGCAGCCATATTTTAAATTATGATTCTTTAGTGGTATTAACACACTTTAAAGGCCACGCTATGGGCGGTTACGGTGGCAGTATGAAGAATATCGCTATCGGTATGGCAGACGGCAAAATCGGTAAAAAAATGATACATCAAAAAGGTGATGAGCAGTGGGGTTATACAGGCGCACGCTTCCAAGAAAATATGGCAGAGTCCGCCAAAGCAACTGTTGATCACTTCGGCAAAAAAATTGTTTATATCAATGTTTTACGCCGTATGTCTGTTGATTGCGATTGTGCAGGGACTTCCGCCGCAGAACCTAAGGCGCGCGACATCGGTATTTTAGCATCTACCAATATTGTGGCGGTGGACCAAGCATCTTTAGATCAAGTATATGCCTTGCCTGAAAACGAACTCCATGACTTACAGGAACGCATAGAATCACGTGAGGGCTTACGCCAAATTTCCTATATGAAGGAACTCGGTATGGGAACAGGCGAATATACTTTGGTAAATATTGATAAATAATTTTTGTGAGTTAAAAATGTTAAAAAGATTATTTTTATCAGTAATTATATTAGGAATAATTGCAGGCATTTGCTATGCCAAAAAAATAAAGGAGAATAAACCTATGACAAATAAAAAAATAGTGCAAACAGCGGGACGCACCCAACTTGGTAATTTCGCACCTGAATTTGCTCATTATAATGATGATGTCTTATTCGGGGAAAATTGGAATAATACCGATTTGGATCTTAAAACCCGTTCCTTGCTTACGGTTATTGCGCTTATGTCGCAAGGTATAACTGATTCTTCTTTAAAATATCATTTGCAAAATGCTAAAAATAATGGTGTTACCAGGCCGGAGATTGCTGCCGCCATTACCCATACCGCTTTTTACGCCGGTTGGCCAAAAGCATGGGCGGTATTTAATTTAGCAAAAGAAGTCTGGACGGAAAAAGAAACACCCTTAACAGATAAAGAAAAATATCAAAAGACGATAATGTTTCCTATCGGTAAAACTAATGATGCTTATGCAAAATATTTTGTCGGGCAAAGTTATTTAGCACCTATCTCGACGGAACAGGTAACTTTTTATAATGTTACTTTTGAACCGAAATGCCGCAATAATTGGCATATACACCATGCAACAAAAGGCGGGGGGCAAATGCTTGTAGCAGTCGGCGGACGCGGTTATTACCAAGAATGGGGTAAAGAGCCTGTTGAAATGAACCCGGGTGATGTCATCCATATCCCCGCAAATGTCAAACATTGGCACGGTGCTGCACCTGATAGTTGGTTTTCCCATTTGGCTTTTGAGTTGGAAGGGGAAAATACTTCTAACGAGTGGCTTGAAGCGGTAACAGATGAACAATACAATAAATTAAAATAGGAGATATTATGGCTAAAAATTTAATAATTTATTATTCACGTAAAGGCGAAAATTATTTTAACGGTTCTATTCGCTCTATTGAAAAGGGCAATACGGAAATTGTAGCCGAATATATACAAGAAGCCGTCGGCGGTGATTTGTTTGAAGTTGATACCGTCAAGCCTTATGCTGCCAGTTACAGCACTTGTATAGAAGAAGCAAAACAGGAATTGCGCACAAATGCTAGACCTGAATTAAAAAAATATCTTTCCGATATTTCCGCCTATGATAATATTTTTGTTTGCGGGCCTTGCTGGTGGGGAACTTTCCCCATGGCTATTTTCAGCCAATTAGATAAACTTAATTTTGCAGGTAAAAAAGTTATTGCCGTTATGACACATGAAGGCAGCGGCCTTGCAAATAGCGAACGCGATTTAAAAACACATTGCCCGGGCGCGACTTACGGTAAAGGTATAGCAATTCACGGTAGCAGTGTCAAAGAAAGCAAAGAAGAAATATTTGCTTGGGCCCAAGCACAAGTAAAATAAAGGGAAGATAATATGAAACAACTATTTATAACATTAAACGACGGTAATAAAATTCCGCAATTCGGTACAGGTGTTTTCCAAGTGCCGGACGGAAAAGAAACTTTAGAAGTTGTAAAAAATGCCCTTACCCTCGGTATTAGGCATATTGATACGGCCCATGCTTATCAAAATGAAAGGAGTGTAGGCCAAGCCGTAAAAGAAAGCGGGATAGACAGAAAAGAAATTTGGATTACCACTAAACTTTGGCCAAATGAATACGGTGAAGGTGTCACTTCAAAAGCCATAGATAAAATGTTAGAGCGTTTGGGGACAAATTATATTGATTTGCTTTTACTTCACCAACAGTTTGGTGATTATATCGGCGCGTGGAAGGATATGGAAAAAGCCGTAAAAGACGGCAAAGTAAAATCTATCGGCCTTAGTAATTTTGAATCAAACCGCTTAGAAGAAGTTTTAAATATAGCAAAAATTTACCCTTCCGTTTTACAGGTGGAATGCCACCCATATTATCAACAAAAAGAACTTAAAAAGAGAGTTGAAAAATACGGAACGGTAATTGAAAGTTGGTACCCTATCGGCCACGGTGATAAAGGGCTTATTCAAGAACCGCTTTTTACGCAACTTGCCAAAAAATATAACAAAACCAATGTCCAAATAATTTTACGTTGGCATATACAGGAAGGCAATATTATTTTCCCAAGAACAATGAACCCTGTTCACATGAAGGAAAATCTTGATATTTTTGATTTTGAATTAACTCCTGAGGAAATGAATTCTATCCGCAAAATAGATAGCGGTAAAAGATTTTTTACCATGACCTTAGAAGAACAAGAAAAGAATCTCGGTGCTTGGAAACCCGAAGATTAATAAATAAAAAAATAAAGGAAAACATTATGAAAATTATTGCTTTAAAATATTATGACGGCGGTTTTATGACACAGGCTTTTGCCTTTGGCGGAACGCGTCCGAAAGAACAATGCAAGGATGTTAAATACCGTTCAAGTTTGCAAAATTTTTTGATTGATGACGGTAAAGATGTAATTTTGTCTGATACCGGTTTGCCTAATGAAACTGCCGATATCGCTAAAAAAGATGATGCACCGCTTTGGATGGGAAATAAAATTGCCACTTTTGCCGAAGCCCTTGCCAAAGCAGGTTATAAACCACAAGACATAACTAAAATTTTTATCACGCATAAACACCCCGACCATACAGGCGAACTTAGGATGTTCCCTAATGCTAAAATATACATCTCAAAAACAGAAGCGGATGCCATGAAGTTAACAGGGGATAATGTCGTGCGTGTGGAATTTACCGATGGCCCTTATAAAAATTTCTCCAAAAGCCAACGCATAACAGATAATCTTGTTTTAGTGCAAGCGGAAGGCCACACAAAAGGCAATTCCGTAGGTATTTTGGAAGATAACGGCACATATTATATGTTTCATGGTGATGTAACTTACTGTGATGCCGCTTTAAAGGAAGATGAACTTTCCATCGTTTTTGAAGATAAAGAAAAAGCACGCGAAACTTTAACCCGTGTACGTGAGTTCTGCAAAAATAACCCCACAGTATATTGCTCCACCCATTGCCCCGAAGGTTATGAAAATTTAGAGCAAAAAAAGATTGTTAAGTTATAATTAAGAATTAAGTCTACACCGCTCTTGCTGACTGCGAGGGCGGTTTTTATATCGGTATAAATTAAAGATTACTTAATAAGTTTTTTTATTTCTTGTTTAACTTCGTTTAAATCATTGCAAGATAAAAGCGGAATTAGATTATTTATTTCTTCAATGCTTTTATCCCACCATTTAAATTTGAGAAGTAAATCAATCAATTCATCATCAAAACGTTTTTTGACAACTTTGCAAGGATTGCCTGCGGCAATTGTGTAAGGCGGAATATTTTTTGCTACTACGGAGTTAGCGCCTATTATAGCCCCATCCCCGATATGTACGCCGGGTAAAATTGTAACATTTTGCCCTATCCAAACATCATTACCGATAATGGTATCACCTTTTAGTGGCAGTTCCTTTGTTACGGGGGCAAGAGCATTCCCCCAATCACCGCCCATAATGTAAAACGGGTAAGTAGTTGCACAGTTCATTCTGTGATTAGCACCGTTCATTATAAATTCTACACCTTTGGCAATAGCGCAAAATTTACCGATAATCAATTTATCACCGATAAAATCATAATGATGTGTAACATGTTTTTCAAATTGTTCGGCGCCGTTTATGTCGTCGTAATAAGTGTAATCGCCTACAATAATATTAGGATTCTTTATTACATTTTTAATGTAGCAAAGGCTTGGTATTTTTTCATTTGGAAATATTTTATTTGGGTTTGGTATATTCATACTATTATTAAATTCTGCCTTTAAATTCAAAGCCGATAGCCTCAACCGCGGTTTTTATTTCCGCGTCACTTGCATCGCCTTCAACATAAGCAATGCCTTTGCTTAAATTCACATTAACTGTTTTTACCGATTTTAAAGCACTTATGGCTTTTGTTACATTATTTTTGCAATGATTGCAATTCATACCGTCAATTTTAAAAGCAATGGTTTTATTTGAAGTATTTTCCATAATATTTTCCTCTTCCGTATGTTTATGAAATATTACCGCATTTACAAAAAGGGCAAGCAAAATAACCGAGCAAATTATTTTAAAATTATAAAAATGTCCGCCGTGGTGGCCTGCCATAGCAAAATTTGAAACATCAAACCAAGTCGCCGGCAAAAAGTTATCTATAATTAAACCGGAAGTTATCGCACCTATAATAAGTGTTGTTAAATAAAGCGCAAATGTTTTTTTACCCAAAACTTTGCCGATAACCAACATTGAAGCGATATTTGCAGCCGGCCCGGCCATAAGCAAAACGAGAGCAGTGCCCGGGCTCATGCCTTTCATCATTAATGCTATTGCTATTGGTATAGAACCGGTAGCGCAAACATACATCGGTATGGCAACTATCAGCACAAGTAACATTGTCAAAATGGTATTATTGCCGAAAATCATAAAAAAATTATCCGGCACAAAATAAGAAATTAACCCGGCTACAATTAACCCGAACATCAGCATTTTGCCGATATCTTCCATCATTTCCACATAACCGTAGCGGAAAACCATTTTTATTTTTTGTGCAAAAGTAAAGTTTTCTTGTTTCTTGCTGTTTTGCTGTTTTACAGTGGCAGAACTTTCTTTATAAGTAAAAATATTTGTTGTAAGGCCTGCAAACATGGCGGTACATAAAGCGACTATTGGGCGAATAACGGCAAAAGGCAAACCGAGCAAAGAATAAGTGGCGATAATCGAATCCACCCCTGTTTGCGGCGTTGCTATTAAAAATGCCACCACAGAACCCTTTGAGGCACCTTCCCTATATAGTGCCATCCCCGTCGGTATCACGCCGCATGAACACAAAGGCAAAGGTATACCGAAAAGCGTTGCGTATAAAACGGAAGACCAACTGTTTTTTGAAAGATATTTTGAAAATAATTGTTGCGGTACCAGTACATGTAAAATGCCGGCAAATAAAAATCCGAGTAACAAATAAACGGACATTTCATTAAATATTGAAAATATTACTATTGCAATTTCTTTTATAAATTCCATAATACTCCTAATTATATTTTACCAAATACCGAGTATGGTTAATTTGATAATATGGCACCCCTAAATATTCCTATGATGTTTTATATAAATACAGCATTCTTTTTTATTTTGAAAAAATTTTTTAAGGCATATGCATAATCAAGTGTTTGTTTTATGAATATTCCAGCTATACAAAAGAGTTTTAAAACTACATTTATGAACTTTTATTATTTCAACTAGAAAGGGCAACAAAGATATAGCCTGGCGGCATGATTGGTATTTTGCACGCCCTACAAGCATAAGCAAAGTAGTTTTTATTTGCAAGCGTTTGAAATTTGCGTATTTATATTACAGGTAACGTGTCATTAGAACTACTATCAACAGTAATTTGGTATCTTACCTTCAAAATGCAATTTCTCCTAATATGCTAGAATAATAATAATAATAGGGAGAAATTATGAAAAAACTATTTGGGCTATTTATATTATTTACTACAACCGTAGTATATGGGTTGGATATTTCGTTCCTTTCTTTGGCTCAATGTGAATATGATGCGTTAAATTCATCGGCACAATTGCAATCTTTGCAGGCGCAAGTACGATCCTCTCGGGCACAAGAAAAAAGTGTATCTTCCTCTCTCTACCCGACACTGTCGTTGGATGGGAAGGTCTCTTGGGTATCGGAAGTCCCCTCTCTTACTGTGGGTGGCACTGAACTCAAGTTTGGTGACACGTGGGGATATTCTTTAGGACCAACCGTCAGTTATATGCTGTTTGATAATGGGGGACGAGGTGCGTTGAAAAAAAGTGCCTCTAAAGCTCTAAATGCCCAAGAACAATCGTATGAATTTGCACGTAAACAAATTTTATTGCAGGTACAGCAGGCCTATTTTTCCATACAACAACTTTTACAGCGTCTTGTATTGCTAAACGGTCAATTAGAAGTGGCGCAAAAGCAACTTTCCGATGTGCAATCGGCGTATAAAGCGGGCGCAAAAAGCAAGTTGGATGTTTCCATAGCCCGTAAGCAAGTATTTAAAACACAAACCGCTATGAGTGGGGCCCGCAGTATGTTGGCAGGGCAATTGCGGACATTATTTAAATTAACCGGTACCGATTATGGCATTAATCCCTCTTATCCAACGGATAAACGGCTTGCTAAAGCCAAAGAAGAAAGTAAAACTTCTACCGTGTTAAATACGGATTCACTGGAAAATACACTCCGGGTTTTTCGCCCGTATGCTCAAAGCGAGTTTGATGAAAATTCCCCAAAACTGGCGGCGTTGGATGAAATGGCACAGTACTACGAGTATTTGGCAAATAGTTATAAATCTTCCCTATATCCGCGTGTTATTTTGCAAGGTGGTGCGTATTTTGAATACCCTAACGGGGCCATTCGGGAACATGTATTTTTAGGGCGTGCAGGGGCTGCCGTTTCTGTTCCGCTTTTTGAAGGAGGCAAAGACCGTCAGCAAGCCAAAGCGCAAAAGGAACTTGCCCGTGCCAAATCCTATGAAAAAGAAGATGCACAGCAAACGCTGGAAGCATTGTTTTCGTCCGCTAAAGATCGTTTGTATGGTTTACAGGTGCAAGAGAATTTACTTAAAGAAACGATTAAACAAGCCGATGAAACCGCCCGCCTTACTTATCAGGCCTATAAAGCCGGGGCTGTTACTTTTTTTGAAGTAGATCGTGCCAATTTGGATTTATTGGAGAGCCAACTTTCATTGGCAGATGTGCAGGTGGAAGAATTGAATCAATTAGCCATTTTGAATAGTTTAGCGAAGGAGATTTTATGAAAAAAAGAATTATTATTGCCGTAGTGGTACTTTTAATTTTAGTAATAATAGCGTTAGCGTTTTTTCGTCAAGCTGCGTTTCATTACAGCGGGGTAGCGGAGGCAGTGTCTGTGGATATTTCGTCCCGCTTGAGTGATACGATTCAAGAAATTTTGGTAGAAGAAGGATCCACGGTAACGGAAGGTCAAGTAGTGGCGCGCCTGACTTGTGATGCGGCAAATCTCAAAAAAGAAATTACGCAAACGGAGTTCAACCGTGCTGCTCAACTTTTAAAAACAACAGCGGGCTCAAAAGAAAATTACGATCTTAAAAAACATCAATATGATGAAGCAGCCCTTCAACAAAGTTGGTGTACGCTCACCAGTCCGTTAACCGGGCAAGTACTTTATAAATACTATGAACCCAAAGAATTTATCGGTGCCGGTAAAAAAATGATTACCGTTGCTAATTTGAAAGAACTGGATGTGTGGGTTTATGTTCCCTACGAGGAATTAGCCAATTTGTCTATCGGGCAAGAAGTCAGCGGATATTTGCCGGAAGCTGATAAAACTTTCAAAGGTCGAATTTTGGCAATTAACGATCAATCCGAATTTACACCCAAAAACGTACAAACGCGCGAAGAACGTACACGGCTTGTGTACGGTGTAAAAACTCGCTTTGAAAATGATGAAAACCAAACCCTTAAACCAGGGATGACGTTGGAAACGGAGTTCCTAAACTAATGTCTATTGAAGTTCGGGCAATCCATATCTCCAAAACGCTCAATACCACGACGGCTCTAACGGATGTAAGCACCGTTTTTGATGCCGGAATGGTTCACGGTATTGTTGGCCCGAACGGAGCAGGAAAGACAACATTTCTGCGCTTAATTAAAGGATTACTACACCCTACACAAGGAAAATTTGAATTTGCATATCAGGGAAAACTTTGCTCGCCGCAGGAAGCCATCTCCCGTATGGGATATTTTCCACAAGAACCTAGTTTGTATCCTGATTTAAGTGTGTGGGAGCATTTGGAGTTTTTCCGCGATTTATACAATTTGGACGAAAAAGATTTTAACAAGCGGGCTGTGGAATTATTAGCCGCAACGGGGATGACACCTTTTAAAGATCGCCCGGCCGGGAAATTATCCGGTGGTATGTATAAGAAATTGGGTCTTATGAGCGTGCTGCTAAACCGCCCCGCGCTTTTGTTGCTTGACGAACCCACCATTGGGGTAGACCCTGTGTCACGCCAAGAATTGTGGGACATTGTCTATAATGTGGCTGGGCCGGAGATGACGGTTATTTTAAGTACTTCTTATATGGATGAAGCCGAACGGTGCGCCAAAGTACATGTGTTGCAAAACGGGCATTTGCTTGCCGATGGGCAACCACATACTGTAATGCAAAATTTACATGTTACAAATTTTGCGGAACTATTTTTAAAACATGAATAACACTATTATACAAGTACAAAATCTTGTTATTGCGTTTGGCAATTTCAAAGCGGTAAATGATATATCCTTTGAAGTATCCCGTGGTGAAATTTTTGGCTTCTTGGGTGCAAACGGGGCAGGTAAAACAACCACGATCCGTACACTGTGCGGTATTTTAAATCCTACATCCGGCAAGGTACTTGTAAACGGAAAAGATGTAGCGGCCTCTACGGCTGTACTAAAACCTCACATTGGGTATATGTCTCAAAAATTTACGCTTTACCCGGATTTGACCGTGCGTGAGAATATGGATATCGCAGGTAGTTTATATGAACTGCCGCGCACGCAAATTCTTAATCGCACGGAAGAACTGTTCCGATTTATTGGGCTTACGGATATTCCAAAGGGGCCGGTGCGTCAACTCTCAGGCGGAACTAAACAGATGATTGCTTTGGCAGCATCTATTTTACACGATCCGGATCTTATTTTTTTAGATGAACCCACCGCAGGTACTTCCCCACAAACCCGTCAGGCATTTTGGGAGCTGATTCGCAAACTTTCTTCACAAGGGAAAACGGTGTTTGTGACCACCCATTATATGGATGAGGCAGAATATTGCCACCGCATTGTGCTGATGGAACGTGGGCGTATTTTGGCTACCGATACACCGGCAAATTTAAAAACAATCTATTTTCCGCAAAAGCCGGTAGAACTGACATTTACTGGGGGAAACCAACAAACGATTGCTCAAGAAATGCGCAATTTATCTTTGGGTGAAGTATCCGTATTTGGGAGCAAATTGCGTATCAATATAACAAAAGAAACCGATTTTAAAACCTATTGTCAAAAACACAAGGATGATTTTACCACTCGCCCGGTGGATCCTACTCTTGATGATGTATTTTTGAAAGCAATATCGGGGGCCAAATGAACACGCGCGCCAAACACATTATGGCCATTGCCAGTAAAGAAGCCAAACACATCAAACGTGATATTTTTACATTGTCCGTGGCGTTGGTGCTTCCTATGGTATTTGTGGTGTTTTTCGGCTTTGTGATTAATTTAGATTACCACCATATTCCTCTTTCGGTGCGTGATAATGACCAAAGTCATACCTCGCGTGAACTTTTAACACAAGCTAGTGCTGCCGGCTATTTTGATGTAATTTCCGTACACAGCCCGCTGGAAGCGGAGCAAATACTTCTTAAAAACCGTATGCGCGGACTATTAATTATTCCTCCTAGTTTTCACGAGGCATTTGCAAAAGGGGATGCGGCCCACGCACAACTGTTAATAGATGGCACGGATAATACTATGGCGGCATTGTCTTCTACTTATATGCAAGGCATTGTACAAACTACCCAACAAGCGCTTTTAGCCGAGCATGAGCCGATCACTTCAATGATTCGCACACGTTATCTGTTCAACCCCGAACTCAATAGCCGCTGGTTTATTGTTCCTGCCCTTAGTACTATTATCATTGGATTTTTGGCTATTATTTTAACGGCTCTTACCGTTGCAAAAGAATGGGAAAACGGCTCTATGGAATTAATGCTTTCCACTCCGTTGCGCCCGGTGGAGATTGTAGTAGGGAAACTTCTGCCTTATTTCGCGTTATCCTTTTTTGATGTGCTTTTAGTGTTTGCCTTGGCATTACTGGTGTTCCACATTCCGTTCCGTGGAAGTTTTGTATTGTATTTGACGGCTTGTATGTTTTATATTATGGGCGCGTTGGCGCTGGGATTATTAATATCAGTTATTACCCGCCAACAACAAGCTGCTATTCAGTTTGGGTTTGCTATCGGGTTATTGCCTTCTATGATGTTTTCGGGGTTCGTTTTTCCCATTGAGAATATGCCCCTGTTTTTTCAATATGTAACAATGCTTTTCCCACAACGGTGGTTTTTACAAATTAGCCGTGCTTTGTTTTTAAGCGGCTCGGGCTTTATTGATTTAATCGGGCCTTTTATTGCACTGCTTTTATTTATGGTGGGGATGGTTACTTTGGCGGTACAAAATTTTAAAACGGATGTGGAACCATGATACACAAACTGATTGTAAAAGGGCTCATTCGCAAAGAGTTTATTCAAATATTCCGCGACCCGAAAATGATTACGGCAATCTTCTTTATCCCGGTGATGCAACTTATTATGTTCGGCTTGGCGCTTACCAGCGAAGTTAAAAATATTGAAATGGTGGTGGTCAGTAAACCATCTGCCATTTCACGGGAAATTCAAGCGCGTGCAGTGGCTTCCCGTTGGTTTAAAAAGGTACACCATGTGGATGGCGTTAATGTGTTAGATCCCAGCGCTTTATTAACAACGTACAAGGCAGAAGCTGTTTTGGTGGCGCCCGCACAAGGTTTTGAATATGCTTTGGAGCGACAAAATGAACCTATCCAACTACTTATCAATGCTACCAATGCCCAACGCGCACAACAGGTAAATGCTTATATCAGCCAAATTTTAGCGCGCGTGGCAGCCAGCCACGGCTATCAAATAAACGGACCGATACGATTAGTGCTTGATACGCGCATTTTGTTTAATCCGCAAATGAGCACGGCTGCTTTTATGGTGCCGGCACTTATGGTAATGACTAGTTTTATTATCCTTATGATTATCGGCAGTATGGCTATTACCAAAGAAAAAGAAATGGGAACTATGGAAAAACTAATATCTTCTCCGGCTTCCACTGCGGATATTCTATTGGGCAAAACAATGCCGTATTTCTTTATTGGGTTAGGAGTTATATCCTTGATGTTGGCTGTTGGTATCTTTGGCTTTGGCATTGCTTACCGCGGTACAATTTGGCAATTGGCACTTAATGGTATGGCATTGGCCGCATGTGCCCTTTCCGTGGCTACGCTTATCAGTACAGTGGCAAGTACGCAACAACAAGCCATGATGGGTGGAGTGCTTATATTGTTACCTGCTATTTTGCTATCCGGTGTATTTTTCCCAATAGCTAATATCCCGTCGGTATTTAGATGGATTTGTTATTTAAATCCCCTTATGTATGCTTGCACTAATTTCCGCAATATCATTTTGAAAGGCGGTGATTATATGTTTTTCTGGCAATATTTTAGCATTTTATTTGCTATGGCTTTGGTATTGGCGGTCAGTGCCTATAAAAATTTCAAAGCCAAACTTAATTAACATTTTTGACCATTAGACCAATATTTTCTTTTTTTTGAAATATTCATACGCTCTTTGATACATAAGTTGTCAAAGTTAATCATAATATTTATGGCTTTATAGCGTCCAAAAGTATTTAAAATGGACACTATAATTTTGGAATGTTCGATTTATAGGTTATTCTCGAATCTACCGACGGTGCATTAGACGAATACACGTCTCTTTTTTCATACAAAAAGTGCTGAAATGACACAATGTTGTCGTTTGCTTGTTATATCATATAATTAACAGGCAGGAGGTCTTATGGAAGAAGCAACAGTTATTTATAACGGTATAATTAAACCGGAAGAGGAAATACAACGCTATACAAAGTTCATTACGGAACATCCAAATACAAAGGAACTTTATGAAGGCAGGGCTTTGGCTTATATAACCAATCAAGAATACGAAAAAGCACTTACGGATTATTCAAAAGCACTTGAGTTAGACCCTAAAAATACTTATTATCTGTTTTGTCGTGCAGATTGTTTCGGAAAGTTAGGTAAGTGGGATGATGCCCTTAAAGAGTATAAAAAAATACTTAAAATAGACGATAAAGACGCAGCATGTTATTTAAATATGGCTGATATATTTTTTCAAAAGCATAGCAATAAAAGTGCGGAAAAATACTATACAAAAGCCATAGAGTTCGGTAAAAATGACAGTATGTATTATTATCGCAGAGCTTATTTTTATTACAGCACAGGTAAAACCGATAAAGCCCTTGCTGATTGCGATAACGGTTTAGAAATCAACCCTAAAGACAATTGCATTTTATCTCTTAAAGACCAAATATTTAAAGAATTGAAACGAAAAAAGAAGGAGAATATATTATGAACAATAATACAAATATTTTAACATACTTTACTGATTTAGATGCCGCAACAGGTGGTTTTAAGAGGGGTGATTTAATACTTTTGGCATCCCGCCCCGCACAAGGAAAAACAGCCTTGGCTTTGGATATTGCTTATAATGTCGCGGTTATGCAGAATTTACCGGTAGCTTTATTTTCTCTTGAAACAGGCGGAAAAGTTATTTATGAGAGAATGGCTTGTGCTAACGCATCAATAGAAAGATTTAGAGTTGCCGAAGATATGCTTACAAAAGAGCAATGGAAAGCATTAACATTAAAAATCGGAGAGTTAATAAAAGCCCCTTTATTTATTTGTGATAAACCTGCTTTATACGTAAAAGATATAAAAAATAATATTGAAGAACTTATAACAAAAGATAATAAACCCGAACTTATAGTGATTGATTATTTTGACTTGATAAAGCAAAAAAATAAACAAGACGCTATCGCAAATATGCAGGCACTAAAAGAACTTGCCGTAAAATTAAATATTCCCGTTTTGGTATGTTCGCAGATGTACAGGAAAAAAGAAGGCGAGCCAAACCGCCCCGAAATTTCCGATTTGCGATATCCCAAAATTGCTGATATAGCGGACCTTGTTTTGTTGCTACATAGAGAAAATTATTATAATCAGGATTACAAATATAAATATTTAGCTGAAATATTAATAAAAAAGCCCTTTCAAAAAGTTATAGAAATTAATTGGTTTTCCGATTGTTGTTATTTCTGTGATAAAATAGACATAAAACGTATTAAGGAAAATTTGGACAGGTATTACGGGCGCGGTAAATATGAGAGGCAAAAATATAATTTGGAAATATTGGAACAGTTAAAACAGTTTGTGCAGGGAAATCTAGACCAGCGTTTTATACAGGCACTGTGGAACTTAAATATCGTTGATGGGGAAGATAGATATAATGAAGAACCCCAAATAACGCTAAAAAAAGTGAAATCGGCTTTGGAAAAAATACAAAAAGGGAAATAATTATGAAAAAGTTATTTATAATTTTAGGTTCAATTTGTTTTGCTGCTTTGGGATATGCAGCGGCAAAATTGGAAATAAAAGTTGAAGCAGTAAAAAGCATTACAAACTATGCTATGAGTGATATAACCCGTTATGACCTTGGCGATACGGAGTGTTTTGTTGAAAGCCAAAGCCATAATTTGTTTTGTTTTAGGAAATAATTAAAGGTACAATGTAGGTAAGGAAATTTATGTTTTCAAAATCGCAATATATTAAGTTTATAAATTGCCCAAAGCAATTTTGGTTGTATAAAAATAAATATAATGAACAAACCGCACCGTCTGACTTTCAGCAGCACCTTTTTGACCAAGGTAAAGAAGTGGGTGCTTATGCTTATAAATATTTTCCGCAAGGTGTTTTAGTGGAAAACGGTTGGCAAAACCCTAAAGCGGCACTCGCTAAAACACAGGAATTACTGCCCAAACAAAATTATATTTACGAGGCGGCTTTTGAATATAATAATTTGATAGTTTTTGTTGATATTTTAGAGAAAAATAAAGACGGTTCTTATAATATCATTGAAGTAAAAAGCGGAACAAAAGTTGAAGATAGTCATTATGACGATTTATCCGTTCAAAAATATGTTTTGGATAATTGTGGACTTAAAATACATGCTTGTTATTTAATGCACTTAAACCCCGATTACGAGAAAACTACGGAAGAAATTGACATAAAAAATCTCTTTGTTTTAGAAAATTTAACCCATAAATTAAAACCGTCTGCCGAGATAGAAGAAAATTTAAAACAAATGGCAGTTTTGGCAAAAGGACCGGAGCCGCAAAATGTATTAAAAGTAAAGGGGACTTGTGATAAATGCCCTTTTAAAGATTATTGCTGGGCGGATTTGCCAAAAATTTCAATTTTTAATATTCCCCGTATAGGTATGAAAGCCGAAATGTTGCAGGAAGATGGTATTTTGGATGTAAAGCAAATACCGCCAAATTATTTCAGTAGTTTTACTAAAAATAAATGGGTTGAGGTTTTTAAAACAGGCAAGCCCTATGTGAACAGTAAAGCAATTTCCACTTGGCTTAAGAACTTAAAATATCCGCTTTATTATTTTGACTTTGAAACAATAAATTTTGCTATACCTCATTTTAAGAACAGTAAGCCCTATTCGCATATTGCCTTTCAGTTTTCTTTGCATATACAAAACGAGTCGCACGGACCTTTGGAGCATAAAGAATTTTTGTTTGAAGGTAAAGAAGATCCTCGTTATGCTTGTATTGAAGCAATAAAAAAGTTTATTGGTCCGGAGGGTTCTATAATAGCACATTATGCAACTTTTGAAAGCACGATATTAAAGGACCTTGCGCAATTGCCTATTTCCCCGCAAGATAGAGATTTTTTGCTTTCCCTTCGCGAAAGATTAGAAGATACCTGTGAAGTGTTTTCCAAATATTATTTTCATCCTGATTTTGGCGGTAGTGCCTCTATCAAAAAAGTTTTGCCCGTTGTTTGCCCGAGTATGACTTATGAAGGTATGCCCGTTGCACACGGTGGGGACGCCATGAATGCCTTTATGCTTTTATATTTTGACAAACTTCCGCAAGAAGAAGCCAAGAAATTACGTGCCGACCTTCTTGCCTACTGCTATCAAGACACTTTGGCAATGGTCAAGTTAATTGATTTCTTATATACGTGCGTGTAGTTTTAAGGTATAATGAAGGTATAAGACAAATTCATGTTTTTAATCAAAAATCAAATATAAAAAGGAATAATATGAAATCTGAAAGTTTTTTAAAGTGGTTTAAGAAAGCAAGGACGAAAATTATATTACCTAATATTCAGCGTAATTTTGAGTGGACAGAAAAACAAATTGAAGAATTATTTGATTCCATATATAAAGGCTTTCCGATAGGATCATTTTGGATTTGGAACAATAAAGAGGCAGTAAAGGATATAGGAGCTTTCGAAATGATACTTGATTATCAAACAGACACATTAACGGAAAAACCTATAGATAAAAAAGAGTATAAGGGAAAAATTGCTATTTTAGATGGGCAACAACGACTTACCGCATTGAATATTGGACTTTATGGTACATTTGACGGTAAAATATTATATTGCCAAGTAGAAAAAAATCAAATAAAGAAATTTAAATTTAAAGAAAAAGAAGAAAAAGGATATGGGGAAGAATGGAAAGAAGTGTATGTGAATTGTCAGAAAAACGAAACTATAGAAAAGAAGTGGACTAAAGAATTGAGTAGATTAAGAAAAAATTTAGAAAAACTAGAAATAGTACTTCATTATTTAGATACCGATATAGAGGACACCACTTTAATATTTAACAGATTAAACTCTAAAGGAACAGAATTAACACCAGCATTTTTATTATTTTCTAAATTAATTTCTAAAAGTTTTGCGAATAATAAGGATAAAAATGATGGTAATAAAGAAAATATTAGAACTATTATAAATACTATAATCAATACTATAAATAGACAAAAAGCTGAAATTGGGACGACAATAGATTATAATTTCGTTATAAAAGCATCTTTATTTTGTTCCGATCCTAAAGAGATAAAATCTGTGAAAATAGGAAAATCATTTAAAGATGTTAGTATGGAAGCAATGCTCGAATCTTTAATAAGTATAAAGGATAATATAGAAGATTTATTAACTACTTTACACAATTTGGGTTTTTATGCTAGAACGATGCAATCTCGTAATGCTATAATACCTTTGTTATATTTAATAATGAAGGAGGCTCTAAACCTAAAAACATCTAAAGATAAGGAATTAGTAAGATATTATATGCTATCTTCATTTTTGAAGGGTAAATATGGAAAATCTAGTGACAATGTGTTGAATGAGATAAGAAACATTATCAATGAGCATTTAAACAAGAAAGGTAAATTAGAAAGGTTTGATTTTAAAAAAGATTTTTTATTTAATGAAAAAATAGGATTAAAGATTTCTGATGATGATATTGAAAATTTTATGAATTTGGAATATGGTAATTCTAAAACTTTAATACTTTTGATGTTTTTATGTGGTTACCAGAAGTATAATGAATTACATGTTGACCATTTGCACGCTAAAAAATTCTTTAAATCTAAAAAAGAATTTAAAAAAGGTATAAATACTACTGATGATAGTTTTAAAGAAAAAAAATCGATAGAGAAAAGAAATCTAATAGATAAAGAAAATAAAATTAGGTATAAATATCCTTCCAAATATCATGACGTAAGAAACAAATATAATCAATTAGCTAATTTATCACTTTTGCCTGGCGATGAAAACAGTACCAAAAATGACAAACCATTACTTGATTTTTTAGCATCAGTATGTCAAAATGATTTTAATAAACACCTTATTCCTCCAAAAACAAAATTGCATTTAAGATATTGTAAAAAATTCTTTGAAGAAAGAGAAAAATTGTTGATTAAACAAATAACTAGGAAACTAAAAAGAATAATAAAATAATACTACTTTTATATCCCTTTTAAATACCCTTTAATGGTATCTTTCACGGCAGTTTGAAGGGGCTTCGGACTTATTACCTTAATGTGCGGAAGCCAGTGGAAAATTATCATTAAAATTTCTTCGGGTTTGCTGATTCTGCAGGTTATAGTCAGTTCCCCGTTCTTGGCTTCTTTAATAATTTTTTGCTCGGGGAAATATGACCTTTGTTTAAAATAATGCGCTACTTGTGCGGCAATTTTTAAGGTAACTAAAATATTGCGTTCGTCTTCAAAAAATATATTTACGCTCTTATTCATTAACTCGGTAAATTTAGCGGAATCAATTTTAAAACTCTTTTTTTGTACCGCGGCTTTTAAAATTCTGTCAAGGCGGAATTTAAAAATATAATCGTTTTTGCCAAGGCAGACAAGATACCAAAAACCGTCGTACCACGCAATTTTTATCGGTATAACAAGATGTTCCTTGACCTTTTGTCCCGTCTGACTTTTATAAGTTACCAGAAGATATTTTTTCTTGCGTATTGCCTGGCGTAATGTTTGCGTAAGCGGTGTGTCTTCAAAATTTAAACCTTTTGCGATTTTAAGGAAAAACGGATTTTCTTGGTTCGGTGCAGTTATGCGGCGGCGGAGATTTTTAAAAGTTGTTGCAATATTCCCGCCCAAAGTATTAGCAATATCAGATAAAAACACAAGCACGCCGGCTTCCTCGGTATCAAGTTGAAATTTAGACAAATTAAACCCTTCCGTAAAAGCATAAACACCGGGGCGAACGTCATAGATAGGGAAATCAGCATCATCAATAGTTTGTATATATCTTTGCACACTTCTTAATGAAATGCCCATTTCATCTGCCATAGTTTTTAAGCAGACCTCACCTTTATCCAATTGATTTAAAACATACAAAAGCCGTGTAATTTTATTTTCCATTATTTTTAGCCCTTTCTTCGAATTTCTTTATTATTTCTTCTTTTCTCTTTTTTGTATAAAAATTATGTTCAATTTCTTTTAAATACTGATATTCATTGCCCAAATTTAAGCTGTTTAAGTAATATTCTTCTTTTTCTTGTTCTTGTTCTTCTTCTTGTTCTTCTGCTATATTATAATGTTTTCCTATAATTCTAGGTTGATGATATATATTTTCGGTATTTATATCTTTGTTTTGTTCATTTTTATCTTTCTGTTTAGCTTGGACTTCTTCTTTAGTTTCTCCTTCTAAACTTAAAATTCTATTTTCTAAAATGTCATAATAAAATTTTTCTTGAATTTTATTCGGGCCCGTAAACAATTTTCCGTTAATGTAGGCGCTACGTAAGAGAATGGATAAATAAAAATCTTCTTTATTTGATAAACAAATATCAACGCCACCATCCCGATGGTTTATTTGACCATTCTTTTGGTATCTATGGAAATAAAGTTTACCGAATCTATTTTTCTGTAATTTGTCTTTATATATCATTCCGTCATTAAAATTTTTGCTTTCATTGTCATAATATATTTCAGTTTCTATAGGAATAATTTCCATATTATCAATTTCTAAAATGCATTCTGTTAGAAATAAATCATTAATTTTTTGAAGTTGTTTGAGTATTTCTTCTCTATCATTTTGTTTCAACAATTGATTAATTTTTCCTTCAAATTTCTTTTTTATTTCTTCTTTTATTATTGCCGACATAAATTCTCCTTTATCAAATTATACAATATCTTTTATCAAATTTTACATTTGCGACAATATGTTGTCATTTACACTTGCTACAATATTTGTATGGAAAATCAAGAAATGGCTTTTATTATGCAATTCAGTTTGTTTAAGCATTTTGACACGGTTTTAGACGCTGTGGAAAGTATCGGTTTAGTTGCTTTATCCCAGCCGAAAGTACAAAAAGCATTAAAAGAATTAGATACTTTTTTGCCTACTTTATCAAATGAGGCCAAATTGATATTCAGTTATTATTATGTGTATCAAATTTCAAAACTCGTAAAAATTGCCGAAATAGAGCAAACATTAAATATACCTAATTTCTATCTCAAAAATTCAAGTGCTTGGCAGGAACTTGTAAATTTTGGTTTACTAAAACAAATTAACGGTTATGAATATATTATGCCGCAAAAAGTGATTGATGCGGTGGCAATTATTGATATGGAGTATTATTGGCCTAACGATAAAACAATAATTCCGGCAGAACATAAAAAAGAAGTATTTTGGAGATTATGCCATGAGTGAGATTGTTTTTATAGCAAAACCTACTCAGTATATAGAAAAGATATATCCTGGGTATGCAAGGTTTTATAAAAATTTTTCCGCCCAATTAAAGGAATATCACAAGGTAGAAATTTTGGACCTGCCCGATATTTGGGTGCGTGATTTTTTGCCTGTACAAAATGTAAAAACAGGGCAGTTGCACCAGATGTTTTTTGATCCGCGTTATGCAAATTATACTCCGCGATTTACTGCGCTTATACGTCCCGCGGTGCATAATTGCTTTCCGCAAGCAAAACCTTGTGATTTGCGTATAGACGGCGGTAATATGGTATTAAACCCAAAGCAAGATACTGTTTTTTGCTTTGAAAAACAAACTATTTTCTGCAAATCAAAACCCGAAGAAAAACAAAAAGCAGAACAAGAATTAAAAACCGCACTCGGTATTGATAAGGTTGTATGGGTTCCGCGTGAAATCGGTGATAAAATTTGCCATATAGACGGCTTTATGCAATTCTTGGGTAGTAAATTATGTATCAGTAATGAAGTTCATTTATCTGGGTGTGATTTGTGGCAAAAAAGGGAACATATTTTAAAACCCGTTATAAATATCAATACCACAATAAGTTTACCTTGTGCCGCTGCTAATAATTATTTATCTGCCAAGGGCATATATGTCAATTTTTTGGAAACATCACTTGCGGTTTTTGTTCCACAGTACAATTTACCGTATGACGATATTGCCATAAAAACAATAAAAGCACATACCGAAAAACCTGTTGTAAAAGTGGACTGCTCCAAAATAGCAGAGTATGGCGGTGCGGTGCATTGCCTTACAAAAGAATATCGGCAGTAAAAAACTAACAAAAAAACTTTTTTAAATTGCGACATTATGTTGGCGCAAACAATTTGTATCATATTAGTATAAATTAAGGAAATGAGAGGTAAAATTATGAATAACCAAGATTATAAAGCCATGTATTATATTAACAAAATGGTGGAAAATGATGAGGTAAATGACTATGACCTTACCAATTGGTGCAGAAAAGCCAAATTCATCATACACAAAGACAAAGATGAAGATAAAAAGGGTATTTGCCAAGTCATAAAAACAAAGATTAAAGAACTTGCAAATAAATATGATAAAACTCAAAAAACAATAGAAGAAAAAAATATTGATACTTTAGCAAAAATATTTAAATTGTCTGAGATAGAAAAAGAGATTTTATCGGTATTATATTTGCCGCATAATAACCGTTTGTTTAAAGATTTTAAGGGGCAAATTCAGCATTATTCTTCAGGCATAGCCGTACGGGTTTTAGGTGCTATGCTTGATAAATTTATTATTAAATACGTAGGGCGCAGTTCCTTGCTTGCTAAACTCGGTTTTATTAACCCTGAATCGTGTGATATAAGATTAACTTTGTATTTCGTTGATTTAATAAGTAATAAACAAAAAACCGAAAAAGATTTTATTAATACTTTGCTCGGTAAAAATTTAACAACGGAACTGACGGCAAAAGATTTTAAATATATTTCCGAGTTGGATTTTGCCTTAAAAATAATGAAGTCATCCGCTAAAAACGGTATAAATATTTTACTTTACGGTAACCCCGGAACGGGCAAAACCGAATTTGCCAAAATGCTTGTAAAGGAAGCAAATAAAAACCTATATACCATTGGTGAAAACAGCGAAGGGGAAAGTGAGAACAATTACCGCGTTCAAGCCCTATACAGAAATTTAAAAGTAGCAAGCAAAAATAAAAAGGCGTGTTTGCTTTTTGATGAAGCGGAAGATATGTTTTCAAGCAGATGCACTAAAATAAATAAGGTGGAAATTAACCGCCTTTTAGAAGAAAACAAAAGCCCAATAATTTGGTGTACCAATAATATAATGGCGATGGACCGTGCTTTTGTCAGGCGTTTCACTTTGGCAATACATTTCCAAACACCGCCTTTGGAAGTCAGGCAAAGTATTTGGAATAAATATTTGCAAGACAGTAAAATAATCACGCAAACGCAAGATATTAAGGCATTAGCGGAGGACTATAATGTCCCGCCCTCAATAATTGCAGGTGCGGTTAAGACTACAAAAATGGTTAAAGGTAATATTGAGACGGTAAAACAACATATAAATATAATGAATCAAGCCCTAAATAACGGACACAAGCAAATAGTTGAGCATAAAAAAGATATTGTTTTTTGTGCCGATTTGGTTAACAGTGATTTGGATTTGGAACAGTTAAAAAACCGTCTGATAAAACTAGGCAAATTAAACTTTTCTTTATGCTTATACGGCGCAAGCGGAACAGGCAAATCTTTTTATGCCAGATATTTAGCGGAAACACTTAAAATTAAATATCGCCAAAAAAGAGCATCAGATTTAATAAGCCCTTATGTCGGCGGAACGGAGCATAATATAGCCACCGCTTTTGAAGAAGCGAGGGAAGAAAATTATATGCTTATTTTTGATGAGGCGGATTCCTTTTTGCAAAACCGCTCCAAAGCACATTATGCTTGGGAGAAAACTGCCGTCAACGAAATGCTTACCTGGATGGAAAACCATCCTTACCCGTTTATTTGCACAACTAATTTAATGAACGATATTGACCCTGCAAGTTTAAGACGTTTTACCTTTAAAGTTAAGTATGATTTTTTGACTCCTACGCAAGTTAAAATTGCTTTTGATTTCTTTTTCGGCCTTAAAGTTGAAGAGGGGGAAATCAGCCACCTAAACAAATTAACCCCGGCGGATTTTACCGTCATTAAAAGCAAAGCGGAAATATTCGGTTTAAAAAATCAACCCACGCGTTTAATTGAGATGTTAAGTGAAGAGCAAAACTTAAAACATCCGCAAAATACTGCCAATATCGGGTTTTGTATGGGTTAGAATAGGATGACATACTGTTGTCGCTTAATTTTTTTATAATATTTATTACTTTCAAAAGGAGATTATATGAAGATACAAGATGTTTTAAACTTAGTTGCAAGAGAAGATTACGGGCAAGCGCAGGAAGAATTAAAGAAAATAATTGCCGAAAACCCAAATAAAAATGAGTTATATAACCTTTACGCTTATTGCGAAAAGTGTATAGCAGATATTTGCGAAAATGAAGATTTTGAGGAAGAACCCAAACCGGGAAAGCCAAAAGATAAAATGGAAATTTATAAAGAAATGTATGAAAAAGCAGTTACTTTTGCTGACCAAGGCGAGTATAAAAAAGCATTGGGTATTTTTGAACTTATAGCAGATACTGTCCCTTTAAAAGAAACAGCACTTGATTGGCCTAGTTTCCGCCAACCGCGTGCCAAAGTGTTGGAAGATATTGCCAAATGCCATTTCTTATTGGGTAATATGGATGAAGCCAAAAATAAGTTTTTGCAAAGTATTGATATAGAACTGTCTGTCCGTGATAAAAATTCTTATTACCGTGTACCGTTTTTGCTGAAAAAGAAGGATTATAAAGAGGCGTTCCGTTTATTTGATTTTGCCTTGATTATGGAAAATTATGTAGACAAACCTGATATTTATTATGAACGTTACAAACTCCATAAAACAGTGGGGAATACTAAAAATCTAAAATATTATTTACAACAGACATTAACTGCTTTGGAAACGGTTTTGTCCGTAAAACCGCTGGACTATAATTTGTATAAAAAATATGCAGATTTGCTGACGGAAAAGGGGGACTATCCGCAAGCGCTTTTAGAAAATGCAAAAGCAATTGCTTTGTGGTCTGAATTTTACGGTTTTCATTTACAAAGGGCAGAAATTTATGCCTGTATGGGGCAAAAAGAAAAAGCCATTGAAGTATTAAATTCGCTTGAAAAGGGGTATTGGCACAGAATAAACCAATACCATTTATCCGAAAAGGGGAAAGTGTATGAACTTATGGGTGATTTAAAAACCGCAGAGGAATATTATTTGCAGGAAAATTCTTCCCCTATACTCCGCTATAATGTTTTGTATGATTTTTATCAAAGGCAAAACCGCAAAGAAGATATAGAAAAATTACGCCAAGAGCAACGCAAAGAGCCGCATTTTCAAGACCGCGTAAGCGAGCGCGAATTAACCGCATTAATTTAAGGAGGAATTATGATATATATAAGTGCTATATTATTTATTATAATTTTAAGTGTAGTAGTATTATATTTTATACCTTTTAAAAAGTATATAAAGCGTGCTGTTTGTTTGGGATTTATTTTAGGTATTATTGCTTATTGCTTAATTTCAGAACCCTACCGCATAGCACGAATTATGACGGATATTATCTCATTATGATGATAGACAATGATATAAATAGCATGTTAAAATTCTAATAAATTTAGTGTGCTATTTTGTGGCGTAAATTGTGTATTGTATTTAAAGATAGCAGGTTTAATTGATTTTTTTGTTTTGATATTTTTTGGATGAGTATCTGTCCACTGAATTAAATCAGGATAAAATTTTAAAAGACAATGTATAAGTAGAAGATTGTTTTCTTTATTATAGTTATGTGCGGCAGGATGTTGTAAGAAAGATATTAAACATTTTTCATTATTCCCGTAATCTAATACTGTAAAAGGTTGTTCGATAAAATCTATTTTAATTCGAGGTATATGGGGCTTTTTTCGGACATTTATATATCTCATTTTTACATTTTTGTTGTGATCTATTAAATAATTTCGAATGGTAGTATATACATTTGATTTCTTAGTTTCCCATGCTATAATAATATTTGGTTTATATTCTTCAACCATATCAATAAAAGCCTTTACAGCATTTTCCCTTTCGGTCTCATTTATTTTTGCCTTGTTGCGATAATCTTCATTTTTATCTGATTTTTTATATGGCATTCCTATTTGAAAAAAATTAAAAAATCCTACATTTTCCCAATCTTTATGAATACTTTTCGGACCGAAAAAAGCTTCTCTAAATTTTTTATGGCTTGGATGTTCTTTTTCATGCATTATATAACCGTGTATTTGTCTTTTTGTTCTTTGCATGCAAATTGGTATATTTGTACAAATACCACAGTTAGTATCTTCTAATTTATAATTACATTGTATATTGCCTTTACAAGGAGAGTTTATATGGCATTGACAATCTTTTATTGCAAAATAGGCATTTGCTATTTCTATTATTTTTTTTGCCCGATTGGTTTTTTCCCACAATACATTTACAGTAAGAACTTTTTCAATTGCCATACTTAATAAGAGACTATTATTTGAATCTGTATTTATACCATAATTAGGACTATCTAAATTGATTTTTTGATTTTCTAACTGTAAAATTTTATTTCCGCGTTTCTTTAAATTCTCACACAATACATAAATTTTATCTTTATATATTTTCTGTTTATCGTCTAATACTTTGGATAAATCACTATTTTTTTCTATATTCTGATATAATTTTTCTAGTTTCTCTATTTCCTTATTAATAGTATCAATATTGTTTGGATTATTCTCTGACCACCTTGCGTTTATTTTTTTCAAACATTCTATATAGAAAGATTGTTCTTCGTTTTTACTGTGACAATATTCAGATGTGCAATAATGTTCTAGACCTAGTATCATTACTTTTAGGCCTTTATTATCTTTTGTCCCCACGATTATCTCTCCTTTTTCATTAAGTTTAATACCATCTTCGTATTTATCTCCTACCCAAGGTTTAAAAAATACATCATTGCTGTAATTGCTCATAAAATCTCCGAATTGTTATATAAAACACATAATATAGGTCTATTATAGCAAAAATCATTATATGTGTTTTTCAAATTATCGGTAAAAAAACTAAAATTACTTGTTAAATAAATTTAGAATTTTGCCGATAAATTGAATTGTATATGGAAACGTCAATTGTGAGAACTATATTCTTTTTTAATAAACTCGCTAAAATCTGATGTTAGTCGAAGGCATGCTTTGTTAGGACCGCAAACCCTTTTGGATTCAATATGCAAAGTCGGCTTAACATGCAAAGAAGGTTTGGTGTGTATTGATAAATCATTATGTTTCGGCAATTTAATAACCGCGTTTTGAAGATGCGCAGGGGCTAAATGGGCATAGATTTCGGTCATTTTGAGACTTCTATGGCCTAACAATTTAGATACCATATAAAGTTCAACACCGTTTTGCACAAGTTGGCTTGCAAAAGTGTGACGCAGTTTATGCATGAAACTCGGGACATTGGCTTTTTGGACCATTCTTCGGTACATGGTCGTTAGAGTGCCTGTGTTGCGCGTAGTCCCCAAGTTTATTACAAACTTGTTTTGTGCCGCAATTTTAGCCCTTTGTAAGGCCTTGCTTAGGGCTTCTGTCATAGGCACATAGCGGAAATATTCCGTCTTGTTTGGGGCAATATAAAGTTGATTGTTTTGAAAATCTACATCTTCCCATTTGAGTTGCATTATTTCGCCGCGGCGTAGCCCTGCATCAGCACCGAGGAGAACAATTATCCTCCATTTTTCATCTGGGCAGGCGGCCAAAATTTTATCAATCTCTTCCGGAGTATGAAATACCACTCTGCCGCGAGGTGCTTTAAGTCTGGTTACGACACTCCACTCTTGCTTGTGGATAAGTTGCCATTTTTCGCCCAAGTGCATAGCGATTTTCATCCGTTGCACCAAACCGTTTATATGAGAGTTACTGCACCCTTTTGTGATAAGATGTTGCTTATATTTTTGTAATAATTCAGGCGTAACATCCTGTAAAAACCGTGGTTTCTTTACTTCCTCAAAATACCGGATAGCGAGTTTCATATGGTTTATAGTGCATTGTGACCTTTCAACCGACATAAAATAGAACAGTTTATCTTTGAAAGTTTGCCAAGTTATATGGATGTGTATTTTTTCTTTAATAGCATTTCTGCGCCGGATAATTTCGTCATATTTCATACGTGCGACACGCATGTTTTTAGTTTGCAACGAAACACATCTTCTGATACCCGAGGCATCTCTGTACTCTGCGTAATAATACGGAGATTTAGTAGTTTTTCTGATACCCATAATTTCCTCCTTAAATGTTATGTTTTCAGTGCTTAGCGGGGCATTTTTTAAAGTACTTTTTAGGTTCTTTTTGAGAAGTGCCTTCCGTCTAGCATCATGAACATATTAACTCTTCTTTGGAGTACTATCAAGTCATTTTTTAGAAGTAAATTTAAATATTTTTAATATCAAATTTATATATATTTTAATGTCAAAAGATATGATAAAATATTATTTAGATATTCAAGTTATCCTTACAATAAGGGGCGGTTATGATTACAGGCGAATTAAGAAACAAAATTGATAACCTTTGGCTAATTTTCTTTTCCGGTGGGCTTACTAACCCTCTCGACGTGATTGAACAAATTACTTACCTAATGTTCATTCACGATTTGGACGCGTTGGAAGATAAACACCGCAGAGAGAGCGTAATGCTCAAAGTGCCTTTTCATAGCATCTTTGGGGACAAAACCGATTTTAAATGGTCTACCTTCCGTAATTTTCCGCCTGAAAAAATGTACCGCGTAGTGCAAGAAGGCGTTTTCCCATTTATCAAAAACCTGCATGGGGACAAGAATAGCACCTACTCCAAGTATATGGCTGATGCTATTTTCAAAATCCCGACTGCCCAACATTTGGATAGCATCGTGTCGGCATTGGATGATATTATGTCCAACCCGTCGTATGCCGAGAAAGACATGCGTGGGGATGTGTACGAGTATTTACTTTCCAAAATTGCCACCGCAGGTACAAACGGCCAATTTCGCACTCCTCGCCACATCATCCGCATGATGGTAGAACTTTTGGATATTAAGCCCAATGACGTCATTTGTGATCCGGCTTGTGGTACAGCGGGTTTTTTAGTGGCAGCAGGCGAGTATTTGAAAGAAAAATACTTAAAAGAAGTTTTCTATAACAAGCAAAACCGCGATCATTTTAATAATGGCATGTTCTTTGGCTATGATATGGACCGCACCATGCTCCGTATTGGGGCCATGAACATGATGATGCACGATATTGAAAACCCGGCCATTGCTTACCAGGATAGTCTTTCGGACCAAAACAGCAAAAAGAACTGCTTTACCAAGATTTTGGCAAATCCGCCGTTTAAAGGCAGCTTAAATGAAAATATCGTCTCTCAAGATTTAACCAAAGTAGTCAAAACCAAAAAGACGGAACTACTCTTCTTGGCGGTATTCTTGCGTATGTTGTCTATGGGTGGCCGTTGTGCTACCATCGTGCCTGATGGCGTGCTTTTTGGAGCATCTAACGCACATAAATCTATTCGTAAGGAAATTATTGACGGCAACCGTTTGGAAGCCGTTATTAGCATGCCTAGTGGCGTGTTTAAGCCATATGCAGGGGTATCTACGGCGGTGCTGATTTTTACTAAAACAAACCATGGTGGCACGGATAACGTGTGGTTTTACGATATGCAAGCCGACGGATTTAGTTTAGACGATAAGCGTGATCCTATCCAAGAGAACGACATTCCCGATATTATCGCCCGTTTTAAGAACTTAAAAGACGAAGTCAAACGCAAACGTACGGACAAGAGCTTTTTCGTGCCTGTAAAGGAAATCCGCGATAACGGTTACGATTTATCTATTAATAAATACAAACAAATTGAATATGTACCCGAGGAATATCCTGCCCCGAAAGAACTCCTGGCGAACATTGCCGGGTTGGAAAAAGATATTACCAAGGGAATGAAAGAGTTGGAAGGGTTGTTGAAATGAAAAAAGAGATACTTGCTGTCCTTCTCGGATTAATTTTAATAATTGTTCTAGCATTACATTTCCATCTAGATGTTAATTGGGCGAATTGTGTGGCAACATTGTTAGCAGCGGGGTTAGGTTCTTGGACTGCTTATTTGTTGAATTTACGACAACAAAAGCAATGGGATAAAGAACGAAAAGACGAAGAAAGAAAGGAGCAACGACTAACACAACTTTTACGATTAAACTATTTACAGACCTATTTGCATTTTTGTGCTGATGAGCTGTATGACTGCTATCAGAAATTACAAGCCAAGCAACAGCTCTACGATAAGATCAAACAAAACAAATACCAATTATCTGATAAGGATTTAGATGATGTAAGCGTGGTATTTGCGGATTTCTCGTCAAAATTTGATAACAATTGGAAAGATCTTTCGTTCACAAATAACGACCCTCTATTTATCTACACGTTGGCAAAACTGGAAACAGCTATTCAGCGGTTTAATAATTCACATTCTTTTGGCATTGAAACTTTTAGAAAAGATCTCGACGAATTAAGACGAGGGTTGGAAAAAGTTTATCCGGGGAGTCAGAAACTTGTTATTGCGCCTTTTGTAAAAAGACAGAAGTATAACAATGGAGAAGAAATTTTCCTCGTTTATTATGCGGCCGCCACGCTGGATGAAATGATTGGCGTGTTTAACAAATACGCCAAGAACAATGGATACAATTTTGTTGAAAATAATAAAGAAGAAGAGGGTCTTTCTATTTTGTCCTATTCTAAACATGTAAAAAAATTTATCGAAGAAGCGAAAAATGAATGTGCTAGGGGGCAGAATTGAAAAAACTTTTTAAACAGATTTTTACAGATTGCACTAAATTAGCAACCAAAATTCCACAAGCTAACTACTTGCCTAGTGGTCAGTATCCTATCGTGGATCAGGGACAATCTCAAATTACGGGATATACCAATAATTACCAAGGATTGTTTACGGACATTCCAGCCCTTATTTTTGGCGATCATACACGTATTGTCAAATACATTGATACCCCCTTTTTTATCGGAGCAGATGGGGTCAAAGTATTAAAATCTACACTTCAAGATGCAAATTACAAATATTTATTTTATGCTCTAAGTAACGTAAAAATTCCAAATACGGGGTATAACCGACATTTTAAGTGGTTGAAAGGTTCATCCATTAATGTACCTGATCAAAAGGAGCAAAAGCGGATTGCGGAGCGGTTGGATAAAGTGCAGGAATTGATTGCGCTGCAAAAAGAACAACTTACAAAATTAGATGAGCTTATCAAAAGCCGTTTTATAGACCTCTTCGGCGACCCTATTACAAATTCAAAAAAATTTAAAATTGATACATTAAATAATATTTGTGATGTTAGAGACGGGACCCATGATTCACCTGAGTATGTTTTGAAAGGATATCCGTTGATTACCTCAAAAAACATCGTAAATGGAAATATTAGTCTCGAAGAAGTAAATTTTATAACCAAATTAGACTTTGACAATATAAACAAACGTTCCAAAGTGGATGTCGGAGATATATTATTGCCGATGATAGGAACTATTGGCAACCCTGCATTGGTAAAGCAAGAACCAAATTATGCAATTAAAAACATGGCTTTAATTAAGTTTTTACCCCAATCGAGATGTAGCAACTTGTACATTTTGTATTTATTACGTTCATCGTTCTTGGATAACATAATAAAGAATCAACAGCGCGGTGGAACACAGAAATTTTTGGCACTTAAGACTATCCGCGGTTTACAGATACCAATCCCACCAATGTCTTTACAAACTCAATTTTCAGATTTTGTGACAAAAATAGAAGCGCAAAAAGGTTTACTGACTAATCGCTTAACACACCTTGAAACCTTATACAAATCCCTCATGCAGGAGTATTTTGGATGAATGAAAATGAAAAGATGATAGAACAAGTTGGAACAGTTGCAAGTGAAGTGGGAAAAGAAATTGTTAAGCAAGGATACCAAGATATTGGACCTACACTAATAAAACCCGCAGCTGCCACGGCAGGTCTTTTGCCGCGTACGATACGTGCAGTGTTAAGTGGTTTAGAAAAATGGGTTCTGCAAAAAGAATATAGTGTCGCGGAAATTGACAAACTGCTAGAAATCAAATTACAAAAAGTGGGCGCGGAAAATGTCGTTCCACCCGAGGCCCATATTGCGGTGCCTGCCTTACAGTATATTTCGTATTGTATGGATAACGAAGAATTACGCGATATGTATGCCAATTTGTTGGCAAGCTCGATGAATAAAGTTGTAAAGAACGAAGTGCATCCTAGTTATGTGGAAATTATTAAACAACTATGTCCTGATGAAGCAAAAATATTAAAAAAGATTTTAGAGATACATAATTGGCCCCTAATTCATATTAAATACTTTTTCCCGGATAAGAAAGGATATTTTTACCAAGTGCGAAATTTTTCAGATGTTGGATATTTAGCGAATTGTGAATATCCTCATTGGATTACAAGGTATATTTCTAATTTGGAACGACTGGGTCTAATTGAAATAGTAACTTCAGCATCTATTGTAGATAAGACAAAATATCTTCCTTTGGAAAAACATGAAGCAATTGCATCTTTAATCCAACCGCAGGAATATAAATCTCGTGGTTTTGAAAGTTTTGATTTCGAAAGAAATTATTTTGAAATGACTCCATTTGGTCGTGCCTTTTGCAAGATTTGTATTAATAAAGATGATAATAAACAAAAAAATGCTTAAATAATCTTATGACGAACTTTGATTTTTTAACTCAAGATAAGCGGTTTGAAGCGTTTTCCTGCGCAGCAGTAGCGGCGGAGAACATCTTCGCTATTGATACCGCTTTCTGTATAATGACATGCCGCAGAGCCCTTGAGTTAGGGGTCAAATGGTTGTATTCCGTAGATTCTTCACTTGTTCGGCCTTATGAAGATACTCTTTCTGCGCTTATTTATACCGATGAATTTCACAATCTTGTTAAAGAAGATTTATTTAACCGCATTAAATATATTCAAAAAGTAGGTAATAACGCAACTCATAGCTCCCGTTATATAACCAAAGGGCAAACACTCTTTGCGCTTGAAAATTTATTCTACTTTATGGACTTTATTGCCTTCCATTATGGCAAAAATTATCAAAAACACACTTTTAACCGCGATTTAGTTGGCAAGCAACCTGCTCCAGGCATGCCTCCGGTAGTCGCAGAAGTATCTTTAGATACGCTATTGGCCTCTAATAAAACGGTTGCACCTAAACTGACGAAGCAACGTGAAGCCAAGGAATCTACCTATGTGGTCGTTCCTATTGATCCAACCGAAGCCGAAACCCGCAAGGCCTATATTGATGTTATGCTTACGGATGGCGGGTGGATACAAGGCAAGAATTGGCAAAATGAAGTGCCCATAGAAAAAATGCCTAATGCCTCCGGTGAGGGATTTGCTGATTATGTGCTTTATGGGGATGATGGCCGACCGTTAGCAGTTGTAGAAGCCAAGAAAACGAGCGTAGACCCCGCTAAAGGCCGTCAGCAGGCCAAACTATACGCAGACGATTTAGAACGCCGCTATGGCCGCCGTCCGGTCATTTTCTTAACTAATGGATATGATACGCGCATTTGGGTAGATCAAGAAGGTGGATACCCCGAGCGTAAGGTGGCCAGTATCTATGGCAAAAAAGATTTAGAGAAGTTATTTAGCTTATTAGAACAAAAACAATCCTTAGACCATATTTTAATTGACGATAATATAACAAATCGTTACTACCAAAAAGAAGCTATCAAAGCAGTTTGTGAAACCTTTGGACAGAGAAATCGTCGCAGAGCCCTATTGGCGATGGCCACAGGGAGCGGAAAAACACGCACGGTGATCTCTCTTGTTAAAGTTCTCTTACAACAAGGATGGATTCGTAATTTCTTATTCTTAGCGGACCGCACAGCACTTGTGAATCAAGCTAACCGCGCATTTGTAAACTTACTTCCCAGCGTGTCCGTTAGCAATTTATGTGAATCAAAGCCTAATTTACAGGCACGCGGAATATTTTCCACCTATCCGACTATGATGAACTGTATTGATGAATCGGAAGATACGGATGGAAGCAAGATGTTTACATGTGGGCACTTTGATCTAATTATCGTTGATGAAGCACACCGCAGTATTTATAAAAAATACCAAAGCATATTCAACTACTTTGATGGCTTAATGGTTGGTTTAACCGCTACCCCAAAGAGCGATATTGACCGCAATACCTACGAGATTTTTGGCCTAGAAGAGGGCGTGCCGACCTATGGCTACGAATTAGCCCAAGCTGTAAAGGATAAATATCTGGTTGATTATAAAACTTTCGAGACCAAACTTAAATTTTTAAATGAAGGAATTGTATATAGCGATCTTTCTGAATCCGAAAAGCAAGAGTACGAGGAAAAATTTGCCGATGAAGATGGAAATATTCCCGACAAGATTGGTGGTTCGGCACTTAATGATTGGGTATTTAACAAGAATACAATCGTTCAGGTATTAGACGATCTTATAAATAAGGGGCTAAAGGTTGAATATGGAACTAAAATTGGCAAAAGCATTATTTTTGCCAAGAACCATTTGCACGCTGAGAAAATTTTACAAGTATTTAATGAAGAATATCCCAATTTTCCTACCGGTTTTTGTCGTGTAATTGACAACTATACCAATTACGCGCAAAGTTTGATAGATGATTTTTCCAATGCCCGTAAAATGCCGCAAATTGCCATTTCTGTGGATATGTTGGATACTGGCATCGATATACCAGAAATCTTAAACTTAGTATTTTTTAAAAAAGTAATGAGTAAGGCCAAATTTTGGCAGATGATTGGACGTGGAACACGCTTATGCCCCGGTCTTTTGGATGCTGAAGATAAGAACGGATTCTATATCTTTGATTATTGTTCTAATTTTGAGTTTTTCCAAACGGCTCGTCAGGATACGGGAAACGTGGCGGTATCTTTGCAGGAACAACTATTCAAATTAAAACTAGAGCTAGCTCAGAAGTTACAGGATCTGTCCTTACAAAATGACTTCTTTACTGCTTGGCGAAAAGAACTGGTAGAGGCCGTTCATAAAAGCATCATACATCTAAACCGCAATAATTTTGCCGTGCGCCAACATCTGCAAATTTTAGATCGTTTCTCATCGATAGAGGCATTCCGGCAATTGACCGAGAGTGATGTATATGCTTTAAGTACAGAAGTCGCTCCACTTGTGTTACCGGAACAAGATGATTTTGAAGCATTACGCTTTGATTCTTTGGTGTATGGAATAGAATTAGCTAAATTACGTGGGACATCTTGTGCAAGAGCATACAAAGATCTTGTGAAGAGAGTAACAGGACTAACGTCTTGTGGTAATATACCTGAGGTTCTTTCTCAAAAAGATCTAATAGAACAAATTTTACACACGGATTATTTAACTCGTGCGGAACTTCCCGATTTTGAAAATATCCGCAAAAGATTACGTGATATTATGCGTTTTGTTCCGCTTACGGTTCGTACTCGCTATGAAACGAACTTTAAGGATTGTGTGACGGGATATAATGAAGATGGATTTCATCCTGATACTATAGAATTAGAAAATTACAGAAAGAAAGCAGAGCATTTCCTGCGCGAAAACAAACATTTGCCCTCAATTGCGAAGCTAACCACCAATGAGCCCTTATCCGAACAAGATATTAATGAGTTGGAGGGGATCTTGTGGAACCAATTAGGTACAAAAGACAATTATAAACATGATATAGGAGATGTTCCATTAGGCGAATTTGTGCGTGCTACGTTGGGGCTAGACATACAAAGCATCAACGAAGCCTTTTCTAAATTTATAGATGAACACAACCTAAATTCTAATCAAATCTACTTCGTAGATAGGATTAAGGAATATATTGCTCAAAATGGTGTGCTAAAAGATATGAGCATTCTTCAACGCACCCCCTTCACTGATCAAGGAAGTGTTGTGGACTTATTTCCAGATGTTGCAGTTTGGAATAATATTTATTCTGCTATCCAATCAATCAACCAGAATGCTAATTGGATAAAGTGAATATATATATATCCCGTTCGCAAGCAGTTCTAAATATATATTCGGAATCAAAGTTTGCCCAAGAGTATACAAAAAGGATGTTATAATATGGGGGCTATTTCTATTTGAAACATAGAATTTGACAATAAAGAGTTTTATACTATCTTATAAAATTTCTTTTTGTATTATTACTGATATATTTTTGCTAAAATTATAATATAGTTTTATTGATAAGAAAGGATAAATTTCAGATATTATTTATGAATTTATTAGAACGCATAAAATATGGGAAAAAACAAATAGAATATTATAATGGAACAAACGATATTCGTCACGAGTATTATGTCAGGTATAACAAAAAAAATGGCCCTGAAAAATTTTTCTATCATTCTGGCAAATTAAATAAAAAGTGTTCATTTGTGAAAGGGAAATTAGATGGTAAACTTAATATTTACTATCCATCGGGTGCTCTCTATATTTCTCAGAAATATAAATCGGGGAAAAGGCAAGAAAAAGCTGATATTTATCCGCAAAATATTAAAATCAAAAAGAGTCCAATTTTATCATACAAACCATATGTTAAAAAATTAGAAAAGAAATATGAATGTTGCTTTGAAAAATACAAACAAATATCTGTAGAAAAAATATTTAAAAAAGGAGTTGTTGCTACATTTATAAAATTTGGCAAGAACTTAACAGGAATTACAGGACTAGAAAAAAGAAAAAAATCTAAACAAATAGAAGAAAGCGCTTTTGCCTTCTATAACGAAGCTCGAAAAATTACAGAATATCGTGAAAAGAAGATGAAGGAAGTTATTGATACTTTAAATAAACAAAAATTCTTTTTACTTCAAAAATGTGTTGGAAAATTTCTTGGATGTTTGAAAGATTTGGAACAGCAGAATAAAGAGAAATATTATGAAATACTTGAAGATGTCGAGATAGATAGGAAATTAAAAAATCAAATTAAACAAATGACACCATTGCTGAATGATATGAAGAAAATTGACATGTCAACGGGACAGATTACACTCAAGACATTATTAGTTGGCACTTCGGGTGCTCTTACTGCGAGTGCTGTTCCGGCGGCAATTACTTCAACAGTTGGTGCTTTAGCTACTGCTTCAACGGGAACAGCTATATCGACCCTTAGTGGTGCTACTGCTACGAATGCTACATTGGCTTGGTTAGGTGGAGGGACACTAGCAAGTGGTGGTGGCGGAGTTGCAGCTGGTGCAACGATACTTGGAATAGCTCAATTTGCTGCGACAGGAGGAGTGGTAGTAATATCAGGTGGATTAATGGCTACTTGTTACTATTCCAGTAAATTAACCCAAATTACAAAAAATGCCGCAAAAATTGTAACTAAAACTAAGAAAATAGAAAAAGCATGGATCGTTTTAGATGCTATTATTGACCGTTCAAATGAATTAATTGATATCGCTAATAAATTATATTCTAAAGTAGAGAATAGTTTAAATTCACTGATTCCTCTAATTCCCGATTTCGATTACGATGATACTTACTATATTAAAACATTTCAGCAAACAGCTTTATTGATAGAATCATTAATTAGAATTATCAATACACCTGTCACAGATGAAACAGGAAAAATATATGTTGAAGGAAAGAATATTATTGAATCTACAAAAAAAATGATTAAAAATACGGAGTTAGTTACTTATGAGTAATGAGAAATTAATTAATTTTATAAAAAAACATGGAATCAAATTGGCAACAAATACTTTAAAATCTTTAAATTCCAATAACAAGTCAAAACGACTTGTAAATTCTATGAATTTAGATACTAAAAAATATGAAGATGGCGACAATTTTATTAAAGAAATGGAAAACGACATGGCAGTATCTATAACCGATATCACTTCAGATAAAATGATGAGTTTTGTTAAAGATTTTATTAGTAGAGCAAATGAAGTTCAAAAATTTTGTGAGGTTCAGCAAACTAAGAGAGCAGAAATTAATGCTAAACGAGATGTTTTAATTGGACAAATAGAACGTGAAAAAGAAATAATATTAGAATATTTAAAAGAAGCTTTTGATGAACGTAGGAAATGCTTTGATAAATTATTTTCAATTGTAGATAAAGCTATTGAGAATAGAAATAATGAACAATTGTCTTTGGCTTTACAAAGCATTAATATATTGGCCTCAGAGTCTCCATTTAAGGTATTGTCATCTATTTCTGCGACACAAAAAGCATTAAAAGACAAAGACCATGAATGGGATTACTAGATTCTGGCAAAAAGTATGTAATTTGGATACTATAATTTCGCCAAGTTCGATATATAAGAGATGATTAGAATAAACACACCCTTTACAAAAAGTATAGGGTGTTTTTTATTATTCATTCTCTCCACAAGTATATACCTCAGCAGTGTAAAATCGTTTTAACTTCATAATCTCCATAATTGATATAATAATTTAGAAGGATATCTGTCGCTTAATTATTCTAAATTTGTTATTTTGGTAAGGGGGAAATATGCCTAACACACAACATAATTTGATTGTAATGAAACAATTTGAGCAAGTCATAAATACCGCAGATGAGGCAAAAGCCGAACAGTTAATTGCACAAGATGCCTCATTTATCACTCCGGCAAGCCCTACACCTTTATATGGCGGGAAAGGGTATCTTTCCCTTGTGCATTGGTTAAGGCAGTCATTTCCTGATGTTCAGTGGCACGCATTAGATATGGTAGCGCAAGAAGATAAAGTGGCAGTTTTGTGGGAGTGCACCGGCACACATAAAGGCGATTTTATGGGGATACCTGCTACGCAAAAACAATTTAAAACTACATTTATGAACTTTTATTATTTCAACGATAAAGGTCAAATTACCAAAGATATAGCCGGGGTTGGCATGATTGGTATTTTGCAAGCTTTGCAATCATAAACAATAGCAGTTTTACCCGTATTGCTATATTAATTCTGTCCAAAATATGCAATGGGAAAGTATAATTTTGTAGATATGGATGGAATAATATAGTAAAATATAGACAGAAACTTTTGAAAGAAAATTCTGAAAAAGTTCTAAGCAGATTTGAGACGTGTATAATAATTTGAAGGAGATTGTAGTAAAAGTCCTATTGAGGGACAATATGTAATTTATCTGTTTTTGGAATCCCAAAAGGGATGGTTATTGGGGAAACCCAAAATCAAGACTAGTCCAAAAATGGTCGTTTAGGTAGATAATATTGGGAAGTCATGAGCTCAATGTTATTTGCCAAATGTTACATATTCTTTTCGAAGAATTTTGTAACTACGGCTGTTGTTGGGTATACCCTAGTCTTGAGTAGCCAGCAAACAGCCGTTTTTTTGTTTCCATAAACAGATTATTGGAGACAAAAATGAACAAAGTTTTCTTCTTCATAATTCTTCTGCTTTTCCCCGTAGTATTATTAAGCGGTAAAAATGATATTCATGGCAAAGTAGTCAAAGTGGCTGACGGTGATACTATCACAATTTTAGACTCAGAAAACAAACAAATAAAAATTCGTCTTTACGGGATAGATGCGCCGGAAAAGACTCAAGATTTTGGCAAAGTTTCCAGAGAATATTTGGCTGAACTTGTGGCAGGTAAAACAATTGATGTTACTGTCATAAATATAGACCGTTATGGTCGTTCAGTAGGCAGAATTAAAATTGATGATAAAGAAGTTGCTGAAGAA
>JAEEIL010000017.1 GCA_016281355.1 Elusimicrobiaceae bacterium | reverse complement strand
GAATTATGAGTAGAATCGGTAAAAAACCTATACAAATTCCCGCTAAAGTAAAAGTGGAAGTAAAGGGTTCTGAAGTTAAAGTAACAGGCCCTCTTGGTAATCTTTCTTACACTATGCCCGAAGGCATTGAAGCTAAACTTGAAAACAATGTTTTAAATTTAGCTATTAAAGATGCAAGCCGTGAAAGAGAATTAAATGCCCTTTACGGTACTGCACGTGCAAGAATTGCAAACCTCGTACTCGGGGTTGAAACACCTTTTGTAAAAGTTCTTGAAGTTAACGGTCTTGGTTACAAAGCAGTTGTACAAGGCAATAAACTCAATTTAGAACTTGGGTTTTCACATCCTGTAATTATTGATATACCGCAAGGTATAACAGTTGTTGCCGATGTTAAAACACCTTTAGTACAAATTAAAGGTATGGATAAAGTCTTAGTCGGTGACTTTGCTGCTAAAATTCGCAAATTAAGAATACCGGAACCTTATAAAGGTAGCGGTATTAAATATCAAGGCGAACACATCGTCCGCAAGGCCGGTAAAGCAGCTGCGACTGGAGGCGCTAAATAATTATGGCAACTAAACAAGAAAGATATCAGTTCAGAAAAGAAAGAACTAAAAGAAAACTTGAAGCAGCAGGTATCAAACATCCGCGCTTATCTGTTTACAGAAGTCTTAATTACCTTTATGCAAGCGTAATTGACGACTTAAACGGCAAAGTAGTAGTTTCCGCTACTACTTGCGGTAAAGAACTTGCTGGTAAATATAAAGCCTCCGGCAAAAGCATTGAAGCTGCCACTGCTTTGGGCGAACTTATCGCTAAAAAAGCATTGGAAAAAGGCATCAAAGAAGTTTGCTTTGACAGAGGTGCCAGAGTTTATCACGGCAGGGTAAAAGCCCTTGCTGAAGCAGCCAGAAAAGGCGGCTTAAAATTTTAAGGTGAACTATGTTAAATAACAAAGAAAATAAAGAAGCGAAAGGCCATAAGGCCGAGTTTCAGTTACGCGCCAAACCCGAAGGCCGCACAACCGTTATTCACGTTGCGAGAACCGCAAAAGTGGTAAAAGGTGGTAAGAGGTTTGGTTTCAGAGCTTTGGTTGCCGTCGGTGACGGTAATGGTAAAGTCGGCGTAGCTATAGGTAAGGCAAACCAAGTACAATTTGCCGTATCTAAGGCGGAATTCCAAGCAAGGAAAAACATGGTTAGTTTTCCTCTCCTTAACGGAACTATTCCCCACGAAATTATGGGTTGTTTCGGCTCATCCAAAGTTTGGATGAAACCGGCTGCCCCCGGTACCGGTGTTATCGCCGGCGCTGCTGTCCGCTTGATTTTGGAAGCAGCAGGTGTTAAAAATATTCTTTCAAAGAGTATCGGTAGCACCAACTCTTGCAATTTAGCTTATGCTACTATGGAATGCTTAAAAGCACTCAAGAGCAAAAAAGATGTATTGCAAGCCCGCGGTAAATATGTAGAACCGGAAACTCCTGCCGAAGAAGCTAAACCGGCAGAAGAAGCCCCAAAGGCAGAAGTTAAAGGAGAATAACAACTATGGTACATTTAAGCACACTTTTTCCTAAACATGGTTCCAGGAAAGCCAAAAGAAGAATCGGTCTCGGTATCGGTTCCGGTATGGGCAGAAGCTCAACAAAAGGTATGAAAGGTCAAACTTCCCGTTCAGGTAATACCAGAAAGGAAAGTAAAGAAGGCGGTCAAATGCCTTTGGTCAGAAGAATTCCTAAAAGCGGATTCTCAAATGTATCTTTTGCTAAAAAAGGTGAGTTTGTAAATATCGGTTCTTTGGCAAAGAAGTTTAAAGCCGGTGCGGAAGTTAACCCCGAAACTTTAAAGAAAGCCAACTTAATCAAGAAGGCTGATAAAGTTAAAATTTTGGGTACCGGCGAACTTACCGTTGCTTTGAAAGTCAGCGCACATGGCTTTTCAGCCTCTGCTAAAGCTGCTATTGAAAAAGCTGGCGGTACAGCAACTTTAATTCAAAAAAAGGCTAAAAAATAATGGATAACAATCCTATTGCAGCACTTTTTGAGTCACCAGAACTCCGCAAGAGAATTTTGTTTGTTTTAATTGCTCTTGCGGTGTACAGGGTGGCCGCAGTTATTCCAATACCGGGTATTAATGCCACAGCTCTTGCTGAATTTTTTAGGCAGCATGAGGGTGGTATGCTCGGTTTTTTGGATATCTTTTCAGGCGGTGCTTTAGGTAAGTTTTCCGTTCTTGCTTTGGGTATTATGCCCTACATCAATGCTTCAATTATCATGAGCCTTATCAAAGGCGCACATGTTATTCCGGGGCTTGATAAATTAAGCAAGGAAGGTGAAGCAGGCCGCAGAAAAGAAAACCAAATAACAAGAGTTTTTGGTTTGATTTTGGGTTTACTGCAAGGCTTTGGTTTGACTATTGCTTTAACAAAAATGTCTGCACCGGGGGGAGCAAATATTGTTATTGATCCTTCTTGGTCTTTCATTTTGACAACAACTTTAACTTTGGCCACAGGCACAATGTTTATTATGTGGCTCGGTGAGCAAATTACAGAAAAGGGTATCGGCAACGGTATATCTTTAATCATCTTTGCCGGTATCGTTGATAGGTTGCCTTCCGCTATTTACATGCTTTTTAATTTAGTAAGCAGCGAAGAAATGCAACTTGTTACAGCTCTTGTAATACTTGCTATAGTTGTAGTTATTATGGGTTTGGTAGTCTGGGTAGAAACAGCTCAAAGGCAAATTCCCGTTCATTATGCTAAACGCATGGTTGGTAATAAAATGTACGGTGGTAAAGCAAGTTATTTACCTTTGAAAATTGACCAAAGCGGTGTTATCGCAGTTATCTTTGCTATGTCTGTGATGACAATGCCCTTAACGGTTGCGCAGTTTATGCCTGAATCCCCATGGGCTCAAAGAATTATGGAATGGATGGGAAGAGGTAGTATAAGTTATTCTTTAATTTATATTGCTTTAATTATCTTCTTCTGCTATTTCTATAATTCAATGACTTTTAACCCCAAAGATATTGCAGAAAACATGAAAAAATGGGGTGGTTTTATACCTGGTATAAGGCCTGGGGATCCAACAAGAATTTATATAGAAGGAATTATGAACAGGGTTACGCTTTCAGGAGCAATATTTGTTTCCTTGATTGCTGTTTTACCTGATTTCTTAAGAATGAAATTCAATGTTCCTTTCTATTTCGGCGGTACGGCACTTTTGATTGTTGTCGGTGTCGCTTTAGATACTGTGGGCCAAATTCAAGCCCACTTACTGGCGCATAATTATCAGCCTTTAATGAAAGGCAATAAGATAAAAGGGCGCTGGTTTAACGTCGGAGAATAATTTTAGGGCTATGAATATTATCCTTCTTGGTTATCCTGGTGCCGGTAAAGGTACAGAAGCTGAAAACCTTAAAAAGCAAGGTTACTATCATGTTTCTACGGGTGATTTAATCCGTGCGGAAATCAAGAAGGAAAGCCCTTTAGGTAAACAAGTCAAAGACTTAATCAGCAAAGGTAATTTAGTACCTGACGCTTTGATTACCGAAATATTACTTTCAGCCATCAAAGGGAAAGAAAATATTTTGTTTGACGGTTTTCCGAGAACTTTAGCGCAAGCGCAAACTCTAACAAAATATTTACAAGATGCCGGCCAAAAAGTAAAAGTAATTTTACTTAAAGCCAGTGAAGAAGTCGTTTTAAGAAGGCTTACTTCACGCCGCCTTTGCAAAGATTGCGGACATATTGAAAATATTTATTGGCCTTCCTATACAGGCAAGTGTTCAAAATGCGGAGGGGAACTTTATACCCGCGCAGATGATACACTTGAAAGTGCTAAACATCGTTTAGATGTCTTTAGGAAGGAAACAGAACCTCTGCTTGAGTATTATTCTAAAGAAGAAGGATACATTACTGTTGATGCTTCAAGAAGTGCTGAAGAAGTTTCTTTAACAGTAAAACGTGCATTAGAGGTCTAAAAATGGTAGAATTAAAGAGTAGCGAAGAAATCGCTAAAATAAAAGAATCAGGCAGAATAATTGCCAAAGTTCTTAAGAGAATGCAACTTGAAGTTGTTCCGGGTGTAAGCACTTGGGAATTAGATAAAGTTGCAGAAGAGATGATTCGGGCCGAAGGCGCCGTTCCTTCTTTTTTAGGTTACGGCGGGTTTCCGGGCAGTATTTGCACTTCTGTAAATGAGCAAGTGGTGCACGGTATACCTTCAAAAGATGTCATCTTGCGCGAAGGCGACATTGTTGGTATAGACGTCGGCGCATATAAAGATGGCTTTCATGCAGACTCGGCACGGACATTCAGCGTAGGTAAAGTTTCCGCTTCAGTCAGCCAGCTTCTTGCTAATACAAGAAAAGCGTTGTACAAAGCGATTGAAGTTGTAAAACCTGGGGTACATCTCGGTGATGTATCCAATGCGGTAGAAACTTATGCTACGGCAAGTGGCTTGGGCATCGTTCGTGATTATTGCGGTCACGGTGTTGGGCGCAAACTTCACGAGGACCCTTGTATCTTAAATTACGGCCCCAAAGGAAAGGGCATAATTTTGAAAGAGGGTATGGTCTTGGCGATTGAACCAATGCTTAACTTGGGTTGTGATGAAGTAGAAGTTTTAGAAGACCAATGGACAGTTGTTACTGCCGACGGCGCATATTCGGCACACTTTGAACATACAGTCGCAGTAACAAAAAACGGTGCGCTTATTTTGACGGAGTAACCGCAAACTAAGCCCCCTAAAAAACGGAGAAGCAATGAGTGATAAAATAGAAGTTGAAGGTAAAGTCCTTGAGGCATTACCAAATGCAATGTTTAAAGTAGAGATCGCAGGCGGTAAAGTAATACTCGGGCATATTTCAGGTAAAATGAGAATGTTTCATATAAGGATTTTACCGGGTGACAAAGTCAGATTAGAGCTTTCCCCGTATGACTTGAGCAAAGGTAGAATAACCTACCGGGAGAAATAAATGAAAGTCAGAGCAAGTGTAAAAAAGATATGTCAAAAATGCAAAATTGTTAAACGTAATGGTGTTGTGCGCGTCATTTGCCCCGTTGCAAAACACAAACAACGCCAAGGTTAAACAGGAGTTAATGAATATATGGCAAGAATCGCAGGTATAGATTTACCTAAAAACAAAAGGATTGATATCGCCCTCCAATATGTATATGGTATTGGGCCAAAAATTGCTAAAGATATTTTGGCGAAAGTTGCGGGCAAAATCACCCCTGAAACTAGAGTTAAAGATTTAACCGAACAACAAGCCGGTTTACTTAACTCCTTACTTCAAAAAGAATATAAAGTTGAAGGCGAATTAAGAAGGGAAGTTTCACAAAACATTCACCGTCTTATTGAAATTGGTTCTTATGTCGGCAACAGGCATAGAAGGAATTTGCCTTGCCGCGGTCAAAGAACCAAAACCAACAGCAGAACAAGACGCGGCCGCAGGAAAACTGTGGGTGCAAAAGTTAAAGCTGAGTAAAATTTAATTTAAGGTACCAAAAAATGGCAGAAGAAATTAAAAAAGAAAATCAAGCAGCCCCCGCTCCGGTAGCAGAGGCAAAAGCTAAAAAGAAAACAGGCCGCGCGCCTGCCCATGGCGTTGTACATATACAATGCTCTTTTAACAACACAATCGTTACCGTTACCGACGATAAAGGCGGTACAATTGTATGGTCTACTTCAGGTTCACACGGTTTTAAAGGCACCAAAAAAGGTACACCTTTTGCTGCCCAAATTACCTGCAATAAAGCCGCAGAAAAGGCCCTTGCATTAGGTATGAAAGAAGTAGCAGTTAAAGTTTGCGGTCCCGGCCAAGGCAGGGAAACAGCCGTCAGAGCTTTGCAACAAGCAGGGCTTACAGTTACATCTATTAAAGACGTAACCCCGATTCCACACAATGGCTGCAGGCCACCTAAAGCGAGGAGAATGTAATTATGGCAAGATACACAGGTCCTTCTTGCAAAAAATGCAGGAAATTAGCATGCAAATTATTTTTAAAAGGTACAAAATGTTACACGAATTGTGTAATGGATAAACTTTCCGCCGTCAAAAAGGGCAAAGCCCCGCGCCGTGCAAAATTATCCGAATATGCAGTTCGTTTGCAAGAAAAACAAAAAGCAAAATTTATTTCCGGTATGACGGAAGTTCCTTTTGCAAACCTTTTCAATAAAGCAACAAAAGCAACCGGTCAAACAGGTGTCCAATTCATTAAATATTTGGAAACCCGTCTTGATAATATCGTCAAACGCGCCGGTTTTGCAACCTCACTTCGCTTAGCAAGGCAAATTGTTTTACACGGTCATATCAAAGTAAATGATAAAGTTGTAAACGTTCCTTCTTTGCAATTAAAATTAGGTGATAAAGTTACTTTGGATGCACGCCTTGCAAACAATGTCAATGTCAAACAAGCTTTGGAAGATGCTGAAAAACGCACACTTCGCCCGAGCTTCCTTGAATTTGATGCAAGCAAATTAACAGTAACATTGCTCCGCTGGCCGGATAGGGAAGAAAGTGCTTACCCAGTCAATGACCAGTTAATAGTTGAACACTATTCTAAATAGTTTGGAGGTTTTATTTGTATGGCTTTTGAAAGTTTAGTTTTACCTAAAGCAGTAAAAACAGTTGAAGAAACTGCCACCTACGGCAAATATGTAGCTGAACCTTATGAACCGGGTTTAGGGCATACAGTTGGCAATTCTTTAAGAAGAATCTTGCTTTCTGGGCTTGAAGGTGCTGCTGTCACCGCTGTAAAAATTGCCGGTGTTGTACACGAATACAGCACTATCCCAAATGTTAGGGAAGACGTTATACAAATCCTCTTAAACTTAAAGAAATTAAGAGTTAAAATGGACGATTCCGCCCCGCGCCAATATTTGCACCTTGAAGTTGCAAAAGAAGGTGTTGTAACCGGTGCAGATATTACCGAAGTTGCCGGTGTTGAAATCGTTAATAAAGATTTGGCTATTGCCACATTAGACGCAGGCGCAAAACTTGTTATGGAAATTGAAATTTCCAAAGGCCGCGGTTATGCTGAGGAAAACCTCAAAGTAACCCGCCCCGCAGGTTTTATGCCGATTGACTCCATCTTCTCACCTATCTTAAAGGTACATTATGATGTTGAGCCGGCACGCGTCGGGCAGAAAACAGACTATGACCGCTTAATTATTGAAATTACTACCGACGGTACTTTAGAACCTCGCGTAGCATTACATAAAGCAGCGGTTAGGTTATCCCAATCTTTACACATCTTTACAGTTGAAGGTGCCGAAGCAGAATTTGACGAAGTACCCCAGCAAGAAGAAGCCGTAAAAGAAGAGGAAACCGATTCTGAGGTTTTATCCCAACCCGTTGAGATGCTTGAACTTTCTCAACGTTCATTAAATTGTTTAAAAGCAGCCAATATCAAAACCATTGGCGAACTTACTTCTAAAACCGAAAAACAACTTAATATGGTAAAGAACTTCGGTGCAAGATCTTTACAAGAAGTGCAAGAAAGATTAGCGGCGATGAAGTTAAAGTTAGCAGAGATTAAGGAGTAATTTTATGATTAAGAACACAGGTGTTCGCAAACTTGGTAAAACAACCTCTCACCGCAAAGCAATGCTTGCCAATATGGCCCAAAGCATTATTATGCACGAGGAAGTTAAAACCACTTTACCGAAAGCAAAAGAAGTCAGGCGCGAAGTTGAAGCCTTGATTACTCTTGCTAAAAACGGCGAAAAGTTAGCCCTCAAAAATGCAGTTACAGATAAAACTGTTTACAAAAAACTTGTTGAAGTTTTGTCTGAACGCTATGCTACCCGTAACGGCGGTTACACCCGCATTTACAGGGCCGGCATCCGCAAAGGCGATAATGCCGAAGTGGCAATTATTAAATTGGTGGCTTAATATATGATTCTGGACTATTTAGGCGGGTTGTTTTCTAATGATATGGGTATGGACCTTGGCACAGCCAACTGTCTTATTTATGTTAAAGATAAAGGCATTGTGTTAAGCGAACCGTCCGTAGTCGCTTTAGATAAAGACACCGGCGAGGTTAAAGCCGTCGGCACCCAAGCAAAACAAATGCTTGGCAGAACACCCGCCAATATAGTCGCGGAAAGGCCTATGAAGAACGGGGTTATTGCTTCTTTTGGCGTAACACAAAAAATGATACGCTATTTTATAAGAAGCGTGCATAACAGGAAATCTTTACTTAGGCCGCGTATCGTTATAGGTATACCTTCTTCTACCACCGAAGTGCAACGCCGCGCCGTTGAAGACGCAGCAAAGCAAGCCGGTGCAAGGGAAGTTATTTTAATTGAAGAACCTATGGCCTCAGCCATGGGTGCAGGTTTGGATATTAACGAACCGCATGCCAACATGATTGTTGATATCGGCGGCGGTACAACTGAAGTTGCAGTCATTTCACTCGGCGGTATGGTTGTTGCAAATTCTATTGATATCGCAGGCGATGAAATTACAGATTGCATTGTCCAATACTTTAGAAAGAAATACAATTTAATTATCGGTGAAACTACCGCCGAAGAAGTTAAAATAAATATCGGCTCCGTTTATTCTTTGGAAGAAGAAATGAGCATGGAAGTCAAAGGGCGCGACCAAACACAAGGCTTACCGCGTACCATGACAGTTACATCTGATGAAATCCGCCAAGCGGTTCTTGAACCTGTCCGCGCTATCGTAGATTTGGTTAAAAGAACACTTGAAGAAACCCCACCCGAACTTGCGGCAGACCTTGTCGATAGGGGCTTAGTTGTAGCAGGCGGTGGCTCACTTTTAAGAGGTATTACGGACCTTATTCATAAGGAAACGGATATCCCTGTCCGCCGTGCGGCAGATCCTTTAAGGTGTGTTGCTTTAGGCACAGGCAAGTGCTTGGAATTTTTAGCCGAAGGCAAAGATTTCTTTATTGATTAGTTTTTATTTGTTTTAAGAACTCCCCCATATTTTTTAGTGTGGGGGAGTTTTTTATTTAATAATCTTAGACGTAAAAATGTAAAATATTTTTATCAGCACAAAGTGTGCTAAAAATATGCTATAATATTTATGTACTTAAAATTGCAAATATTTAAGGAGAATAAAAAATGAAAAAGTTAGTATTAACCCTGCCATTTTTGTTTTTAGCGAATTTGGCATTAGCCTCAGGTTTCGGGCTTTATGAATTTAGCGCACGCGGTAATGCTATGGGCGGTGCAGTCTTGGCCGGCGATGCAGAACCTGCATCACTTGCATTAAACCCTGCACTTATTACCGAACTTCCGGGCAAACAAATACAAACCGGTATAACGGTTGTTACCGCAACAGGTGGTGTACAGTATGCTTCTTATTCGGGGGAATCCAAACGTCAATGGTGGCCTTTACCTAACCTTTATTACACACAACAAATCAATGATAGATGGTGGTGGGGTTTAGGTGCTATGACGCGTTTTGGTTTAAGTAATGATTATAAGGATCCTAGTTGGATGATACCTAACACAGGATCAAACCCTGGTGCAAGTTTAAAACACGTTGGTGTTACTACATTTTCAGTTCAACCGACAGTGGCATTTAAAGCAACAGATAGATTATCAGTTTCATTAGGTGCTGAAGTTCAATATTTAAATTTTACTGAAAAAATTCGTTTTGGTAATAATGCTACATTATCTGATATGGCAGATTTAAATCTTGATGGTGATAGTTATGCTCTTTCGGGCATGCTTGCATTATTTTATAACGCGAATGAAAAGGTTAATTTCGGTGCCAGTTTTCGTATGAGAAATGACCACAGTGTTAAAGGGCCTAATAAATATGATTATGTTCATCCTGCCGCTGCATCAAACTTCGTTGCCGGTGGAGATTTTTGGGGAGATATTACTTTCCCAGCTCAACTTGCTATAGGTGTTTCTTACAGACCTATTGAAAAACTTTTAATTGAAGCGAACTGGACCAATGTTTTCTGGAGTTGTTTTAGAGCTGTTAATATTAATTTTGATCATAATCCTGGATATGGTACAACACCTGGTTTAATGGGAACAGAATTAAATAATGCTAAACACTATCAAGATGCTTACAGAATCGGTGTCGGTGCAGAATACACTTTAAGTGATACTGTTAAACTTCGCGGTAGTTTCATATTTGATAAATCTCCATTAAATGATGAATTTATGGATGTTATGTTACCTGTTGACGACCGCTATATTATCGGTACAGGTGCAGGTTTTAAACTCAGTGAAAATGTTATCTTAGATATAAGTTATTCTTTCTTGTACGCAACTTCTTTAGATGGCGTAGGAATTAAAGAGGATACGAGTACTCATGTTATTTCTCAAATCCCTGTCCATTACAAGAGTGCAACCAGCCATTTAATGGGTTTGAGTATCAGATATAAATTCTAAGAAACTAAATAGAATTTTGCCAAAGTAAGTATTCTTCGGCAAAGTTTTTAAGGAAGTTTTCTAAAAGAGCGTCAATATTTTGGGCGCTCTTTTTTATTTGCTTAATTGAGGTAGCCTCTAAATCTTCGGGCAGTTTATTATTTACATTTATGCCAACACCCACCAAAAGCAAATTTAAGTTTTTATTTGTGCTTTGGCTCTCAATCAAAATTCCGGCAATTTTCTTGTAGGTTTTACCATGTAAAGCAAGCACGTCATTTGGCAATTTAATTTGTGTTTTAAGGCCATAATCTATGTCCAAAGTCCTAGCCAGGGCCTTGCCTGTTTGGTGGGATAAATCACTTAAATTTGCCATTTTTTTGGGCCTTAAAAGCAAGGTAAAATAAAGCCCGCCAGGGTTTGAGGACCATGTCCTCTCATACTGCCCTTTGCCCTGCGTTTGCGTTGCAGCGGTAATCAAAATACTTTCTTTTGGAAATATTGGTGCTATTTCTTTAGCTACCGTTTGCGTGGAAGTTATTTTCCCGAGTTTCAAAACCTTATCTATTGTAAGCATACTATATTTTACCTTTTTTGGGCCTATAAGCCAAATGAAATAGGTCTTTTGGGTAAGACTTATTAGGACCAAATACCCTTGTCAAAAGAGCATTTAATGCATAATATATAAATATATGGGTATAAAGTATTTCAAAAAAGCGATAAGCATGATACTGATAATGGCATTGTTAATAAACACGATGCCTGCGGATTTATTTGCGCAGTCGGTCAAGGGGAGTACTTTAGGTGGGATAGAAGTACCTGTGATAGAACCGATGGTACAAGACCACACCTACTACTACAATACACAAAGGGAAATCCAAGAAGCGATTCGAAGGAACGAGGAAGAGCGAGAGAGGCAGCTAAACAAGAAAGAAAAGTTTTACGTTGAGAGGCTTGGTATAGGTGGGGATGGTATAGCAGAAGACAAAGCCTTGATGGTGGAGTTAAGGAAATCTTTAAGGGAGAGGGTAAGGTTTTATTTAGACAGTGCGGAGAGCATATGGAAGGGTATAGATAGAACGGTATATCCATTGATACAGAATGTAGAGAGATCGAAGAATGATGAAGATTTGAAATACAACATCAGCATGTTAT
>JAEEIL010000016.1 GCA_016281355.1 Elusimicrobiaceae bacterium | reverse complement strand
TTAAAATCGTTTTCAAGCGCTCTTAGCTCAGTGGTAGAGCATCCGCCTTTTAAGCGGGAGGCCGTGAGTTCAAGTCTCACAGAGCGCAATTTGCCCCCTTCGTCTATCGGCTAGGACACCAGATTTTCAATCTGGTGAGAGGAGTTCGATTCTCCTAGGGGGCGTTTTGTTTTATAGGCCTGTTTTAAGCAGGCCTTTTTTATTTCCCAAACGCGAACGAATATTATATAATGTACATAGGAGAAAAATGTACTCTTATACACCGGTTAAAAAAAGATTTAAAGGCCCCATCAACAGACGCCGCGCTTACAAAAACCGTATAAAAAAAATAGCAATATTTTTAACGGTTTTGGCCTTGTGTGAGGGTGCATTTTTATTTTGGCATCAAAAAAATTCTTATTTTGAAAACATAAAACTCCCCTCTGTTTTGACTTATCAAGTAAAAACAATAAATATAGTTACACCTACTGAAAAACTTAAAAAACAAATAGAGAAACAAATCAAAAATAAAAAAATAAATTTAAATGTAACGCTTTCAAAAAAAGAAGCACAAGATTTGGAAAATTACTTAAATGAAAACGTAAAATATATCAAGAGTATAAAGGTTGCAAGAAGATTTTTTACAAAAGAACTTTTAGTTGTTGCAAGTAAATATGAACCATTTGCCAGAATTTATACCCCGCAAGATAATTTTTTCATGACAGAAGACGGGCAAATTTTCCAAGATGATGACCCTCAAAATAAAGAGGGCTTTCTTAATATCTATTTAAATGCTAAAATAGAAAGTGAAATTTTGGCCCAAGAATTGGTACAATTTATTAAAGAGATCAAATTAAGCTCTTTAAGAAATACAAACAATATTTCAATAGATTTAAATAAACAGACTGCTGAATTTGAAACGAAATTCGGCCCTGTTAAATTAAAAGATTTCAAAGAGGTAAAAAAACAACTTTCCGTTTTGGCGGAAATTTTTAAAATTTCACAGGGGAAAAATTTTACCCTCCCGTATTTTGTGGATTTTACTTATTTTAACAAAGGCAAAGTCTACTTAAAACAGGATTACAAGGATTTGTAAAATGGCAAAACAAAATTTAATAGCGGCATTAGATATCGGCGGTGGCAAAATAACCGCTGTTGCCGCGACCTTAGACCAACAGAAAAATATAGTAAAAATATTAGCAGGTAAAGAATTTAATTGCGAAGGCCTTGAAGGCGGAATCGTCACAGATATCCGCGAAACCACCGCAACAATAATTGAGACAATAAATTATTTAGAAGAAACAACACAAACGGATATCAATGCTTTATATATTGCTTTACGCGGTGAACATATTGAAAGTTTTACAAGCAAAGGCACATTTAATATCACCCGCGTGGATAAAGAAGTTACCCCGATTGATATCGATCATGCTATTGCATCTGCAAAAAGTATTCCGATAAAAAATAATTCGGAAATTTTAAGCACTGTTCCGCAAGGTTTTTATATTGACAGTCAACCCGTTAGAAATCCTGAAGGCATGGAAGCTACTTCCATAGATGTGGATGTGCATATTACCACCGGTTTAACTGCAACTTTTAATAATTTAAATAGGGCTTTTGACCGTGCAAAATGTGATATTACCGGCCGTTTTTACGGATTACTGTGTTTAGCGGAGGCAGTTTTAACCCAAGAAGAAAAAGAGATGGGTGCCTTAATTATAGATTTAGGAAAAGACAATACATCAGCCGGAATTTATGTTGATGGTGCTTTAAGATGTTCTTATGATATCAAACTCGGTTCTGATTTAATCACGAGTGATATCGCAAAAGTTTTGCGCATATCCCATAAAGAAGCCGAAAAAATAAAAATAGATTACGGAACTGCATTTCCAGGTGATTACAATGGAGAAACAGAAATAACAATTTCCCCCCTTTACGGCGAAAAGGAAACAAAAATAAACCGCGATTATTTGCTTGATATCATTCGCCCACGCGTCCAAGATATTTTTGATGCGGTAAAGGAAAAAATGCAGGAAAGTGGTTTTTACGAATGCGCAAGCACAGCAGTTTTAACAGGTGGCGGTTCACTTTTACCCGGCATACAGGAACAAGCACGTTCAAGTTTAAATATTAAAGAAGTTGTTTGTTCTACTATTCAAAGAGATTTCGTTGAATGTGATAAAGAATTTTTAAATCCGAAATATGCTACGGCTGTTTCTTTGGCATATTTCGTAACCAAAAGGGAAATGATAGATACATCTAAAACCAGTTCACATTCCAAAGGAATTTTTAATAAAATAATAGAAGCCATTAAAAACTTCTTTAGAAATTCAGATTTATTCGGCGGTTAATATGGAAAAGCAAAATCAATTTGAAGCGACTTCCAGGACTTTACAAAGTTTAGAAAGTAAAAAGGCTAGAATCAAATGTGTTGGTATCGGTGGTGGCGGAGGAAACGCCATAAACCACATGATGGAAGCCGGTATTACCGATGTAGATTTTGTCGCAATCAACACTGATGCGCAAGATTTAAGGCGTAATCAAGCCCCTTATCTTCTGCAAGTAGGGAATAATTTGCTTAAAGGCCTTGGTGTCGGAGGGGACCCCAAACTTGGTAAACAAGCGGCGGAAGAATCTATCACGCAACTTGAAGATTTACTCGTAGATACAGACCTTGTATTTATTACTGCAGGTATGGGCGGCGGAACAGGTACAGGTGTTGCCCCAGTTTTGGCAAGAGTAGCAAAAGAAAAATATAAAGATGACATCTTGGTAGTTGCAGTTGTAACGCGTCCTTTCCAATATGAGGGTTATGTCAAGGAAGAAAGGGCAAAAAAAGGTATAGAAGAATTACAGCAATATGCCGATTGCACTTTAATCATTCCAAACGATTCTATCTTCGAAATTATAGACAAAAAAACCCCAAGCAATGTCGCTTACAGATACATTGATGACGTCCTTTTAAGGGCAGTAAAAGGTATATCGGAAGTAATCATAAGGCCGGGTGAAATGAATATTGACTATAACGATTTAAAACGCATAATGTTACATTCCGGTTGTGCCTTTATAGGTATAGGTGAAGCTTCCGGGCAAAACAGGCATATAACAGCCTTAAAACAAGCTTTAACTTCACCACTCTTGGAAAATAAAAATATTACCGGTGCAAAAGGTTTACTTGTATCTTTCAATTATTCAGGCGAACTCGCTATGAGTGAAGAAAAAGAAGTTATGAATACGGTAAGGCCCTACATAAGCAGTTCCGCACTTGTTAAAATCGGTAAAACTTATGATGAGAACCTAGATAAAGATTCTTTGAAAGTTGTTATTATTGCAACAAATTTCCCAAAAGATTCAAACATGAAAATACCGGTAAAAGCAGTAAAAACGCAAGAATCAAAACGTTGGATTTCAATAGATTTAAGGAAGCACTTACCCGCTATAAAGCGGTTAAATCAGGAGGTTAGATAAAATGGCAGTCAGTTTAAATACATTACTCAAAACCGTAGTAGACAATAAGGCTACAGGTCTTCATATTAGAGGGAACTCTAATGTCTTTGTTCGTATGGAAGGTAAAATAAGGGCTATAGAAAACTGTTTTTTAACAAATGATGAAGTTAAAAATATAGCATCTGCAATAATGACGGAAAAAGATAAAAAACTCCTTGAAAGGAACTTAAGTGTTGACTTCGCATTGGATGCAAAAGAACACGGCCGTTTTAGGTTCAATATTTACAGACAGTCCGGTAAAATGTGTATGGCTGTAAGACACATACCTTTGCAAATTCCATCTTTTGAAGAATTATCTTTACCCGGTGAAACTTTAAAAAAGATGTCTGAAAACAGAAGAGGCCTTATTTTAGTAACAGGTATGACCGGGTCAGGAAAATCCTCAACTTTGGCATCCATGATCAATGAAATTAATAAGAGCAGATCCTGCCACATTTTAACCGTTGAAGATCCTATCGAATTTATTCACATGGAACAAAAGGCTATCGTGAGCCAATTATCTTTGGGAACTGATACTTTAACATATACTTCAGCATTAAGATATGCCATGCGTCAAGACCCGGATGTTATTATGTTAGGTGAATTGAGGGACGTGGAAGTTATCCGTGCCGCTATTTTGGCTGCGGAAATGGGGCACTTAGTCCTTTCCACCTTGCACACTATTGATGCTGTGCAAACAATATCACGTGTAATTGAAGCGTATCCCGCAGAACAACAAGGGCAAATACGTTTCCAATTGGCAGATTTAATTAAGGGTATTATTTGCCAAAGGTTATTACCTAAAATAGGTGGTGGAATGGTTCCTGCATTAGAAATCATGCTTCCTACCGGGCAAATAAAAAACAGTATTGAAGATAATAAACTTTATGAAATTAACAAAGCAATATTAAACGGTGAATACTACGGAATGAACACCTTTGACCAATCTCTTGCCCGTTTATATTCACAAGGCAAAATAACTTTAGATGATGCTTTGTCATATTCGACATCCCCGGAAACTATAAAATTATTAGTCAAAGGGGCTGAAGTAGACGGATTTAAACTTTAATATGCAAAACAGAAAACTTCTTATTGCTATCGATGGGCCTGCAGGTGTTGGTAAAACATCAGTAGGCAAGGCCCTTGCTTCCAAATATAATCTGGGCTTTTTAAGCACTGGCATAATGTACCGTTGCTTAGGTTGGAAAGCTTTAAAAAGCGGTGTTAACTTGCAAGATGAAGAAGCCGTTTTTCAAATTGCCAAAAATATCGTTTGGGGATTTGAAAAGGAAGCCGATAGTAATTTGAAAGTTTTGGTTGACGGGCAATTTTTAGGAGATGCCTTACTCAGCGAAGAAGTAGCGCGTGCAGCAAGCATAACTTCAGCATTACCGAAAGCACGTGCCGTTATAACAGATAAACAAAAAGCCTTGGCAAAAGAAGGCGGTTTGGTTATGGAAGGTAGGGATATCGGAACAGTTATTGCCCCAAATGCCGATTTAAAATTTTATATGGTTGCATCCGCTGAGGCAAGGGCCAATAGGCGTGTTTTACAATTGAAAGAAAAAGGGCAAGAAGCAAATTACGACGAAATTTTAAAGTCAATAATTTCGCGTGATGAGAGGGATTCCTCCCGTAAAACCGCCCCTTTAAAACCTGCAAGTGATGCAATTTTAATAGATACTTCCACTCTTAGTTTAGAGGAAGTAATAAATAAAGTTTTGGAGTTAAGCCGCACAAATGCTTCTTAATTTGCTAAAATTTATATTTAGAACCTATTTTCGCCTATTTTATAAGGTAGAAATTATAGGACTTGATAATATTCCGCAAACAGGGGCTGTAATATTAACATGCAACCATGTATCGAACTTTGACCCCCCGCTCGTTGGCGGATTTGTAGGACTTAGAAGAGATCCTATATACATCATCAAGAAAGAACTTTTGAGTGTTCCTTTGCTTGGAGCGACGTTAAAAAGTTTTGGTTTCATCCCGGTAGACAGGTATAGAAAGGGCGGAGACTTACACTCTTTAAAACAGGCATTAAAAGTTATAAAAAGCGGTAAAGCTTTATTTATTTTTCCGGAGGGAACACGTTCAAAAACAGGTAAGCCGATTAAGCCGAAAGCAGGTGTTGGTTTCCTGCTTTGGCATTGCCAGGCACCGGTAATTCCTATAAGGGTATTTAATACGGAAAAATTACCTTTTACTAGGAATTTAAAAGTAGTAATTGGCAAACCTTTTATGCCGAAAATGCAAGAAGGTAAACAAACCAAAGAACAATTTCAAGATATTGCAGACCAAGTAATGCAACAAATTATTAAGTTAAAATAAAACAAATGGAGGATACGCCTTTTTTATCAAGTATAAAAAAGGTAAAACTGAGTATGACAAACCCTGAAAAGAAAGAAACACAAACAACCCAAATTAACGAAGAGATGACGATGGACCAGTTGTTTGCTCAACAAGACGAAATGCAGGACAAATTAAACAAGAAGGAAATTGTGGAAGTTACAGTTGTTCAAGTTTCACAAGATAATGTCCTAGTTGATGTCGGCAGCAAAAAGGAAGGCCTTATCCCTTTAAGTGATTTTGAAGGAAAAGATATTCCGGCAGTAGGTTCCACAGTTACCGCAGTGTTAATCAAGAAAGGTGGTGATGAACGCCATAGCATATTATCCCACAAAAAAGCTATAGAAACCGTAGGTTGGGCTCGTTGTAAAGAAGCTTTTGATGCTAAACAAAGAGTTCGGGGTTTAATTACCGCTTGCGTAAAAGGCGGTTATAAAGTAGAAGTAAACGGTGTACCCGGATTTATGCCTTTGTCATTATCCGAATTACATACTGCTTATAAACATTACCTTCCAAAAGGTGCAAAAATTAAAGCTTTAATTGCTGAATTTTCTAAAGAAAAACAAAAACTCATTATTTCAAGAAAACAAGTTTTGGAAGAAGACGAATCAGTTCGTCGTGCGGAAGTTTTAAAAGAAATCAAAGTAGGTGATACCTTGAGAGTTGTAGTGTCAAAAGTCGGTAAAGACTGCCTCCATTTACGCTTTCACGGAATCGAAGGTTTAGTTAGCCTCGAAAATATTGCCTGGAAAGATCCGCAAGTTATATTAACAAATTATAGACGCGGCCAACGTATCAAAGCAAAGATTTTGGCAATTGACCCGGAAACCGGCAATTTAACTTTCGGTATTAAACAACTTTTCTTAAATCCTGCCGATATGTTAAAAAGACGTTACCCTTACATGAGTACAACAAAAGCCACGATCACCAAAGTTACTCCGGAAGGTTTGGAAGTTGAACTAGGTACAAAAAATAAAACAAAAGGTTATATTGCTGCACAAGAATATACCGAAGGCTTTGAAGGTAAAGTCGGTGATACTGTTTCAGTAGCAGTGATCGGCGTTGACGGCGCAAATTATTTAGTAAATCTTTCAATAAGACGCTTTGATCAAGTTCAAAACAGGAAAGTCGTTGCTCAATATTTAAAGCAGGCCCCGCGCCCGACTTTAGGGCAACTTTTACAAGGTTCTTTTGAAGAAGAAACCGAAGACGAAGAAACAAAAACCGCCGAAGGCGCAAAGCCAGAGGCTAAATAAGGAGTCTTATTATGGGTGGACATTCACATTGGGCAGGTATTAAACACAAAAAAGCCTTGGTAGATGCTAAAAAAGGTAAAGTATTTACAAAACTTATCAGGGAAATTACCATTGCCGCTAAAATCGGCGGTGCAGATCTAGGCAGTAATGCCCGTTTACGTAAGGCAGTAGATGATGCAAAAGCAGCTAACATGCCTGCTGAAAACGTAAAACGCGCAATCATGAAAGGTACAGGGCAACTTCCCGGTACTGTTTATGAAGAAATCACTTACGAAGGTTACGGCCCTAATTCTGTTGCTGTTATCGTAGAGTGTACAACAGATAACAAAAACAGAACTTTTGCCGAAATTCGCAAAATTTTCCAAAATCACGGTGGTGCAATCGGTACTTCCGGTTGTGTATCTTATATGTTTAGCAAAAAAGGTGTTATTTTGGTAAGCAAAGAAGATGCAACAGAAGAAACTTTAATGGATGTCGCTTTAGAAGCCGGTGCTGAAGACATTAAAACATCAGCAGAAGGTTTTGAAGTGGTAACCGCACCCGAAACCTTTGAGGCAGTTAAAACCGCTTTGGAAGGCAAAAATATTAAACTTGCTTCCGCTGAAATTACGATGTTGCCGTCTAATGAAGTGGAAATTACTGATGCAGAAGCAGCCTCTAAAATCGTACGTTTAATTGAAACATTAGACGAACATGACGACACAAAAGAGGTTTATTCTAACGATAAAATCTCAGATGAGGTTTTAGCTAAAATTGAAGAAAAATAGAGTTTTAGGTATTGACCCAGGTTTAGACAGAACCGGTTGGGCTGTTGTTGAAAACGGCCCAACCGGGGCTTTTTTAGTTGCCGCAGGGTTAATACATACTGCAAAAGATTTACCGTTTCAAATACGTTTAAAACAAACTTACGAGGAAATACAAAAGGTAATACAAGAATTTAAACCTGAAGTAGCCGCACTTGAAGCAATGTTTTTTTTAAAACGCGCTATGACAATGTCCCACACCATTCAAACACGCGGTGTAATAGTGCTTGCTATGGCACAAAATAATTTAGAAGTGTTTGAATATCCTGCAAAACGCGTTAAATTAACTATAAGCGGAAGTGGCGCTGCAGATAAAAAACAAATGCAACGCATGGTACAACTTACACTAAAATTAAAAGAAGTTTTAAACCCGGATGATGTTGCTGATGCCGCAGCTATTGCGATATGTCATTTAAAATCTGCCCCATTGCAGGCACAAATTAAAATAAAACAAGATTTTTTAGCCCGTTTAGCTGAAGCTAAACAAATACAAATTAAAAATAAAAGATAATAGGCCTAATGGCCCTTGTCAAGTTACTAATATTGTCTTATAATTTATATGGAAGATTGCAAATAACGGAGACTTTATGAAATTTAAAAATTTATTTGATTTTAAAAACATTTCTCGTTTTTTAGCACTTGCATTGGTTATATTTTTATCTCTGCCATTAATATTCCCTGATAAAGAAAAATTTAGAATAATTAAAAAAGAAAGCATTTATTCACATAAAGATAGCCCTTTGCCCGTCTTTCCAAAAGAAAATTTGCTAGATAAATACGTGCATAAATTAAAGAAATTTTATAAAATGGACGTCCCTGTTTTTGCTTCCCAAGAAGAATCTGTACTACAACAACAGCAACAGATTCAAGAAAATGACGAAACGGAAGTAGCGGTAGCTACAAAAGCAGCCAAGGAAAATATAGATATAACATCCCGTGATTTATTCTTTACCGGAGATGATGATGAAGCCGATATCTATTCAGCTACAGAAAGGGAAGATAATACGGTAAATTTACAAAAAGGAACGGTTTTAACAAGGGACGGCCTAACTTTAGAACCTACCCAAGAAGGGTATTATTATGAGGGCAAATTTTATAAAAACGGTACTTATCCAAAAAATGCAAATAGAAAGTATATAGAAGGTGCCTTAAGCAGATATCATTCACGTGTTGCAAAGAATTTAGGGAAAAAAGCACTTTATTTCGCAGATGAAAATGGGAATTTAACAGTATCTTATGAAAATAATTTACCGAGTGAATTTTCAACCGATATTGATACTTATTTGGCACAAAACCGAAACAGAACCGTGAAACAAACTCTTAATAGTTATAAAACCTATAAGCATACTGATAAATATAATAACACAAAATCTAATTTTAGCAATATAGACATATCGGCATCAGATGTCGCTATTGCATCCTTAAAGGATATGCACGCTGCATATAATTTGCTTAATCACAAAATACAAAGCGGGGAAATAGGACAAGGAATACTTCCGGATCCGAGTAATTTAATTCCTATGGGAAATATTATTTTAAACCAAACAGCTATAGCACAACCACCGGTAGAAAACCCTGAAGGCGACGAACATTGTCAAGGAGAATCGTGTTCCGATTCATACAGAATAGCACCTATTATGTTCCACAATAAAGACGGTGTGCCTTCTTCTGACTTAGAGTTATTTTATTCTGCTCTCTGCAATGAAGAAGGAAAAGCACAAGAAGAAAGAGAAAATGAACCCCAATGCCAATACTCAGAAGTTTATCACAGCGATCAAGAAAAACCTTTTAACCTCGATATAGAAAACGAAGAACAGTTTAACCAATTTAAAGATGAACTATCCAACAGCGATAAAAAAATCTTAGAAATCGCTTATATAAACCCAAATAAGGAATATGTAAACATAATGAGTTCTTTACAGGACAAGGCTTTAACAAATAAAAACGGTGAAGTTGTTGAAGTGCGTTTAAGAGGCATAGACAAAGTGCCGGAAAATGCGTCTTTTGGGGACAAAATGGTCGGCCCATATAAAAGCAATATAAATAAAGATTTGGTTTCACCCAACGGTAATGTGTCATATGAAACCCTGGTTAATAAATACAATGAAGTAGATAAAGAACATCAAGAAGGCATAGATCAAATTAAAAACAGAGAATTCTATAAAGAATTTTTCCCTGACATGAATGTTGATCTGCCGGTTGCTTTCGTGGAACAATCTGAAGATAAAAAATATTTCATAATAAATAATACAGATATACCAAAGGGCTATATACAGGAAATTCCACAATGGGAAAAATATAAAAAAGATGATGGCCTCGGTCCTTATTATATGGTACCTAAAGATGTTGTATTTAATGCCCCTTCCGATGTGGTAATAATTGCAGTTCAAGAAGGTGCTAAAAAAGATTTAACGTTACAAAATGGTCATCCCATAGGCCTTATATCCAAAGATGTTTTGAAAAATGTAAATTTCGATAATGTAAAATCTACTAAATTTGAAATATCTAACGTACAAATCGAGACCATATTGTATAATGCCGGATTAGGAGAATAATACCAATAAATAAAAATATATGCCATTAAACTTAAAAAAACAATTCTTAACAGAACCGGAAATAAAAATTCTTCCGCAAGAAAAACAAGCGGAATTATATACTTATTTTTTAAAGAACTTATCTTTAAAACTACATGCATTTTACAAGGGCAAATTGAAAACTCAAGTCAAGGTCCCGCTCTCAGACAAAGACTTTTTTGACCTTTGGTATACCCCGGGCGTATCCGGCGTATCTGTGGAAACAAAAAAAGACCAACAAAATTCCTTTTTATATACAAACCGAGCAAATAGAGTTGCTATTGTAAGTGATAGTACGCGTGTTTTGGGTGATGGCGATTGCGGCCCAAGCGGCGGATTAGGTGTAATGGAAGGGAAAGCCCTACTTATGAATTATCTAGGCGGATTAGAAGCCGTACCGCTATGTATAGATAACAGAGATGAACTGGGCCGCAAAAGTGTTAAAAAATTAATAGATTTCGTAATGATGCTTGCACCGAGTTTTGGGGCTATAAACCTTGAAGATATAAGCCAGCCGAATTGCTTTTTGGCCCTTGAAGATTTACGCAAAAATTGTAATATCCCCGTTTGGCATGACGACGCACAAGGAACAGCCTGTATAATAATTGCGGGGTTAATAAATGCACTGAAACTTGTAAATAAAAAAATAGAAAATATAAAAATTGTATTAATAGGCGCTGGGGCTGCAAACACTGCTGTGGCAAGATTTTTACTTTTAAGCGGCGCAAATCCCAAAACCTTAATTATGTTTGACAGCCAGGGCGCTTTAAGCAGAAAACGCCAAGATATTAAATCAAATCCGACGTCTTTTGTCCAATGGGATTTATGCAAAAAAACCAATTTAAATCAAGTACAAACACAAGAAAAGGCTTTTAAAAATGCTGATGTGGTTATTGCTTTATCAAAACCCGGACCTAATACTTTTGACCCGAAGTTAATTGATATCATGGCTCCAAAACCTATAACATTTTTATGCGCAAACCCGGTACCTGAAATTTACCCGGAAGTTGCACAAGAACACGGCGCTTACATAATAGCGACAGGACGCGGTGATTATCCAAATCAAGTTAATAATTCTTTGTGTTTCCCAAGTATTTTAAAAGGGGCTATGCTTTGCAGGGCAAAAACTATCACTGATACTATGGCCCTTGCCGCATCAAAAGCAATTGCAAAAAGAGCACAAGATTTAGGCTTAAAACAAAATTTTATTTTACCGCTTATGCAAGATGAGGAATTATACCCGCTAACGGCAAAAGCAGTTGCCACACAAGCGATAAAAGAAAATATAAATCAAATTAAAATTACTCCTGCGGAAGTGTATAAAATAGTTAAACAGGATATCTTGCAAAATAAAAAAGAATTAGACTTTTTAACACAAAGCACATTAATAAAAAAATTCCCGAAAGAACTAATATCAAAAGCCATTAAGGAAACTGTTGCTTATGCGCGTAATAAAAAATAGTTTAATCACTAATACTGTGGCCGATTTATGCCAAAAAGCCGCATACACATTACCGCAAGATATTATTAAATCTCTAAACACAACATACAGACAAGAAAAAGGCCTTGCCAAAGAAATAATCAAATTGACTTTGGAAAATGCAAAAATAGCAAACAAAGGAATTTTCCCCCTATGTCAAGATACAGGCACTGCTGTATTATTTGTGGAAATAGGGCAACAATTACAAATTGACGGTTCTTTAGATAAAGCTTTACAAGACGGTATCAAAAAAGGTTTTAAGGAAAATTATTTAAGAAAGTCTATAGTTTCAGAACCGCTTTTTGAAAGAAAAAATACAAAAACAAATACTCCTGCCATAATTCATTATAAAATAGTTAACGGAAATAAATTAAAAATTAATTTAATGCTTAAAGGCGGCGGAGCAGAAAATAAAAGCCAAATTAAAATGTTTAACCCAACTGCTTCCAAACAGGAGATTATTGATTTTATTTTATCTGTAGTTAATGATGCCGGTGCAAGTGCTTGCCCTCCGTTTATCATTGGGATAGGTCTTGGCGGAAATTTTGAAACTGCGCCAATGCTTGCTAAAAAAGCATTACTGAGAAGTAAACAGAATAAGAATCTAAATTACAAAAAACTTGAGCAAGAAATTTTAACAAAAATAAATAAAACAAATATCGGTCCGCAAGGGTTCGGGGGTAAAATTACCGCCTTAAAAGTATATATAGAATATGCACCTTGCCATATTGCGAGTTTGCCTTGTGCGGTAAATATTTGTTGCCATTCGTCAAGGCATGCGGGGGCAGTCTTATGAAAATTAATTTAATAAACCCACACATTGATGACCTTCGAACATTAAAAGTAAGAGATTTTATTTCTTTAACCGGTACCGTATATATTTTACGTGATATGGCCCATAAAAAATTACTTGAGGAAAAAGTTTTTCCTTTAAACTTAAAAGGTAAAATTATTTATTATGCAGGCCCAACCCCTAATAGAAAAAATCAGGCCAGCGGTGCTCTTGGCCCTACAACAAGTTCCAGAATGGATAAATTTTGTAAGGAATTTATCAAAAAAACAGGTATAATTGGTATTATAGGCAAAGGGGCTCGCTCAAAAGAAGTAAATGCCTATATGCGCGGTAAGGTTGTTTATTTCGCTGCGCTCGGCGGACTTGGGGCACTAGGCGGAAATTGCGCAAAAAATAGTAAAATTATATTATACCCTGAACTTGGGCCGGAAGCGGTATATGAAGTTCAGTTTGAAAATTTGCCTTTAATTGTCGCGCAAGATTTGAAAGGAAATAATATTTACGGAGAGTAAAAATGAAAAAACTTATTTTACCAATTTTATTTTGTGTAATCATAAGCGGTTTTTGTGCCTGCGCGCATAAAGAACCGTATAACAGAAACCCAAATATGTCTTATGAACAGAAATTAAGACGCTACGCATTTTTACCGTTTATGTATGAAGACAAATTTTATGCATATTATGCGCCTGCAAAAAAACTTTCCGGACCGGATAAAAACGGTAATTATAAACTTGAATTTGCGGCAGGCCCAAAAGAAGGTACTCAAACTAAATCAAAAAATGCCATTATAAATACCTATCAATCTAACGGCTATGATTTAAAAAAAGGCATGGTAGTTTTGGTTAACCATTTTAACCCAAAAGTACACGACGAAAATGCCAGAATAGATACATGGCGCTTGGCTGTAGTATATAGTTTAAAAAACTTAGAAAATAATATTGTAATTGTAGAATTACCGCACGACAAAAATGATTTTGCCGCACAAAAAGAAGCTTATTATCTTAAAAATGTTCGTGTAATAACAAAACCGGATGATATTAGGGATATCCGTAATTTCATATACTAATTAGGGTGTTAAATGCAACAGGTTACCAGAAAAACAATTTTTATTAAAAAGGATTTACAGGTAAAATTTATCTTGTTTATTCTTCTGTCTGTTTTGTTTGGAATGGTTTTATTCAGTTATCAGTTTTTAACCTTCCTACAAGATATTTTTCAAAATCACCCTATTTTACTGCAACGTGTTTATGAGGAAGGCCCTAAATTAATTTATCCTTTGATTATAAAAAGTACAATCTTTTTTGCGTTACTGGCTATTATCTCTGCGTTGCTTTCACACCGTATAGCCGGCCCGATATATCATTTTGAAAGAATTTGCAAGGAAATAAAAAAAGGTAACAAACAAGCCCGTGTTAAACTACGAAAAGGTGATGCTTTATCCGATTTAGCAGAAGAGTTTAACTCTATGCTTGATGTAATCACAAAAAAGGAGGATAAATAATGAAAAAACTTTTTTATTTCATTTTTATTTGCCTCTGTTTTTCAACAATTACCCAAGCCCAACAATACCGTTTAAAATATTCTGCGGACGAGAATAGGCCCCTTTCTCTGGAAAACGTGATACGTTTATCTTTAGAAAACAGTTATGATTTGCTTTTAATAGAACAAGACTTAATTATATCCCAGCAACGTATAAAAGAAGCAAAATTTTTGTACTTTCCTCAACTTAGTTTGAATGGTTCCGTTACTGCATATAATTTAGATTACCCGATAATTTTACCGGAAATGATAGGCCAACGTTTGCTAATGCCAGATCCAAATCATCAAAGAGAAGATTTATTTTACGGGGTTGGCATTTCCGCGGTTCAGTATATATACGGTGGGGGCAGAATTTCAAGCACACTAGATTTGGCGCGCGCTTCAAATAAGGAAACGCAAAGCCGTTACCAAAATGCAAAAAATATTGTAATATATTCCGCCAAGACGGCATTTTATGAGTATTTATATTCACAAGAAAAAAACAAACTTGCGGAAGATGTATTAAACCAAGCAAAACGCGCAGCAAAAGGGACAGAATTAAATTCTGCACAAAAGATTTTACTGTCTGCGGAACTTTCTTCATTTGAAAGTTTAGCTTCAAAAGCAAAAGAAGATTTGAATAAAGCAAAAATAAATTTACTTAAAGTTTTAAATAAGGAATTTAATAGTGAAGTTACCTTTGAGGGTTCTTTAGATTATAGCCCGATAGATGTAGATTTAAAAAAGCTAAACTTGTGGGCTATGGAATTCCGACCGGAAGTTAAAAGTGCAATGTACAAAGTGGAAATGGATAATATAGCCGTTAAATTATCATTAACCCGCAGTTACCCGGATATCTTGCTCGGTGCTTCTTACGATCGTCAAGGTGTAGACAATTTAAAACAAGAAAATATGCAAGTAAGTTTGGCCGTTAAATTACCTATCGGTTATGATTATACAACCCAAGTAAAACAAAAAAGGGCAGAACAACGCCAAACGGTTTTAAGGCAGGCTGCCGTGGAAGATACCGTAAGAATGCAAGTATTAGAAGCGTATAATAATTTAAATTTCTGGCAAACGGAAACTCCTAATCGTATAAAAGCTTGGGAAACAATCAGAAGTCAATTCAAAAATTTTATGAAAAACAGATCTTCTTTAAAAGAAACTTTTGAATCGTTAAACTATTATTATCAAGCTGGGGTTAAAAGCCTTGAAGCGCAAAAAGAACATCTTGTGGCTATTGCTAACCTGGAAAACGCAGTAGGAAAAGATTTAAAATAAAATGTTTTATCGTCTTACAAAATTTTTATTATTTACGTTTTTATTTTGCCTTTTAGGGCAAAATATTTTTGCTTTAAGCGACGTAGAAGAAGATGCTATTTTGCGCGATTTTGCTTGGCAAGAATTTATACAGCTTCCAAAAGAAAAACGCCCAACGGTCGGTGTAACTTTATCAGCCGGGGCTTTGCGAGGGGCATCACATATCGGGGTAATAGAAGTTTTATCGGAAGCAGGCCTACCTATTGATTATATGTCAGGTACCTCTATGGGTTGCATAGTAGGTGCTTTATATAACGCCGGATTACCACTTGAACATTTACAAGATTTAGTAAACAATATAAACACAAGTTATATTTCAAAAGATTTTAATATCGGCGGAATACTAAAATACTTATTTGCAGAAAAGTTATTTTCTTCAGAAGAATTCCAGGAATTTATTGATAAAGAAGTCGGATCAAAAAATTATGAAGATTTGCCCATACCTTTTGCTTGTGTTTCAGCTGATATTAAAACCGGGGAAAAGGTTGTTTTTGACAGCGGTCCTTTATCTTTAGGCGTAAGAGCCAGTATGAACTTACCGGGTGTTTTTGAACCGGTTGAATATCGCCAAAGATTGCTTGTAGATGGCGGTATTGTAGATTATATGCCCGTAGATTTAGTTAAAAAAATGGGTGCTGATTTCACAATTGCTGTTTATGCTTTGCCGAATTTTGCCGGCAGTAAACCAAACAATATTATGGGATATGTTTTAAGAATAGGTGATTTGAGAGGTGCAGTTTTGACAGAAGATTCGGAGCATCAAGCAGATTTTGTTATTCTTTCAAGGGTAGGTGAAATCGGATCCTCAGACCGTTCCAAAACGAGTTTAGCAATAGAAATAGGTGCAGCCTCTGCTTACCAAGAATTACCTAAACTCAAAGAGAAGTTAATTATAAACGGGGTAAATTATGTCTTTAAATAAAATACTTTCGTTAATTTTAATTCTTCTGTTTTTGCCCTTACAGAGCAAAGCATTTTTAGGGTTAACAAGCAGATTTGACCAAAAACATAAAATTACCGCCGCACGAGAGGCTTACACAAACGGTAACTATCAAGAAGCCATAGAAATAGGCCGAAAATTTTTATCTGAGAACCAAGAAGCCCCAAAACGCAGAATACGTCGCATTTATTTAGTGTTGGGTGATGCGTATGCCGCCCTTAACGACTATGACCACGCTTTGTTAACCTATAATGAAGCTTTGGAAGTTTTGCCAAAAGATGTCGGGCTTAATTTGGCTTTAGCAAACTTATATTATAAAACGGAACTATATGATAAGTCTATAGAATTTTATAATAAAGTCCTGCAACTTGATGATGATAATTCAAAAGCATTACTCGGGCTTGGCAGGGCTTATTTAAAAATCGGGTTTTTATCTAAATCACGTCAATATTTCAAAAATTATTTAGATCAAAAAAAGGAAAAAGATAATTCCGTTTATTTTGATTACGCAATGGCAAATTTCTTATCTAACAATCAAAATATAGCCCTTGAATATGCTCAAAAAGCACAAAAAATTGATGAAAATAACCCTGATATTTACTTCTTAACTGCAAAAATTTACCGTAATTTAAAAGAAAACGAAAAAGCAGATAACAACATAAATCAGGCTTTAAAATTATCAAATAATAGGGATGATATTTTATTAACTTCTTTACTTTGGAGAGCATATAAACAAGAAACGGCAAAAGATGTTTTTAAAGAAATTAAAAATTATCAAAAACAAAACCCGGATAGTCAACTTGCTGTTTTTATTGAAGGAATGTCCTTATTAACACAAGGTAAAAAACAAAAGGCATTGACAATTTTTAGAAAAATTCAAGATGTAAATGAAGACAGTTTTATTAAAGAAATTACAAAACAAATTTTAAAAAATAATTGAGGATTTATGTTACTGACAATAGACGTTGGAAATACACAAATATATTGCGGAGTTTTAAAAAATAACAAAGTTAAAGCCAGGTTCCGCCATACATCAAACGGTGCAGTCACCGCAGATGAACTAGGTGTATTTTTATTAAATGCTTTAAATGCAAACGGCATTAAACCCAAAGAAATAAAACAAGTTGCAATATCTTCGGTAGTACCTGCGATTACGCGCTCAATTATACACTCAATTAAAAAATATTTTAACTTAACACCTTTTGTCATAGATGAAGAAATTAAAACAAAAATATACTTTAATAATGGCACTTTAAACGGCCTTGGGGCTGACAGAATTGCCGATATTGAAGGTGCTTTTTATTTGCATCCAAAAAACAATTTGATAGTCATAGATTTTGGCACCGCAATAACTTTTGATGCGGTAGCAAAAGACGGTAAATACTTAGGCGGTGCAATTTCGGCAGGGCCAATGCTTTCCATGCGTGCTTTGGCCGGCGGAACTGCTTTGCTTTCCACCGTAGAAATTAAAAAGCCGAACAAAGCTGCAGGCCTTACCACCGAAACGCAAATACAAACCGGTTTAGTACTTGGTACTATCGGCCTTGTTAAAGAAATTGTAACCCGTTTAAAACAAGAATGTTTTAAAAAAGAAAAATTTATAATTATCGGAACAGGCGGGCTTGGACGTTTGTTTGAAAAAGAAAATATTTTTGATTATTATGAGCCGGACCTTATTTTATTTGGCCTCTCTTCTTTAATAAAGGTAAATAAATGATTTCCACAAAACCGACAATTTACCTAATAGATGCTTTAAATTTTTTAAGAAGTTTTTTGCAAGTCCCGCAGAAAGACGAGGAAAAAACTTTGCGTGCTTTAATTGCTGCTTTAAATGATGCGTCTTTAACAGAATATCAAGGTTCAACTTTCCGCTTAATTATAGACGGCGGATTTAGAAACATCGGCCCGACTTCACCTGAAAATGTTGACGCTTTATTTTCTGAAGATCAAACCGCAGATGAAGTGATTTTAGAGCAAGCGCTTTATTTAAAAAATGCCGCGAAACGCGTTTGTGTGGTTACTTATGACCGGGGTATAACAAATAATTTAAGAGAAGAAGGTATCAAAATTTTAAGTTGTGAAAAATTTTTTGATACTTTCCTTTCATAATTTGCTAAAATATATGTGTTGGGCTGGTGGCGGAATTGGTAGACGCGTCAGACTTAAAATCTGATGATCGCAAGATCGTGGGGGTTCGAGTCCCCCCCTGCCCACACTTTTAAATGAATTGCCGCCGATTGTAGCGGCTCTTTTTTTAGGAGGCAATATGTTAGAAGATTTTATAATAACCTTAAAAAAGACTTTTGCCTGGGTTGCCACAGTTTTACCACAAGGCATAAAATTAGCAATAAAAGTTTTTGCAGCTGCTATAGTTTTTTGCATTTTAGGTTTATTCTTTTTAGATTTCATATTTATGCCCCTTTCCAGCATTTGTTTGATTTTAACAGTTTTTGTTTTATTTTTCTTTCGTAATCCGGATCGCAACGCAGAATTTAATGGTTCGGAAATTACCGCACCGGCTGATGGTACTATTCTTTCAATTAGAACAGAGGGCGATCCTAATACCGTAGTTATCAGAATGTTCCTTTCAATTTTTAATGTACACGTTCAGCGTGCACCTTTCACAGGTGAAGTAGCCGAAACAAAATATACTAAAGGTTCTTTTCTTTTTGCAAACAACCCAAATGCTGACAGGAACGAACGTAACTTAATTGTCTTTAATACTGAAAAGGGGCAAATATCAATAGAACAAATTACAGGTGCTATTGCAAGGCGTATTGAATGCTGGGTGGAAAAAGGCCAAAAAGTTGATATAGGTCAAAGGGTTGGTTTCATTCGTTTCGGTTCACAAGTTGCATTGTATTTGCCTAAAGATAAAGTTACTTTAACAGTTAAGGAAGGCCAATGCGTACAAGGTGGCCTCACAGTAATGGGGATTTGGAGGTAATATGGTAAATCTTCAAAAAGTTAAACATATGGGTATTGTGACAATACCGTCATTATTTACTATCGGGAATATAACTTGTGGGTTTTTCTCGATACTTGCCTCAGTTGAAGGGGATTTCATTTTTGCCGGTATCTTAATCGGCGTTGCTATGTTATTTGATGCTTTCGACGGGCGCGTAGCAAGGCTATTACACGCTGAATCTTCCTTCGGCGTTGAAATGGATTCTCTTGCAGATTTAATTTCCTTTTGTGCAGCACCTGCATTTTTGATTTATTATATTGCTTTAAGGGAAACACCTTTCGGTGCTCCGATTGCTTTCATATATATGCTTTTCGGTGCGATACGTTTAGCAAAATTTAATGTGCTTGCAAATACAGGTAAAGGTTCAAAGAAACATTTTTCCGGTTTGCCTACACCGGCCGCAGCAGCGGTTTTAGTTTCACTTGCATTATCTTATGAATTATCTTCCGAAATAGAAGGCGTAAGGCATGCTTTGCCGATTGCTAAAGTTTACATTCCTTATATTTTCAGTGCTGTTTCTTTTGTAACTTTAGGGCTTGCGCTTTTAATGGTTTCAAATATTCCTTATGCATCTTTTAAAAGCAAAGGAACAGATCAAAACAGAAAAGTTACACTCGGTAAATTCTTACTTTTAGCGATTTTAATTATCTTATTTATCAAATATCCGCAAGATATTGTCTTTATAGTTTTCGGTCTCTATGCTTTAATAGGCCTTATAGTTGCCTTTGTGCGCAAATTTATGGCCTTAAACACTAAATAAAATTTAAACGCGGGCGGGTGGCGGAATTGGCAGACGCGTACGGCTCAGGACCGTATGTCCTAACGGACTTAGGGGTTCAAATCCCCTCTCGCCCAAATTTTTAAGGCATCCAAAAGGATGCCTTAAAAATTTCCGGCGTTGAAGGAAAGCAAACTGCTTTGCTTTCCGTAGGGATTTGAAGCCCGGAGCGATGTGCGAGTTTTGCCGAAGGCAAAGGCGAGCACCGCGAGGGCAGGGGTGAAGGAAAATTCCGTCAGGAATTTTACCGTAACCCAAATCCCCTCTCGTTAATTAACTAATTTTCAATTCCCTCTCTATATTTCCAACTAAATTTCTTTCAAATAAAAAATGTTGACAAAAAAAAAAAAAAAATACAATTTGGAAGTAGCAAATAAAATAAAG
>JAEEIL010000015.1 GCA_016281355.1 Elusimicrobiaceae bacterium | reverse complement strand
ATAACATGCTGATGTTGTATTTCAAATCTTCATCATTCTTCGATCTCTCTACATTCTGTATCAATGGATATACCGTTCTATCTATACCCTTCCATATGCTCTCCGCACTGTCTAAATAAAACCTTACCCTCTCCCTTAAAGCTTTCCTTAACTCCCCCATCAAGGCTTTGTCTTCTGCTATACCATCCCCACCTATACCAAGCCTCTCAACGTAAAACTTTTCTTTCTTGTTTAACTGCCTCTCTCGCTCTTCCTCGCTCCTTCGAATCGCTTCTTGGATTTCCCTTTGTGTATTGTAGTAGTAGGTGTGGTCTTGTACCATCGGTTCTATCACCGGTACTTCTATCCCACCTAAAGTACCTCCCCTAACCGACTGCGCAAATAAATCCGCAGGCATCGTGTTTATTAACAATGCCATTATCAATATCATGCTTATCGCTTTTTTGAAATACTTTATACCCATATAATATATATTAAGCGTTAAATGCCATTTTGACAAGGGTATTTGGGCCTATATTTATGGGGCTAAAGGTCCTATTTATAAAATTTACATTTTGTATTTTGCAGAATTTATTCGTATATCTGAGGTAATTAATTAGACATAAAATGACCCTGCGCTAAATATAACGCAGGGTCATTTTAAATGTTCAATCTATAAATTGCTTATTTGCCGAGCATAGCAAGCAAAATACCTGCCGCAACTGCAGAACCGATTACACCAGCGACATTTGGCCCCATCGCATGCATTAATAAGTAATTTTGTTGATCATATTCTTGACCAACCTTGTTTGCAACACGTGCCGCCATAGGCACTGCGGAAACACCTGCCGCACCGATAAGAGGATTAACTTTATTTTTAGTAAATAAATTCATAAATTTTGCAATCAAAACACCCGAAGCAGTACCGACGCAGAAAGCACATAAGCCAAGCAAGACAATTGCGACCGTCTTAAACTGCAAAAATTTATCTGCAGAAAGTTTTGAACCAACTGCCAAACCTAGCAAAATTGTAACTATATTGATTAACTCATTTTGCATTGTTTTTGCAAGGCGGTTTACAACACCGCATTCCTTAACCAAATTACCGAACATCAAACAACCGATTAACGGTGTGGCATCAGGGATAAACATCGCACACAAAAGTAAAACCATTATCGGGAAAATAATTTTTTCCCTTTTGCTGACGGGGCGAAGTTGCTCCATCCTGATTTTGCGTTCTGCCGGGGTTGTTAAAAACTTCATTATCGGCGGTTGAATTATAGGAACAAGTGCCATATAAGAATATGCCGCAACCGCAATCGCACCAAGCAAATTAGGTGCAAGTTTTGAAGTTAAAAATATTGCTGTTGGCCCATCAGCACCGCCGATTATACCGATAGATGCCGCCTCTTTCATACTAAAACTTAAATCAGGCGAAATATTGCCAAGCATTAAAGCACCGAAGATGGTAAAGAATATACCGAATTGTGCCGCAGCACCTAAAAGCAATGTTCGCGGATTTGCAATTAAGGGCCCAAAGTCCGTCATAGCACCAACGCCCATAAAGATGAGCAAAGGAAATAAGCCGGACTCAATACCAAACCCGTAAACTTGCCCTAAAAAACCACCGAAAGCAGTATGCATTGTGCCGCTTGGGTCAACCGTGGAAACACTTAAAGCCGCAATACCTGCAACGGGGATATTGGAAAGCAAACCGCCAAACCCGATAGGTATTAAAAGCAAAGGCTCAAATTGTTTAACGATACCAAGCCATAAAATTACGAGGCAAACGGCAATCATCACCACTTGCCCCCAGGTGAAATTAGCAAGGCCGCTTGTGCCCCAAAGTGTTTGAAAAGAATTTAAAATATCTGCTAACATAATTCACCTATTTAATCAAAGCAAGCACATGGCCTGTTTGCACTTGATCGCCTGTCGCAGATGTAAAATGTATTTTACCTGCTGCGGTTGCTTTGATTTCCATTTCCATTTTCATGGCTTCAATGATAATAACAGTTTGCCCGGCTTGTACACTTGCACCTTCTGTAACGGAAAAGCGCATAATTACGCCCGGCATCGGGGCTTTGACTTCAGCACCGCCTCCGTTAGATGCACCTTCTTTTGCAGGTGTATTACTTATGCCTTCTTTAACTGAAATATCATAAGTTTCGCCATTAACTGTGGCTTTATTATCTTTAAGTTCGACATTAAATGTCTCCCCGCCGACATTAACCGTAAAAGCATTACCTTTTAAATGTGTTTCGGTAGTGGCAGATTTCTTTTCCACCAAACATTTTGCTTTACCGAGTAAGAAATCTAAACCTTTATTTACGCCGTTTGCCGCATCATTACAAGCTGCAACGATAAAAATATTTTCATCAGTAACAGGTAAATTATTCTTTTTAAGCAATTCCGTTGCCGGTTTAACACCTTTTTTAGGATCGGCATCATTAAGTTCCAAAACAGTTTTTGTTGTGGGTTCCTTTTTCATATAAGCAGAGGCAAGTTTTACAAGTTCAGGGTCTGCCGGGGTCGGTGTTTTACCGAAGTAACCAAGCAACATATTACCATAGCCCGGCGCAAATGCTTTCCAAGGGCCTTGTATAACATTTTGCATTGCTTGTTGTATATAAAATTGGCTAACCGGTGTTACGGAAGTTCCGAAACCGCCACGCCTTACAACCTCTTCCATCGCGGCAAGAACTTGCGGATATTTATCAAATTGACCGATTTCCCTTAATTGCCTGGTAGCATTTGTTAAAGCACCACCCGGTAAAGGTGAGAAAGGAATTGTAGGTTCAACCCTCATCGCTTCGGGTTTTAAGACATAATCTTTTAAGCAATCTTTTAAAACACTTTCCGCTTTACGAATTTTATCAATATCAATATCTAAAGTATAATTACTGCCGCGGAGTGCATGCCACATGGAAATTATATCTGTTTGACAAGTTCCACCACTTACAGGGGCCATTGATAAATCGATTCTATCAACCCCACCTTCAATAGCCGCTAAATAGCAAGCAAGGCCTGTACCGGCAGTTTCATGGGTATGGAAAACTACTTCAACTTCCGGCGGTAATATCTTTTTTGCTCTTTTTATAGTTTCCTTTACGGTTTGCGGAGTAGAAGTACCTGAGGCATCTTTAAAACATACGCTGTCAAATTCAATACCGCTTGCAATAATATTTTTTAATACACCTTCATAAAATTCAGGTGTATGAAATTTACCCGTCTTATCCCAACCAGGAGCAAGGGACATCATTGTAACAGTTACTTCATGTTTTAAGCCTGCTTCTTTAATGCATTTACCGCTATAAATTAAATTGTTAACATCATTTAAAGCATCAAAATTCCTAATAGTTGTAAGGCCGTGTTTTTTAAAAGTTTTAGCATGCAACTTGATAACATCACTAGGTTGCGAATTTAAACCAACAACGTTTACACCGCGTGCCAAACTTTGCAAATTTACATCCGGCCCGACGGTTTTTCTAAAAGCATCCATAACATCATAAGGGTTTTCTTTATTAAAGAACAAAGCACTTTGGAAAGTTGCACCGCCTGCAGATTCAAAATGCATAACCCCTGCTTCTTTAGCAGCTTCGACGGCAGGTAAAAAGTCTTCGCTTCTCACTTTTGTGCCATAGACAGATTGAAATCCATCCCTAAAGGCAGTTAACATAAATTTAATTTTCTTCATTTTATTTCTCCTTAAATATTAAAATTATTTTGCCGCTTTAATTGCAGCTAATGCAATAGCGATTTTTAATTTTTTATTATCTTGAGTTGTTAAAACAGGGGTCTTAACAACTTCGACTTTTTCGGGGAAAATTTTGTTTAATAAACTTACCCCCCACTTAAGCACATTAAGCATTATTACAAGAAGTATAAGGAAACTAAAAGTCATCCCCATACCTACGACCATAAGTTCAACACTTTTGGCAAATAATTCTGAATTCATAAACTACACCTCTTTTTAAACACTAAAATTGTACATCGCCCGCTATTATAACTTCACGGCCCTTTTCCGTTCTTAAAATCATGCGGCCGCAATTATCAATATCTTCAAAAACACCTTTTTTACCGTCAACAATAATTTCTTTATTTATGGTCGGGCAAAGTTTTTTAAAATCTTTGACAAAATCTTGTTTTTGCATCATATTAAAATTTGAAATTATGTCTTCCACCAAACCACTTTTTGAAACTGTTAAACCCATTTCCTGTAAAGTGGTAAAAGGTTTTTCGGAAACAATATTTTTTTGTTCTATATTTATTCCTACGCCTATCACAAGCCCTTTAAAAATATTGTTTTCGATAACGGCTTCACTTAAAATACCGCAAAATTTTTTACCTTTACAAAGAACATCATTGGGCCATTTTAAATAAGCACTAGCGCCCAAATATCTGACGGCTTTACACACACTTATTGCCATAATTTGCGTCAAAGAACTAACTTGTTCTGTTTTTATTTCAGACGGTTTTAAAATCATTGTAAAATATAAACCGCCTATTTCAGAAGACCATTTACGCCCTTTCCTACCTTTACCTGCCGTTTGATGTTCGGCCATAATGATATCTTGATTTTCAAAATTATCAAAATTTTCCACGCAATAAGTATTGGTTGAAGGTAATGTATCAAAGCTGTAAATCTTCATAATAATATTATACCAAATTATGACGTAGAAATTAGAAAAAAACACCTATTTCCCACTATTTATCTGAATTTAAAATTTAGGTCCTTTGGGGTAATTTTGCATAGGTCCAAAAAATAGTCACAGATAGGTCTAAGAACCCTTTTAAAATACTGACATTTGTTATAAACTATAAGTATAACAAAGATAAATTAGTAGTTACCTCCTCCTTTTGGTACGACACTAATTTATACCCCAAGGCAGCCGAACCCCTAGGCTGCCTTCCCTTTTTTCATTTTTTTCTATTTTTCTTCAGCGTTGAATATCTCCATTGACATAGTATATTTTTACTTGTATAATATACAAGTGTATATATCGTGAGGTGATTATCATGAAAAATAATAGGGGTTTTACTCTACTTGAATTATTAGTTGTAGTGCTGATTATAGGCATATTGGCATCTATTGCTTTACCACAATATGAAAAAGCGGTAGCTAAAGCAAGAGTGGCAAGCATATTACCAACTATGAGAAGATGGAAAGATGCTTTACAAGCATATAAACTTGAACATGGTAGTTATTGCAAAAGAGGAACTGAAGAAGAGTGTGACGAATGGCCGGATGGTTCAGATTTAGATGCGAGATGGCCAGCTGATTGGAATAATGGAGAATGCGGCGATTCTAACTCTTGTTCCAATGAATATTGGGATATGCTGGGGTGTTACGTCGGAGTCTATGGCAGAGTTGTTTGCGATCATACAATAGCAGCAAGAAACCATTTTGGAATATCAATGTTCCAGCCAGATGAACCTGAAAGAGAAAATCTTCGCAACAGAATAACCTGTGCAGGTCATGGTGATAAAATGCACAAAATTTGTAGAGGATTAGGCGGTACCCCACTTGAAGAAGGTTCCGATGCCTATATTCTATATTAAGGATTCTTGCATTATTAAACCCCCGTGTTATTAGCACGGGGGTTTTTAATTTTTAAATTAAGTTATATCAACTATAACAAAATTTTCCTTGATAAACGTACTTTGCCGTTATTGTCAATTTCAACGACTTTGACGCGTACGGTATCACCGAGTTTTAAAACATCTTCCACTTTTGCAACTCTTTCATTTGCAATTTGTGAAATATGTAATAAACCGTCTTTACCGGGTAAAAGTTCAACGAAAGCACCAAACGGCTGAATGGAAACAACTTTCCCTTCATATATTTGGCCGACTTCAACTTCTTTAGTTAAAAGTTCAACTTCCGCTTTTGCCTGGTTGAGTTTTTCGGCATTAGGTGCGGCAATCATAACTTTACCGTCTTCATCAACATCAATTTTTGCACCGCTCATTTCGGTAATACGTTTAATATTTTTACCGCCGGGGCCAATCAAGGCACCGATTTTATCTTGCGGAATCACCATACTGTAAATCATAGGTGCATTTTTAGGTAAAGTTTTGCGCGGTTCTTTGATAACTGAATCCATATGATCCATAATGAACATACGGCCTTTTGTGGCTTGTGCAATGGCTTTCCTTAAAACGTCTAAGGAAATACCTGTTGCAAGTTTCAAGTCCATTTGGAAAGCGGTTATACCTTTGCGGGAACCGGTTAATTTAAAGTCCATATCGCCAAGGTGGTCTTCCATACCCATAATATCTGAAAGTACGGCATATTTATCACCTTCGGTAATTAAACCCATAGCAATACCGCTGCAAGCGGCTTTCATAGGAACGCCTGCATCAAATAATGCAAGTGAACCACCGCAAACGCTGGCCATTGAAGAAGAACCGTTTGATTCCATAATATCGGAAACAACCCTGATAGTATAAGGGAATTCTTCTTGGCTTGGTACAAGCGGCATTAAAGCGCGGCGTGCAAGTTCCCCGTGGCCGATTTCGCGGCGGCCGGGTGCGCGGTCCGGTTTACATTCGCCGGTAGCAAAACCTGGGAAGTTATAATGAAGCATAAAAGTTTCATCATAAGTATCTTCAAGGCCTTCTACCATTTGTGCATCACTTGCAGTACCTAAAGTTGCGGTGGCAAGTGATTGTGTTTGACCGCGGGTAAACAAAGCGGAACCGTGGGCGCAAGGCAAAACACCGACCATAGAACTTAAAGGTCTGATTTGGTCAGTCTTTCTACCGTCTACGCGAACACCTTCGTTTAATACCATTTTGCGGGATTCTTCATAAGCAAGCATTTCCATAGCAAAATCAGCATAGATTGCGCCTTCTTCGGGGTACTTTTCAGTTAATTCTGTTTTAAAAGCTTCTTTTAAATTTGCAATATCACAATCACGTGTTTGTTTGTCGGAGAATTTATGTAAAATTTCCGCAACTTTTGCGCGATATGTGTTGTTTGCCATATCTAAAACTTCTTGCGGTAATGTTTCAGCTTTAAATTCAAATTTGGCTTTACCGCATTTTTCCCTAAGTTCAAGTTGTGCTTGGCAAAGTTTTTTGACTTCGGGTTGTGCAATTTCAATAGCTTTTACGAGTGATTCTTCATCAACTTCGTGTGCACCGCCTTCCACCATCATGATGCCTTGCATGGTACCTGCGATTACGAGGTCCATATCGGCAATTTTTCTTTCTTGGACTGTCGGGTTAATGACAAATTGGCCGTTTACGCGGTCAACGCGAACACCTGCAACAGGTTGCGTGAAAGGAATTGAAGAAATTACTGTTGCGGCACTTGAAGCAACAATGCTTAAAACATCACTATCATTTACACCGTCAGCAGAAAGTACCATTGCGGTTACGTTGACTTCGCATGCAAACCCTTCCGGAAAGAGCGGGCGCATAGAGCGGTCAATAAGACGTGATGATAAAGTTTCTTTTTTGCTTGCCTTTGTCTCGCGTTTAAAAAAACCGCCGGGGATTTTACCCGCGGCATAAGTTCTTTCTTTATAGTTAACGGTTAAAGGTACAAAATCTTGCAAACCGGGTTTTTGTACTTTATCACAAACAGCGGTTGCAAGTACCATAGTATCGCCGATACGGGCGATAACAGCACCGTCGGCTTGCTTGGCCATCACACCTGTTTCAAGCGTGATAGTTTTGCCACCGACTTCTACGCTGTGGCTAAATTTTCCTAGATTACTCATTATTTTTATTTCCTTAATTTAAGTTCTTTTGTTAATGCTTGATATTTAGCGAAATCATTTTTCTTTAAATAAGCAAGCAAGCGTTTGCGTTGACCGACGAGGCGTGTTAAACCCCTTTCGCCAGCAAAGTCTTTAGGATTTTGTTTAAGATGCTCTGATATGTAGCGAATTCTTTCCGTAATCAAAGCAACTTGTACTGACGGTGAACCGGTGTCAGCATCACTTTGTTGGAATTTTGAGATAATATCTTTTCTGTCTTGTTTTGTTAACATTTTTTTACTTTCAAGTTTACAGCTGTTTACCGAGTATAAGCACCGCGTTGCCTTGTGTGTTGCAGTACTTAAAAGCCTATACCAAGCAAGAGCCAAACTTGCTCCTATTAAATTATATCTGTTAAGATACAATATAATTATACCATATTTGGGGCATTGTAGTGTTTGTAAGAAATATTTTTATATTTTAACTTTGCTTATTTTTGATTATGATAGAGTTTATATCTGGATATTTCGTATAATCCATGTGCAAGATTCTTCATATATTCAAAACGCTCGGGTTCTTCGGATGCCAAATTTTTTCTATATTCTGTTTCTCTATATTTGTATAAACCTTCTTTATTAGCTTCCTGATAATAAAAATATTCACCTTGAATAAACCCTACATGTAATGGGTTTATTCTCCAAGAATAAATTAATGCACCAGGTTCTGCATCAACATTAACGGTCAAAACATCTCTGCCTACAGAATCTGTAATATATCCACGCCCCAATAAACCCATTGCCATAGGTAATACATCCACTTGACTGACAGTTTTTTCTATTCTTTGCGCCTGTTTTATAGGCCCGCCTGTTATGATCAAAGGAATTTGATTAGCAATTAAATTAAAATTGACCATACCTTGAGGCATATTGTCTGAACGTTCTGCAGGGATACCATGGTCGCCAAAAATAAAGAAAATTGTATTTTCGTAATATTCTTCTTTTTGGGCTCGTTTAAAAAATTCCTCAAGAGCATAATCAGAGAAACGTAAAGAATTATATTCTTCTATACTGTTAAAACTATACTTTTCTAATAATTTTTCATCTACTTCCGCTAATTCAAAAGCACCATGTTCATCAGGAATAGTATAAGGGCGGTGGAAACCGGCAGTTTGAATAAATGCAAAAAACGGTTTTTTGGCTTCATTACTTAGAATACGGTTTGCCTCAGTAAATAATTCCAAATCTGAAATACCCCATACATCATTATGGTGCTCGTGTTTATACATTCCCTCCTCATATATTTTAATACCGTCAATATTATATTCTAGGATTCCACGGGTATTAGCCCAATTTCCGCTTCCACCTACAAAATAATATTTTTCATAATTTGTTAAAGAATTAATAAATACCTGTTGATCAACAAGTAACGGATTGCGTATACTAGGTTGCGCTCGTGTAACATCCGGGGTAGTAGTTACAACACCAAAAACAGCACGCGCGGTAGATTCCGCCGGTGCAAAAAAATTAGTAAATAAAATAGAATTTTTAGCCAATTTATCTATGAATGGTGTCGGGTTAAGTTCAGGGTTATTAAGTGAAAGTTTATTCCATGCCAAAGATTCCATAAAAATAATAACCACATTATAATCGCGTTGTTTTTCTTTAGGGGCATCTGAAATATGACGCGTTAGAGATAGTTTTTGTTTATCGGCATTTTCTACCTGTAAAAATTGCGCTACCGCATTATAGTAAGAACGGGCTTTTTCTGTATCATAATTATCCGGCACCCCCATTTCATAAGTATCATATAAATGAATGACGGGATTAATTGTTAAACTACAAATAAAACGGTTTGTGGAATGATAAGCACTACTCCATCTGAGTTTATAAGAATTTATCTCACCAAAATACCAAAAACATAAAAATACTAATATCACTATAACCCAACATGTTTCACTTTGCAAATTATATTCTTTAGCGTTCCAATCTTTTTCAAGCAACCATTTAACTAAACGATAAGTACCATAAAAACATAACATTAATATCAAAAACATCCAAACAATAGGGTAAGTTTCCCATGCCATTTTTAGGGAGATAAGGGGATTTTTTATATATTCAAAAACAGAATAACTTATACGTTGTGTGGTATATGCATAATGAGCGAAATCTGACATATACACCAACAAAATTACGCTTTCCAACAAACCACTTAACACACATGCCAGTTTACGTGATCTTTTATCGATAGCACAAGAAATTACGAACACTAAAAATGGTATTGATAACCAAAATGTTAAACGAAAATCAAATTTAGCCCCTATCCAAAAAGCACGCCATAATTCGTTTGTATGTTCCAAAGTAAGCCCCACAAAAAAAACTATCAAAAATATAAAACGGAGCAAACTAAATAATAAAAAGTTTGTTGTGAAGAAAATTAAATATGTTTTGATAAAATTAGGTAGACGAAGTTTGCTCATGTTTTTAGAATGCTATTGAATAAACCCCGCCAAAAGCGGGGTTTTAAATTTTAATAATAACCACCGTAACCACCACCATAGGGGTTGTAACCACCACTATAGGTAGTGATAACATTTATCCAACCATCTGATTCTAAATATTGACATATTGCATCGATTCTTTCGTAGCCACTATAAGACCCCACACGTTGACATCTTTTTTCCCAAGTACCACTGCTAACGTCATAAGATATTTCTAATGAAACCTGATTGCTTCCCATGTAATAATCTATGACAGCATAATTAACAGTTATCTCCATTGCCATTTTATCTTTACGACAATATGTACCACTAGTTGAACAATCCCAACCCTCAAGAATGTCAATATCTAACATATTTCTATTACCTTCCCCCGAATTACCTGTAAAGCAAGTGTGATTAGGTAAATTATAATTAAGATGTATTAAATCCAAACTCTTCTGCACAGTATTTAACATAGATATTAAACTCGCTGTACGGCTTCTATCTACTGCTTTATAATATTGCGGTAAGGCAATGGCGGCCAAAATACCGATAATTAAAACCACTACCAATAATTCAAGTAAAGTAAAACCTTTTTTGTTTTGCATAATTCCTCCCTAAGTAAATACTGCTATGTAAGAATCACATAATAGAATTATAGCATATAAAAACCGCTTACATTATTTTTTAGTAAGCGGTCTTGCTTGTACCCCGAATTCTGTTCCTCGCGGACCTAAGTCCGAAAGGTGAAAGCCATTTATCTAAGCGGCCTACTTTGTCTTTTACGGATTACTCCGGCGCGGGCAGCACAACTGGCTTGGCCTTGCTTCACGGGGGGTTCGCCTTGCCGTGCAAATTGCTTTACACGCGGTGGGCTCTTGCCCCACCTTTTCACCCTTACCCTTGCGGGCGGTTTGTTTTCTGCGGCACTGTCCGTCAAACAGGTATATGGCCCTGTCTCCCCGGTTTTTCAACCGGCCCGTTGCCCTATGAAGTTCGGAAGTTCCTCCGAAAACTGAGTTTCCGGCGGCTTTCTGGCAATAATATATTTTACCATTTTTAGAGAACACAATTATTATATAAAGTCAAACCGAGTACACACACCCGGCAAGTATTTTTGAGGAAATTTTGATTTTTACAAGGACGACAAGTACCAAGAAGAACGGGAGCGTAGCGACTCTCGGTACTTTAGGACTTGAAAAATCAAAATTTACCAAAAAGAATTAGCCGGCAAAAAATGGATACTGCAAATTTCCAAACACTTAAATAATTTGGTAAAATATATAAGAATCGGGCAGTTGGCGCAGTGGTAGCGCGTCCGCCTCACACGCGGAAGGTCACAGGTTCGAACCCTGTACTGCCCAAATTTATTTATAAAAATAATATGAATATAGATTTCTCTTTAGCACTAAACTTTTTTATAGCACTCTTGGCTATCTTAAACCCTATCGGTAATATCCCAATATTTTTGGAACATGTTAATACCGAAACGGCCGAAGTCCAAAAAAATATTGCCGTACTTTTGGCATCGGCAATTTTTGTAATTATTTTATTCTTTTATTTTACGGGGCAGCCGTTTCTTTCTTTGTTCGGTATAACAATACCTGCATTTAGAATTGCAGGCGGTATACTTATTATGACAATCGGTTTTCGTTTGCTTCACGGTAAACCCAAATTTGACCCAGACGGCATGGAAACGACTAAAGATACTAACCCATTTTCCATTGCCACAAAGCGTTTAAGTTCAATTATAGTCCCTGTTGCAACACCGATATTTGTGGGCCCCGGTGCAATAACAACAGTTATTTTGTACTCCGAAAGGTCCAAAAGCCCAGCAACCGCCGCCTGTATGGTGCTTGCAATTATATCGGCTTGTTTTTTAATCGGCGTGGCTTTATATATGTCAAGATGGTTTTTCAAAATTTTAAAAAAGAACGGTATGCAAATTGTATCAAGAACTATGGGGCTTATACTTTGCGCAATTGCCGTACAATTTGTTATTGAAGGTATAGCCCAACTTATCCCCGGCATTATTAACCCCGATTATTTGCATATATTAAAATAGCATGCAGAAATTAAAATTAGTTGCACCTTTTAAGGCGGCAGGATCCCAACCTGAAGCAATAAAAAAACTTACAAATAATATTTTGGAAGGTGCTTCGCGTCAAACTTTGCTCGGCGTTACGGGTTCCGGAAAAACTTTTACCATGGCAAGTGTTATTGAAAACTTGCAAAGACCTACTTTAATAATGTCCCCGAACAAAGTTTTAGCCGCGCAACTTTATGCCGAATTTAAACAATTTTTCCCTGAAAATGCCGTTGAATATTTTATTTCTTATTATGATTATTACCAACCTGAAGCCTATATTCCGCAAACGGACAGTTATATTGAAAAGGATGCATCAATTAACAGCCATATTGAAAAATTACGCCTAAAAGCCACAAACTCTTTGCTCACAAGAAATGATGTTATTGTTATTGCATCCGTTTCTTCAATTTACAATATCGGCTCACCGGAACAATTTGAAAAATTGCGCATTTATTTAAAACGCGGAGCGGCTTTAAACAGAACTGCTTTTACAAAACACTTAATCAAAATTCAATATGAAAGAAATGAGATGGATTTCCACGAAGGCACATTCCGTATACGCGGTGCTTTTATTGATGTTTTCCCCCCATATTCACAGACGGCTTTACGTATCGGGTTAAACTTAAACACAATCAACACTTTACAGGAAATTAATCCTTTAACAATGGAAGTTATAAATGAACTTGACGATGTTTGGCTTTCCCCTGCAAAACAATTTGTGCAGGGCGAAGAAGGCTTTGAAAGTGCATTGGCAGATATTGAACGTGAACGCGATGAGCGCATAAAATATTTTGAAAGCCAAAATAAATTGCTTGAGGCGCAACGCATTAAAGAACGCACTAATTATGACCTTGCCATACTCCGCCAAAGCGGTATGTGTGCGGGTATTGAAAATTATTCGCGTGTGCTTGAACACCGTCAACCGGGTGCAAGGCCAAACTGCTTATTTGATTACTTTAAACGCTTTAAAGATTTCTTGGTTTTTGTTGATGAATCGCATGTTGCAGTTCCGCAAATACGCGGTATGTTTAACGGGGACCGTGCAAGAAAACAGATGCTGATTGATTTCGGTTTCCGTCTGCCGAGCGCTTTAGATAACCGCCCTTTAAAATTTGACGAATGGGAAAATTTACTTCCTAATACTGTCTTTGTTTCCGCAACACCGGGGCCTTATGAGCTGACGGTAAGCGGCAATAATATTGTTGAGCAAATCATCCGCCCGACAGGCCTTATTGATCCACCTGTAATTATCCGCCCTGCACAAGGCCAACTTGACGATTTACTCACAAGGATACAAGAAAAAATAAAACAAAAACAACGCGTTTTGGTTTTGTCTTTAACCAAAAAAACTGCCGAAGATTTATCGGTTTTTCTTCTGGAAAAAGGTTTAAAAGCAACTTATTTGCACAGCAGTTTGGACGCACTTGAAAGAATTGATATTTTGCAAGATTTCACTAAAGGTAAATATGATGTTTTAGTCGGTATAAACTTGCTCCGCGAAGGGCTTGATATTCCGCAAGTCGGGCTTGTTGCAATTTTAGAAGCAGATAACCAAGGCTTTTTGAGAAATGAAACCACCCTAATTCAAATTGCAGGCCGTGCCGCACGTAATGCAAAAGGCGAGGTCGTTTTATATGCACAAAAAGAAACACCGGCCATTAAATATGCCCTTGCGGAAATGGACCGCCGCCGTAAAATTCAAACCGCATATAATGAGGAACATCATATCACCCCCAAAAGCATTGTCAAAGCGGAAGTTGAACTCAAAGAATTTGAGGACAGTTCACGTGAATCTTCACTTGCTTTAATTCATAGCGAAAGTGCGGTTCTGCCGGAGGCCAAAAATATTCCGCTTATGATTAAAGAAATTGAACGCCAAATGCTTGATGCGGCCGATAATTTAAACTTTGAACTTGCCGCAGAGTTGCGCGACCGTTTATTTGACCTTAAAGAAATGGCCCTCCCTGCTGCCAAAATACACAGAAAAAAACGGAAATAACTAATTTTCTAACCTTTTTTGCATAGAAACTGTGGATAACTCATTAAATTGGGTTAGATTTTGTAACCAAAATAATCAAAATTTAGGCAAATCTTCCCTATACAAAAGCCCTAAAACCTTAGTTTTAGGGCATAATAATTAAAAATATTTATAAATTGTGGATAACTTAGCAATTTTAGGTTATTTTTTAGTGCTTTTTGCTTGTTTTTTTGCTTGTTTTTTGGCTTCTTTTCGGGCCTGCTCCACGCTGCTGATAATGTTAAATTTAACAGTAAATTTCTTATTAAAATCAGTTTTACCGTAAATTTTGACATTACCTTCGTTTGCACCCGAAATTATGTTAAATAAGGCTTGTTCTTTATTCCAATTAAGCAAAGGCGGGGCAATGCGTAAATCTTGCGGAACATAGGCTAATTTATAACCGCTTTCTGACTTTAAATTAAGCCAAAAAAGTGATGCATAATCTCTATCCAAATCAAGTATTTTAAATTGTTGGTACGGAGTAATTTTAGAAATTTTTCGGCCTTCTTTATTAAACAGAAAATCAATGTTTGCTGATCCTTGCATTAATTTACCGGAAGTGATATTATATGCAAAATTTTCCAAATAAACCAAACCTTGTGCAGCTAAATTTGCGTGCAAAGCAGCCATATTATCAACAGGCCCGTCCGCCCATAAATTAAGACCTTGTGTCGTTTCGATTTTGGGTAACGGGGAAGAATACTCAAAACCTAATGCTGCATTTTTTAAGTAGGCGGAAATTTCTTTTAAATTTTCCAAATAACTTAATGCAAAAGAATTTTTCGCAATTAAAGTACGCTGATCGGGATTAGCTAAAACGGCATAATTTATTTCTATATATGGTAAAAGATCCTTAGTTAAAAATGTTGAAAAATTATTTTCCTCATTCTCAAGTTTAACGGTTACAAAATAATATTTGCCGTAAAAATCGGGATACATTTCTTTGATTTTTGCTTTGTCTAATTCTTCATCTGAAATTATATAAACAGATGGGTAACGATCTTGTTTGTTTATATTAGGGAAAACTATGTGAATTTTAGGCGCGGCAAGCAAATTATCTGAAGGAAAATTTGTTATAACTTCTTCCCCTTCTTTAGTAAAAATGCGCATTTCACCTTTAGGTTTTACTGTTTTTACAGGTGTGCGCCCGATTTGGTTTAACAATTGCTTCGCTGTTTGGGCTGACACAAAACCGGCACATAAAAATAAAGTTAAAGTAAAAGTTAAACATACAAATAATTTTTTCATAATTTCTCCTATAAATTTATTTTTCCATTTTATCTCTTTGTTTAATAAATGCCATAACTTCTTCATCTGTCATTTTGCTTAAATCTTTTTTTATAAATTTTTGTGCATCAAAATTTCCAAAGCCGGTATTACTTAAATCCCACGTAGTATGTAAAAGTAACCAATATAACAAGAAGGGAAACAGTGCAATAAATAAACCTAACACGGCAAAGAACCATTCTCTAACAAAAATATAACTAAAATTTTTTCCTTCTTCAAAATGTTTATTAATCTCCGTAACATCTTTATTTACTACATTATAATCAGTCCAACTATGAGCATTTTTTATGTGTTCGCCGTTTTTGTTTACAAATTGAAGTTGATAGTCTAAACGCCCGTGCCTGTTCCTTTTGGACACCGATATTGCCGCCGTTATATTTGAAAAATTTTTTGTACCAAAGTTAATCCCAAATATTTTTAGATTTCTCTGACAATCATAAGCCTTCTGATTATTGTAAGCACATTGTAAAGTTTTTTTGCTAAACCCGTAAGAAGCGACAAATATCCCAAGAATTATACAAAGAGTAAAAGTTATTACATTCCCTTTACGCGATTTAAATTTATTTATATCTGCATTAAAATTTCCGTTCATATAAGTCCTCTAGAGCTATATTTTAATTATATCAAAAACAAAAGCGAAATATATGCTATAATATTGTTAGGTAGGACTAACAAATAATATGAATAAAGAAAATTTTTTAACACTTGCTGATTTACCAAAAAGGCATGAGGCAGAAATAGTTTCAATAAATTGTACGGATCATAACCTTCGTACACACATTTTGGATATGGGCTTGACGCCGCATGTCAAAGTAACTTTAATTAAAACCGCCCCGATGGGCGACCCTTTGGAATTTAAGGTTCGCGGTTATGTTTTAACACTCCGCAAAAGTGAGGCCCAAAAAATTTCAATTACCAATATTAAAAAAGCCTCCCATACTAAAAAACAAGAAAACCTTAGAAATTTTGATTTAAGCGTTTCTCATTCTCAAAAAGGTGAAGAAAGTTATTACCAAACCCAAAAGATAATCAACCCAAAAAAACATTTGCATTTAGCCTTAATCGGCAATCAAAATTCAGGCAAGACAACTTTATTTAACCGCCTTACAGGTGCACATCAAAGGGTGGGAAATTTCCCCGGTGTAACGGTAACGAGAACAGACGGTAAAATCAAACAACATCCGGATATTACCATTACAGATTTGCCGGGCATATATTCCCTTTCCCCATATGGACAAGAGGAAATAATTTCCCGCAATTTCATTTTAGAACAAAAACCCGATGCTATCATCAATATAGTTGATGCCGCAAATATTGAACGCAATTTATTTTTAACAACGCAACTTATTGAACTGAATATCCCGATGGTAATCGCCTTAAATATGATTGACGAAGTTACCAAAAACGGCGGCAGTATTGACGTTAATGGGCTGGAAGATGCACTCGGTGTACCTGTTGTTGCCATATCAGCAACACAAAACCAAGGTATTGAAGAACTTTTGGAACACGTCATCAATGTTGCACGTTACCAGGAACGCCCAACGCGTTTAGATTTTTGTGCTAATACCGACACAAAAGAAGGCGCGGTGCACAGATGTTTACACTCTATCGTACATCTAATTGAGGACCACGCTAAGGCGGCGGACCTCCCCCCCCGTTTTGCCGCGTCAAAAGTAGCGGAAAAAGATGAACTTATTTTAAACACTTTAAACCTTGATAAAAACGAACAGGAAACCTGCACACATATTATTGAACAAATGGAAGAGGAAACCGGGCTTGAAAATACTGCCGCGCTTGCCGATATGCGCTTTGGTTTTATTGAAAATTTATGCAAACAATTTGTAAGCCGCCCCTCGGAAACAGTTGGGTACAAACTATCAAATAAAATTGACCGCGTACTTACGGGTAAGTACACCGCCTTGCTTGCATTTTTTGCAATTATGGGCATAATTTTTTATTTAACTTTCGGGCCTATGGGCGGAATTTTATCCGATTGGCTTGAAGCCGGCATTGCCTGGCTTACCGCAGTAGTTGATAAGGGTTTAACCGCTTATGGCTTAAACCCTGTTGTACATTCTTTAATAATTGACGGTGTTTTTGCAGGTGTCGGGAGTGTTTTAAGTTTTTTGCCAATAATTGTTATTTTGTTTTTCTTCCTCTCAATTTTGGAAGATACCGGATATATGGCGCGCGTTGCTTTTATTATGGATAAAATGCTTAGGAAACTTGGCCTTTCCGGCCGCAGTTTTGTACCCATGCTGATCGGTTTTGGATGTTCGGTTCCGGCAATTATGGCGGCGCGCACTTTACCTTCTGAAAGGGATAGAAAAATTACAATCTTGCTTACACCGTTTATGAGTTGTTCCGCAAAATTGCCGATATATGCATTTTTTACCGCCGCTTTTTTTACACAAAACCGCGTACTTGTTATTTTAAGTTTATACATACTTGGCATAATTGTTGGCGTAATCCTTGCCTTACTCCTTAAAATATTTGTGTATAGGGGCGAGGCTACCCCGTTTGTAATGGAACTACCGAACTACCGCTTACCGAGCACGCTAAATGTTTTGCGTTTGATTTATTTAAAAGCAAAAGGTTTTATTACAAAGGCATTTACAATAATATTTGTTGCCTCTTTGATAATTTGGTTTTTACAAAGTTTTGATACGCGCCTTAATTTGGTACAAGATTCTTCAAACAGTATACTTGCATTTTTAGGTAATTTGATTACGCCGATATTTACTCCGCTCGGTATGCATGATTGGCGCATTTCCACATCCTTTTTAACTGGATTTATGGCTAAAGAAAGTGTCGTCAGCACTCTTACCGTTTTACTTGGCGGGAATGTTGAGGCTTTGCCCACTTTATTTACGCAATTAACTGCTTTTGTGTTTTTGGTCTTTTGCTTACTTTATACCCCATGCGTTGCCGCGATTGCGACTGTCCGCCGCGAACTTGGCGGCAGGTATGCCATGGGTGTTGTGGCCCTTCAATGTTTTATTGCTTGGGTAGTGGCATTTATGGTTTACCGCATCGGATTATTACTAGGGTTCTAGTTCATCCCTTTTATTGCTCCTTTTTTGGTAAAATATATATAAGGAGTAATTATGCCTAAAAAACAAATTAAAACCACTGTAATAAATAGCACAAAAATAGATTCAGTTAAAGCACTTGATGCTTTAATTAAAAGAGTAAAAAAAGCACAGGAAATTTTTGCAACCTACACCCAAGAACAAGTAGATACAATTTTTAAAGCAGCAGCTGCTGCAGCAAATAAAGCTCGCATTCCTCTTGCCAAAATGGCAGTGGAAGATACCGGCATGGGTGTTATAGAAGATAAAGTTATAAAAAACCATTTTGCCAGTGAATACATCTTTAACAAGCACAAAAATGTTAAAACCTGCGGTATTATTAAAGAAGACAAAATTAACGGCACAAAGATCGTTGCTGAGCCACTTGGTGTTATAGCCGGTATTATTCCTACAACGAACCCCACATCCACGGCAATTTTTAAATCTTTGATTTGTTTAAAAACAAGAAACGGTATAATATTTTCCCCCCATCCGCGTGCCAAAAAAAGCACGATTGCGGCGGCAAAAATTGTTTTAGATGCCGCAGTAAAAGCAGGCGCACCGAAAGACATTATCGGTTGGATTGATGAACCTTCGCTTGAACTCACAACTTATTTAATACATAATGAAAATATCGCCTGCATTTTAGCAACCGGCGGAACAGGCATGGTTAAAGCATCATATTCTTCAGGCAGGCCGGCACTCGGCGTAGGGCCCGGTAATGTTCCTGCAGTAATTGACGAAACTGCTGATATTCAAATGGCAGTAAGTTCCGTTTTACTTTCTAAAACTTTTGATAACGGTATGATTTGTGCCTCAGAACAATCAATGATTGTTGTTGATAAAATTTATGATAAGGTTAAAAAAGAACTTATTAAACGCGGCGCTTATATTTTAAATAGTGCAGAGGAAAAGAAAGTTTCTTCCATACTTTTAATTGACCCGCGCACAAAAGGTGCGGCTTGCACAAGGGATGCTTATAAAGCCGCCCTTAAATGCGGTTGTACAAGCGTAAACCCTAAAATCGTCGGTCAAACTGCACATACTATTGCACAACTTGCAGGCATTAAAGTGCCGGAAAAAGCAAAAGTTTTAGTCGGGGAAGAAAAGTCTTATGATGTTATGAACCCTTTTGCACATGAAAAACTTTCCCCCGTGCTTGCATTATACCGTGCTAAAAGTTTTGAAGATACGGTCAATATTGCACATCATCTTGTTTTACTCGGCGGGGCAGGCCACAGTGCTGCATTTTATACTAACCCGCTAAACCAACACAGAATAAATTATTTTTCAGGTCAAATACCGACATGCCGCTTGATAATTAACTCCCCTTCATCACATGGCGGCATCGGCGATTTATATAATTTCAAATTGGAACCGTCTTTGACTTTGGGCTGCGGTTCTTGGGGCGGTAACTCCGTCAGCGGAAACATTGGTGTTGAACACCTTCTTAATTACAAAACAGTTGCAGAAAGGAGAGAAAATATGCTTTGGTTTAAAGTTCCAAGAAAAATTTATTTCAAAAGAGGCGCAGTTGATTTGGCCCTGCGTGTTTTAAAAGGTAAAAAACGTGCATTTATCGTTACAGACAGGTTTTTGTTTAACTCTGGTGCAGTTTCTGCAGTAACAAATGTTTTAGAGGAACTTGATATTGATTACCAAATTTTCTTTGATGTTAAACCTGATCCGACACTCTCCACCGTAAAACAAGCTATGGATATTGTTACCCCTTATGAACCTGATTTGATTATCGCACTCGGTGGCGGATCACCGATGGACGTAGCAAAGGTTATTTGGCTTAAATATGAACAACCGGAAACTAATTTTGAAGATATTTCCATGCGCTTTATGGATATCAGAAAACGCATTTGCCAAATTCCGGACCTTGGTGTAAAAGCAAATTTGGTTGCAATTCCTACAACTTCCGGTACAGGCTCAGAAGTAACACCCTTTTCAATTATTACTGACGATGAAACCCACATCAAATATGCTCTTGCAGACTATGCTTTAACACCTGACATGGCAATAGTAGATCCTAACTTTGTTGATAATATGCCAAAGGGTTTAACCGCAGCATCAGGTATTGATGTTTTGGTACATTGTTTGGAAGCATATGTTTCAAGCATGGCAACAAACTTTACGAACTCAAATTCCTTAGAAGCAACAAAACTTGTTTTCAAATATTTGGTACGCTCTTATAAAGACGGTGCAAAAGACCCTCTGGCACGCGAAAAAATGCACTATGCGGCAACTATTGCCGGTATGGCTTTTGCAAATGCTTTCTTAGGTATATGCCACTCTATGGCACATAAACTTGGGGCAATGTTTAATATTCCGCACGGTGTTGCAAATGCACTTTTGATTTGCCAAGTTATAAAATATAATGCAACTGACTGCCCTCAAAAACAAGCAACTTTCCCGCAATATAAATATCCTTGCGCAAAGGAACGTTATGGGCAAATTGCCGATGAACTTAAACTCGGCGGTAAAAATGATGATGAAAAAGTAAAACTCTTACTTAAAGCCATCATTAAACTCAAAAAGGATATCGGTTTGCCGGCTTCAATAAAAGATTACGGTATAAGCCGCAAAGATTTTATGGCAAAACTTGACGAACTTGTAGAACTTGCTTTTGATGATCAATGTACCGCTGCAAACCCTGTATATCCTTTATTCAAGGACATCAAACAAATTTATCTTGATGCTTACGAAGGTAAAATTTAAACCAAATAAAAAGGGCTGCTTATTTAAGCAGCCCTTTTTTAATTACTTATCAATTATTTTTCACTTGTAAAAAATGCCATTAACTGATTTTTGAACATTGATATCCTTTCATTCGGGTTATTAGGAAACCAATCATTGGGGTGTTCAACCATTAATTTAAGCCCGCCACACAAGCTAGGATAATGTTCACTATCGCAATAAAATGAAACATCATTTGCTGCTAATGTAATAACATCAAAATACATATTTCCTAAGAATTCACTTTCGCTAGGAAGTTTCTTGTGAATTTCTTCTAATTTATCATACAACATGACAAATGCTTCTTTATTATTAGAAAGTACAGCCTGGGCCAATAATGTTTTACCTCTTTCTTCACTGCCTTTTTCCTTGGCAACAAGAGCACTTGGGTTATATCCGGCATCCAAAACCTTCTGGAGATTAGCATTATCACCTTCCTGAATAAAATAATTCATGATATCATATCGTTCACACAAACTAATAGGTCCTCTTGATCTCAATTTCTTCATTACGGAACTTTCATTGATATCTCTCATTCCCTTGCAATTAAGAGAACGATCATGCTGGAAGTACTCAAGTTTTTGACTTGATTTAACATCCGTCCTGGCTGCTTCCCTTATTGAGTTCTCTAATTCTGCTCTATCCAATTTATTGCCCTCGGCAAACAATGGCAAAGCAAGTAAAGCAGCAATCACAAACATAACTACAGAAACAAATATATTTTTCTTGTTCATAATACTCTCCTGTACTTCATATGCTTACAATTAATTATAAGGGATAAAAAGAATTTTGTCAAGGGCACAACACTATCCGGCGTAAAAAAATACCCTCAATATTTTGAGGGTATAAGTAGTTTAAATTACTTTGATTCCAATCGTAAGTCAATTAAAGAATTTAAGGCCTTTAAATACTCCATCCTTCTTAAATCTTCAGGTATAAATTTCTTCGCAGCAGCTAAATCATATTTATTATTATGTAAGACCGTGTAAACTAAATCATTATAATCTACCTTACGATTCCTATACTTATGTTCATACTTTTTGATTTCATCGGGCCAATTTATAACTTTTTCATCATCAGGCGGAATAAAATTAAGTAAAGCTAAATATAAATACTGCTCACCGTAATCTGCTAATAAATTCAAAGCCTCTTTATTTTCTGCAAATACAGCCTGGTTTAATAAATACAACATATTATACGGATTTGGATTCAACAATGTTATAAAATTTTCATCAAACCCACGGTCTAATGCTCGTTTCAGGGCATCATTTTGATGTTTGGCAATAAAGTAACTAAGTATTTCAAACCTATAACAGTAATATTTTTCCCTTAATTCTTCAATTTGATAACCGGGAGCAGAGGAAACTTCCTCAGCCATGTCGGCTAAGATATCTTCATTTATCAATATCGGTTTTTCTTTACATAAATAATACTCCGCCGCATTATCATCATCTGTGGTTTTTCTGCCACCTTCAGATAAATAATCTAAAGGTCCACGGACGAGTAAAGGGTGTTTCGTCACCTGGGCAACTTTTAATTCAAGTTTAATTTGTTTAGTAAACTGCTTGCTATCAAATAATCCCTTCTTTTCCGCTGCTATTCCCGGGGGAGATAGCAACAACATCAGTATAAAAAGCATACTGATAATTCCTCCTCCTATTTTCATGCATACCTCCTTTAAGAAAGATAGTAATATTCTAATAGGAAAATTATATATTTTCAAGTGGATGGGACTTAAGACCTATATTTAAAAATGCCCCTCGTCTTAAGAGGGGCATTTAAAGCATAAGCAGATTAGATTTATGCGATATTTGCTTTTTCTTTTAAGAAAGTAAAAACTTTCCTTTCTTTAATTGTTGCTAAAATATCTTCTTTACGTGTTTCAAAGAATTGCTTGATTTGTTCCGCCTCTTTGGGGGAATTTTTTAAAGCATTATCCATTTCTTCTTTTAAGTCTGCGTCTGTTGCAGCAATATTTTCTTTATTTGCAATAGCATGAATAATGTAGCCGATTCTTAAATCTTTTTCAACGGAAGGGCGCATTTTTTGAACAAAAGTTTTGCGGTTTTCTTCGGGGATATTTGCGTTTCTGCCCCCGAACATCCTTTGAATAAAATTTTCTACAGACAAATTAGTATGATAATCAACTAAAGACTTCGGCAAAGCAAAATCATTGGCTTTAACTAAAGCATCTTCAATTTGTGCGGTTACATCCCTGTCTGCTTTATGCTTAGCCTCATGTTCCAAAGCATTTTTTACATGTTCTTCAAGCTTTTCAACATTTTCAAAGCCCATATCTTTTGCGAATTTATCATCTAAAGTAGGCAAAACTTTATTTTTAATCTCTTCAACTGTTGCCGTAATTTCAACGGGGGTATTTTCTTCTTTAATTTCAAAAGTTTTTGTTTCCCCCTTTTTCATACCTTTTAAATTATCAGCAAGGCCTGCAATTGTTTGCGGGGCGGACATATCAATCATTTCACTTTTGGCGGTATATTTTTTATCTTCTTCACCGTTCTTTTTCCCGGTATAGCTGACAATTACATAACTTGTATCGCCAATACCTTCACCTTCTTTTGCGGCTTCCAAAGTAGCATTATTTTCAAGAACGGAATTGATATGATTTTTAATATCTTCCGGTTTAACTGTATTATCTTTTTTGGTAACTTTAATACCGATATAATCTTTAGGCTCAAATTCAGGGGCGACGTCTACCGTCATTTCAAAAGTAAAAGGAGTATTTTCTTTTAAAGCGGTAAAATCTGCTTTACTTACGGTCGGTGCCATAACTGCATTTAATTTCGTTTCCTGTAAAGCGACTAAAGAAGCTTTGCGGATAACAGTATCTAAAGTACGTTCAATGATATGGCCTGAAAAATTTTTCTTAACTAAATCTAATGGAACTTTACCGGCCCTAAAGCCTTGCATTTGGGCACGGCTTTGCACTTGCAATGTGGCATTATGATAGCATTCATTAACCAAAGTTGAATCAGCGGTAACTGATAAAACAACAGTGCAACCTTCTTTTGAGATTTGTTTTGTGGTGATATTTTGTTTTCCGTCTACAGACATTTTACGCTCCTGATACTTTGGACGGAGAGGGACTTGAACCCTCACGGATTGCTCCATACGCTCCTAAGGCGTACGCGTCTGCCGATTCCGCCACCCGTCCCTCGTATTTGATATTAGAAAAAAATGGGCCATGAGAGACTCGAACTCTCGACCTTACGCTTAAGAGGCGTCTGCTCTACCAACTGAGCTAATGGCCCGACTGATATATTATATCATATTTTTATGTTGTGATGTGCTCTTCAATAGCAGAATAACACTTAAATATTGTATCTTTTAAAATGAATAGCCGTTTGATTGCACCCAAGGTCCATTAGGCTGCCAGAACATGGCAATACCCTCTCTTGCTTCATAGTTTGCTTTGCCCGTAAGTGCCTTACACAAACGGTTTGGCCTATCATTTTCTTCTGTGGTATGGGCATAACATCGTGTAGAAATTTCCGCTGAATCCATGTTTACGGTATAAAAATATGAAACATTAAGTCTCACATCAGTACAACGAGTCCAATATCTAATAGGGGTCCCGCTACTTTTCCTCATTAAGCAACCCCACCTGCCGTCATCACAAGTGATAGCCCATGGATGTCCATCAACCAAGCTACAGCTTCCAGGTATAGCAATATCTAAATCTTCAAAAGAAGGGTTATCCGTCTCCAATAAAGCGCGTAATTGAGATTCCAGTATGCTTTTTGTCAACGGCATTAGGTTTGTATATTTTGTTTTATCAACTGCCATTTGATATCTTGGTAAAGCGATACTTGCAAGTATACCTATAATCAAGACTACTATCAGTACTTCAATTAATGTAAATCCATTTCTGTTTTTTTGCATAATTATTCCGAATATTGGTATACGTATAGATATATTTTACATAAAAATTAATCTTTTAACAAACTTTATAGCAAAACAAAAAACTCCCCCGCAATTGTGCAAGGGAGTTATTAGTTTTTAAGTAAAAATTTACTTATTTTGCTTCGGCAATAGCAACTGCAACCGCAACTGAGGCGCCTACCATCGGGTTATTACCCATACCGATAAGCCCCATCATTTCCACGTGTGCAGGAACTGAAGATGAGCCGGCAAATTGTGCATCACTGTGCATACGGCCCATAGTGTCTGTCATACCGTAAGAAGCCGGGCCTGCTGCCATGTTGTCCGGGTGTAAGGTTCTGCCTGTACCGCCGCCTGATGCAACTGAGAAATATTTTTTACCGTTTTCCACAGCCCATTTTTTATAAGTGCCGGCAACAGGGTGTTGGAAGCGTGTAGGGTTTGTAGAGTTACCGGTAATGGAAACGTCCACACCTTCATGACGCATAATTGCAACACCTTCGTTTACATCATCGGCACCGTAGCATTTAACTTTTGCGCGGTCGCCGTCGGAAAATGCTTTTTCTGAAACAATTTCAAGTTTGCCGGTGTAATAATCATATTTTGTTTCTACTGAAGTAAAACCGTTGATTCTTGAAATAATATAAGCCGCATCTTTACCAAGACCGTTTAAAATAACGCGAAGCGGTGTTTTGCGCACTTTATTTGCGGTTTTTGCAATACCGATTGCACCTTCCGCTGCGGCAAAACTTTCATGGCCTGCTAAAAAGCAGAAACATTTTGTTTCTTCCCTAAGTAACATTGCTGCCAAGTTACCGTGGCCTAAACCGACGGCGCGTTGATCGGCAACAGAGCCGGGAATACAAAAACTTTGTAAACCGACGCCGATTTTTTCCGCCGCTTCTGCCGCGGTTTTTACGCCGCTTTTAATTGCAATTGCAGCACCGACTGTATAAGCCCAAACGGCATTTTCAAAAGCAATAGGTTGAATACCTTTGACGATAGCTTCAACGTCAATACCCTT
>JAEEIL010000014.1 GCA_016281355.1 Elusimicrobiaceae bacterium | reverse complement strand
TTTTTTTGAAGCAACCAGGTTTCTTCCGCTTTTGCACGGTAAACCATTAGCGGTAAAAATACAAAGGTTATAAGCAAAAATGTAATGGTATTTGACATAATCAAACTGCCACTCCAACACCAAAGCAAAAGTGAAGCATACATCGGATGCCGTGCCAAAGCATAAGCGCCGGTAGTTTGCAAGGGGTGCTTTTCCTTAATTTCTATACCATCGGACCATAAACGCCCTATATTAAATTTTGCCCAAATATGCCAAACGGTTGCAAATAATACACAAATAACACCGATAGCAAAGAAAAAGTAATAAGCAATTTTCGGCAAATACACTTGCCCCCAAGAACCTATCCAAAAAGGGAAAAGTATTAATACTAAAAGTAACATTTCCCGTGTGGAAAAGAAATGTTTGCGTTGTTTTTCAAGCGCGGGTTTAACTTCTTTGTATTGATAAAATTTCCACACAACAGCCGCCAAAAGAATCACACCCGTTATATATAATAAACCGATACCTATTAAAAAAAGCATAGGGTTTTGAGAATTCCTACTTACTTGCAAAAGCCATGCTAACATGGGCACGCCTCCAAATAATTAAAATACAGACAGGAATAAATATCAAAGCCAAATATTGATATACCGTCAAATCAAACAAAACGCGCGGTTCCACACGCCAAAATTCAACTATTAACCGCATACACAAATAAGCAAGAAGATATATCGGGAAAAGTAAATCCGCTCTTTTAGTTGACTGATAAAATTGATACAAACAAATTGCTGTTATAAATTGAAAAATACTTTCTATAAGTTGTACAGGGAAAGTTAAAGTACCGCCGCAACATCCGTTTAAATAACACCCTATTTTGCCGAAACCGATAGCAACAGCCAAAGGAATAACAAAACGTCCGCCGAAACCGCCTTTATGTCCTGAACATATTTTATATAAATTTATCGCCAAAAAAGCACCGAGTATACCCCCCATAACACTTTTGCCCTGAATTATATAATTTGTAAATCCGTAAGATAGCCAAATAGGTATTTTAGCCCCTAAAATAGCACCTATAAAAGTACAAACATAATAAGGCATTTGTATGGATTGCGGCGGGCGCGGCATGCTTAACTTACAAGCGACCAAAGCACCTGCCATTAACCCGACAGCGGAACAAATCGCGTATGCTAACATAATTAATTGCCGATTGCTATTACACCTAAACAGGCAATAAACAATAGAAATGGTACTGCAATTACCGCCGCCAATATAATCAAAACAATCTTAACTACTTTTTTGCTTGTTGATTTTTGTTGTTCGGGTTGATTTGATTGTTGTCCCGTAGAATTATCGGATAACATTTTCTGCAATGCCTGATATTCTTGTTGTGAAGGTTGATTATTTTTTTCTACCATTTTATTTTTCCTTTTAAAGTATTGTGTATACAAAACGGAATGACTTTACCGTTTCCGACACTTACACCTGTACAGCATTTTTGCGCACGTTGCCAATCAAAAGTATCGGCATCCATAAAATTTTTTACAATAATACGCACAATTTTCATGTCTTTGTGGCAAGAGCCTTTACCTTGGGCAAATTCTTGTAGTTTGTCTAACATAAAATTACTTCCTAACACACGGCCCACAAAACATTTGCAAACATTTTTTTGCATATAATCTAAGATAGTTTTATCAAAAGCGATACGGTTAGATATTTGCGCTTTGCATTTGGAATAATCTACATAATCACCTAAAGAATAAACCTTTTTGCCTTGGCAAAATAAAAAGCCTAAACTGGTACAGTTTTCATGAGAACACGGCAAAGGTATCAAATCTTTATATTTCATGTATTTGCTGTTAGCAATAGCAAGTAAAATATCTTCCTGTAATACGGATGGTATTGTAGTTCCCGTTGCACTTCCTACTTTAGTTAGACGTTGAAAGGTAATACCGGAAACATGTTTTAGTTCCGTAGATAATTTTAAAATAGCAGGTATTTCTTTTAAGTTACCTTGATATACGGTAACAGCCAAACAAATTTTAATTTCGGCTTTGTTCAAACGGCTTAAAATTTCTTGCTTTTGTTTTAACAAAGTTTTACCGCGTAAAGTTTTATAAACTTCATCATCAAAACCGTCAAACTGTAAATAAATTTCCACACGGTCTTTATGCTTTTTAATAAGTTCAAAAATATCATTATCTTCAATCAATTTAAGGCCATTTGTGTTTATTAAAATGCGGCCGATATCTTCTTTTAAAGCCGTCTGCAAAATTTCTTTAAACTTAGGGTGTAACAAACATTCCCCACCGCTGATTTGAAGAACATCTAAATGCCCTTTTTCCACTGTTAATAAAGTTTTTAGTCGTGCTTTAAATTCATCTACCGAAATATGTTTAGGTGCTTTTTTACCGAAATAACAAATCGGGCAAGACATGTTACACGCTTCCGTAACTTCAATAAGACCGGTGCAAATATGTTGTTTATGTTTTTCACACCAGCCGCAATCTTCCCCGCATTTTTCCTTAAACTTGGTAACAGCCTTAAACGGTTGACCCTTTACGTCATAAGTTTTATCAAAAAACCGCGCGGCATCTTTTGCTATTTTTACTGAAAAGGAACCGTGTTTAATGCAAGTTTTATGTAACCAAACATCACTGCCTTTTTGCTCTTTTATGGCTTCCGCCGTTTCCAAGCAGACGGGGCATATTGCTTTTGTCTTCTGTTTCA
>JAEEIL010000001.1 GCA_016281355.1 Elusimicrobiaceae bacterium | reverse complement strand
TTAATTACTCCTTAATATGCCCGCAATAAATTGCGGGGTACTGCAAAATTAGTTTACTTTTTCTACTTGTAAGTAGTCCACTTCAACAGGGGTTGCCCTGTCAAAGACAGTAACCATAACTTTAAGTTTATTTTTATCTTCGTTAACTTCTTCGATAGTGCCGATAAAGTGTTTGAAAGGCCCTTCGATAACACGTACTTGTTCACCACGTTCAAATTGAACGGCGTGGCGTGGTTTACCGTCGGTTTCTTTGCTTAAAGTGATGATGTTTGCAATTTCTTCTTCCGGAAGCGGCGTCGGGCGAGGATCACCCAAGAAACCGGAAATACCCGGAATATTGCGTATGAACCAATAACTTTCGCTTGTCATAATCATTTGAACAAGTAAATAGCTTGGGAAGAATTTGCGTTTTCTTAAATTTTGTTTATTATGTTTTACTTCGACGACATCTTCCGTAGGAACTAAAACGTCAAAAACTCTGTCGCCAAAGTTGCGCATTTTAATTTGAATAAAAATCTTTTCCCTGATTTTGTCTTCATGGCCGGTTTGTGTATGAATAACATACCAAGCCTTTTCAGGTAAATTTTCTTTTTTTTCGGTAGGTGCCGCATTTGTTTGTTCGGCAGTATTTTGAACTTCTGAATTCTGTATTTTATTTTCTTCGCTCATATTAACCGCCTATGATAAGGCCAAGACCTTTGCCTAAAAGCAAGTCTATAACCGCAATATAAAGGGCAACAAGGCCAACAACTATGAAAACAAAAATAGTTGATTGCACCATTTGTGCACGTGAAAGCCAAATGCTTTTTTTGAGTTCCATGTAACTTTCACGGAAGAAGTTTATAGCTTTGTTCATATTATTTATTTTCCTTGATTTATGGCGGGAGCGGAAGGACTCGAACCTTCAGTCCCGGTTTTGGAGACCGGTGGTTTGCCAGTTAACCGACGCTCCCCCACCAAATTTATTTTGAAGCTTTTGCTTCTTTATGTAAAGTTTTTTTGCCACAAGCTTTGCAGAACTTGTTAGCTTCTACTTTATATTCTTTCTTTTTACCTTTTGCGTAGTAATAATTTTTACTTTTGCATTCTGTGCAAGTAAGCACAAAAGTTAATCTCTCATTAGCCATTTTTGTATCCTTTTAGGCGGGAAATGCTATAAAACACTTGCCTGCCGATTTTACCGATTATAAAGCCCCTGTTTCCAAGGGCTTAATTTATTATAGCATATTATTTATGGTTTGTAAACGATATGCGGCCAATTTACTCCATTGTGCTGATTCTTTGATAAACTTTAAGATCAAATAAACCGATAATGGAAAGGAAATGGTCAAAAATATCTGACTGTATACCTTCATAATGTTCCCAATTTGTATCATTGGAAAAGGCATAAATTTCCAAAGGAACACCTTCCGAAGTCGGTGCAAGTTGGCGTACCATACAAGTAAAATCTTTTGAAATATATGGGTTATTTTTTAAATATTCATAACAATAAGCCCTAAAAGTTCCGATATTGCTAAGTTTATGGCGGTTATATTCATCTGCCGTTTTGTTTAATTTACCTATTTGCTCTTTTTTCTTTGCCAAATAATCTTTAAGCAAATTTAAACGGCTCAGTCTTTCAATATCTTCGTCAGTTAAAAAACGTACTGTTTTAAGGTCAATATTTATAGCCCTTTTTATACGGCGTGCGCCGGCTTCTTGCATACCGCGCCAGTTTGTAAATGAATTTGCAACCAAATTATAAGCGGGAATATTTACAATTGTATTATCCCAATTTTGTACCCTGATGGTTGTAAGCAAAATATCAATAACAGTACCGTCTACATCTTGCCCGGAAATTGTAATCCAATCACCAACACGCACTAAGTCGTTAATCGAAAGTTGTACGCCGGAAACAAGACCCAAAATCGCATCTTTGAAAATTAAGAGTAAGATGGCAGATAACGCGGTCAAACCACCCAAAAAGTAAAGCGGTTCTTTGTTAAGTAAAGCGGAAAGCACCAAAATTATAGTTATTATCCAAGCAACAATTTTTAAGGCTTGGACTATGCCTTTAACAGGTAATTTAATTGAGCGCTGAAATTTGTCTGCTAAAACATCCAAGAAACTGCCAATGGCAACCATTACGACAATTATGCTTAAGGCCGCAAAAATCCTTACGCAAACAAAAGTTAACCTTGGAAAATTCTCACCCAAAACTATCGGTGTCAAACCAGGTAAGAAACAAATCAATGCCGCAAATAACGCTGAAGAAAAGAATTTATTTTTTACTCCCAAGTAAATCCATGCTTTATTTGAAACTTTTTTTGCTTTTAAAACTTTAGAAAGACCAAATTCTATTAAATTTGATGAGTACCTAAAAATAAGGATCAAAAGTAATAAACTTAAAAAACCAACAAAGAATTTAGTGTTGTCAGATAACATGTTCCAATAATTCAAAATATTCACAATAGCCTCCTAAATTTGCTATCATATATTTAAAGTATACATAATTTTGAGATAAAGGAGTATTAAAATGAAAAAGTTAGCAGTACTTATATTCACTTTAGGGTTACTGGCGGTAAACGCTTCGGCCTTTTCTTTGACTGACCCTTTTTATATGCCTGAAAAGGGCCAAGTTATCGGCGATTTAGCCATTGCTCTTACCAATGAAGATGCACGTTTCCAAGAATCTTTTGCCATTATGGGAAATTTTGAATTAGGTATGAGTGACAGGTTAGTATTAGATTTAGGAATCGGTTGGGCAAATATTCGCCATCATTCCAGAGGCATGACAGATCCGACTATAGGTTTAAGATACCGTATTCATGATGCTCTTATCGATGGATATTATATGGATATAGAAAGTTTTTTTAGCCCTCAGTCTTTTGATTCATGGCAAAGTGACGAAGGTGGCGCAAAGGGGGCTACAGATTTAGGTGTAACATTTAAAATCGGTTCCACCGAAATAGCAAATAACTTCACTTTGTATGGGGGTGCTTCCGTAAAACACTATGGGCATTCAAAACTGATTTCTGCCGGAACAGGTGTAACAGCGTTTGCCGGTGCAAAATATTATGCCGATGAAAAAAATTCTTTTGAACTTTCTTTCAATGCCTCAAACTATTTTGGGTTTATACGCGATCACATCGGTGCCGGGTTTGATATAAATTATACCCACGAAATTCACCCAGACAAAACTGCTTTCGTTATTTATTACGGTGCAGAAAGACATAATAAGCATATTGAAACCTACAACCATTGGGGTATTAAATGGAGATACGTTTTTTAAATGTACTTAATTGAAACAGAAGATAATATCGGTTTTTTAACAGCATCCTATGTAAAAAATAGAATCAAATCTTTTGTTCCGACAAAAAGCAAGCCTTACTTAGTGCTTGCATTCCCAACAGGTGGAACGGCAGTTGATTTGTATAAGAATTTAGTTAAGTTTTACCAAGACGGATTAAATTTTGATAAAGTGGTAACTTTTAATTTGGATGAATATGCCGGTTTGCCGGAAAATCATCCTGAAAGTTACCATTCTTTTATGGCAAAAAATTTATTTAACCATATAAAAATTTCAAAAGAGCAAATAAATATTTTAAACGGAAACGCCAAAAATTTAGAGCAAGAATGTGCAAACTACGAAGAAAAAATAAAAAACTACGGCGGCATTGATTTGTTCATCGGCGGTGTAGGGCAAAATGGGCATATTGCTTTCAATGAACCCGGCAGTGCGTTTGATTCAAAAACACGCGTGGTAGATTTAACATCAAACACAATTGCCGCAAACGCACGTTTTTTTAACGGTGATATTTCACAGGTTCCTACACGTGCACTGACTATGGGGCTTTATACAATCATGGACGCAAAAGAAGTTATAATTATGGCGACCGGCAATAAAAAATCGCAGGCTTTGTATCACGCTTTTGAAGATAAACAAAATACTGACTGGCCTATAACGGTTTTGCAAAAACATCCACGTACTTTTATTATCGCAGATAAAGCAGCAACCTCGGAAATTTCAAAAACAACAAAGCAAAATTGCGGGCTTTGCTCATTTATAAATTGATATGGAAATATTATATAAAAATGCCGTAATTATTGACGGTGGTAAAAAATTTAAAGCAAGTATTTTAGTCGCGGACGGTAAAATTAAAAAAATAATTACCGCAGGTACTTTGCCTAAAGCGCAAAAAGTTGTTGATCTTAAAAATAATATTTTAACCACTCCTTTCGTCGATACACATATTCACGGTTCTTATGGTTATGGTGTGGATAGTGATGATAAAAATGCTTTGCTTAAACTTTCTTTAGAACTTAAGAAACAAGGTGTTTATGCTTTTTGCCCGACGGTTTTCACAACGCCTATAAAACAAACCGTTGCGATACTTAAAAAATTTGCTCCATCAATCGGTAAAGAAAAGGGGGCAAAAATTATCGGGTTTCACTTAGAAGGGCCTTTTATTTCTCCAAACAAACTTGGCTTTATGCGTAAAGAAGATGTGCAACAAATTTCTTTAAAAACTTTGCAAACACTTTGGACGGCAGCAAAAGGGAAAATTGTTTCCATGACTGTTGCACCCGAAGTTAAAAATTTAAATACACTTGTTAAATTCGCTAAAAAACATAATATTTTGCTTCAAGCGGGCCATACTTCCGCAACTTACGGGGAAATGCTTAAAGGTTTTAAACTAGGCATAAATCACGCAACACATTTATATAACGCAATGTCTGCCCTTCATCACCGCGATTTGGGCGCTGTCGGCACAATATTTTATTTAAAAGATTTTTCGGCTGAAATTATTGCAGACGGCGTTCATGTCTGCCCACAAGCCGTAAATTTATTTCTAAAACAAAAAGCACCTGAAAGAGTTTTTATTATCACCGATGCTCTAACACCAACCGGTAAAAAAGAAGGGCTTTCAAACGGTCAAAAGGTTAAAATACAAAACGGTGTATTTGTCCGCACTAATGATGGCGTTATCGCAGGTTCTGCCTTAACCATGCTTAAAGCGGTACAAAATTTAGTTAAATGGGGCTATCCTTTGGAATATGCTTTGCAAGCAGCAAGCACAAACCCGGCGAAACGTTTTGGGCTTGATTTAAGTATTAAACCGGGCCGGCCGGCAAACTTTATTATGCTTGATAAAAAGACTTTAACTTTAAAGAAATTCTAATTTATGTTATAATTTTCGTATGAGATATTTAAAGAGTTTTGTTTTATTATTTGTAGCATTTTTTATGGTTGCCTGCAATCAAGAACCTTCAGGCAAAAAACCTGTCGCCGCATCACCTTTTGAACAAAAAACAAAAACTCCGCTTGAAATACAAATAGACAAAGTTACAAACACCGTTTTGCTTGAACCTTTAAGAGCTTTAAAAGATGATTCCCGTTTCTACGGGGAAAAACAATATCTGGTTACGGCATTAGATAATTCCACACAAAAAGATATTTTCTTTTCCTGCGATGAATTTAAAAAAAGTCTCTTAACCCTTTTGCAAACAGATTACAGTTCAGATTTTGTTTCAGAATCTTGGCAACGTACAGAAGTAGAAAAGCTTGCCCTTAGCCTGGCTAAAGAACAATGTGCGAATGTCTTTACCTTACGTGCTAGTTTTTTGGCAGATTTACAATATATTTTAAATTCCTCTGAGACTAAAGACAGTTTTATGGAAAATGCAAAACCCGTAGTGGAAAATTATGCAAAAAATATCTTGGCAAGCAATGATTACTACACGAATATATTTAATAAAGCGTTAATCCCTTATAAAAAATTACGTCAGATTTTCTATCCGCTTGAAAAGGCGGGGTATGGTACTTATATCTTGGAACAAAATAATTTCAAAAATTTAAGAAAAACGATAACACCTTTTTTACAAGGCAAAAATATCGATGAAAACAAAATAAATCAAGTTTTAAATAAAGCCCAGGAAGATGAGAAAATTTTATTTGTTTTCCTTAAAAAATATGAAAGTTTAACCCAAACAAACGGCGAATGCATCAGGCAATTTTTCCCGGGCCTTAAAGAAAAGTGGTATGATTTTATGTATGAAATCGAACAAATGCCCGCAGAAAAACGCCAAACCTATGCGGATAAACGTTATAACCAAGCAAACGACGGTTTGAAAGAAAAATGTACAAAATTATTAAAGAACACTAAAAAACAAAACGCCACACAAAGTGTACAAGAACAACTTCAACAAGAACCCGAATATTACCAAGAACAAGAGGAAGAAGAAGTTTACGATTTTTAATTTTCTTTAATCATTTTAAGGGCCAAAGTTTCTGCGGCCCTTTTTGTTTTTATCTTCCCGGCAAATTGCGCCACGGCAATTTTATTTAAGACTTCACTTATCTTTGCACCCTTTGCACCCATTTTTTGCAAAGTTTTACCATCGATGAAACAAGGCAAGTAAGCAAATTTGTTGATTTTTGGCATTAAGGTTTTTATAAGGTTTATTTCCTGTTTTGTTAATGCTTTATAAGGGGAGTGTTTCTCGTTATAAAATTTAAGTAAATTATGTGTTAAAGCCAAATTATTTTTAGGCATTTGTAAAGTCTTTAAAAATAATTCCGGTGCTTTTTGAGTTAAAATTAAAAGTGCAAATCTTTCCTCTAAAGTTTTAAATTTATCTATATTTTTCGGTGCTTTAAAATTAGGGTAAATTAAATTTTGTGCTTTGTATTTTTTAATTAAATTAAATACTTTCGAGGGTTTGTTTTCCTCCAAAAACTTTATTATTTCATTTGTTTTGCGAACAGGGCTTAAAAGTGAAGCATACTTTTTTTGCAAAGCGGTTTTAAATAATTTTTCCGTGTCTTTAGAAAGTTTAAAATTAAGGCGTGCGGCAAAACGCAAAGCGCGGTAAAGGCGGGTTGGGTCATCTTCAAAACTTTTTGCATGCAAAACAGAAACTTTTTTATTTTTTATATCTTTTAAAGAATTATATAAATCGTAAACTTTAAAGAATTCGTCGGGCAATAAACTTAAAGCCAAGGCATTACAAGTAAAATCGCGCCTGAATAAATCTTCTTTTATTGTCGCTTTACTGACAACAGGCAAAGCGGCCGGTTTTGGGTAAATTTCTTTTCGGCAACAAACAAAATCAAGTTTAAAACCATCTTTAAAGATTACACGTGCAGTACCGAAATTATTAAACTTTTGTACACTTGCCCCTTTTGTTTTTTGGCAATAATTTATAAGGGGGGCAGTATCATCCTCTACACAAATATCAATATCTTTTGTTTTTTTATGCAAGACAAAATCACGTGCAAAACCACCCACAGCCCAAATTTTGAGGCTATGTTTATCTGCTACCTGCCCAAGTTCTTTTAATAATTTTATACTCATAGTAATTACCCCGTGAGGGACTTGAACCCACATCCTCGGTTCCGAAGACCGGTACTCTATCCATTGAGCTAACGGGGCAACACAAATTTGACTATCGGCACAGCCGAAAGCCATAAATAATTTTATCAAAAATTATTTAAAGTGTAAAACCTCAAAAAATAGGTCTAAAAAATACTTGTAAAAATATGCTAAAAATGTGCTAAAATAATCTTAGAGGGTGTCCCGTCAAAAGAAATACTTGCAAAATACGCAAATATTTAATACACTTTTGGTAACGGGGTTAAACCCCCTATTTAAACCCTAGGAGAAAAACCATGGCAGAAAAAGTACTTAAACTCGGTGTAGATCGTGAAGAAGGCTTTCTTTATTTTATTGATAAAGACGGCGATGTCGCAAAAGTAGCAATGGCTCGCGGCGGCAAAAAAGGCGGTAAAGCCAAAAAAGTCGCAAAAGCCGGCATCAAAAAAGCAAAAGGATATCTCTATTTCTTAGATAAGAAAGGTGATGTTTCCCGCGCAAAAATGAAAAATGCTTAATTAAGCATTAAAATTTAAACCCCGTCGCAAGGCGGGGTTTTTTATTGCCCAAATTGTAAAATAAGAATACATTTTATATAATTAAAATAATAAATCTACTTTAAATTTTAGGAGAAGTATTATGATAGAAAAAATATACAAACTCGGCATACATGTTGAAAAAGAATATCTTTATTTCGTAGATGAAGAGGGCGATGTTTCAAGAATAAAAGATTTAGCTCAAGAAAAAGTCGTAAAAGTCGGTATAAAAAAACAACCAGGATACACCTATTTTATAGACAAAGAAGGCGATGTGTCTTGTATGAAAACATCTATCGAAAAATAGATAATATTATTAATAATTCCTATTGCCCAAATTTTGCCCCTATCGTAAAGGAAACCTGATGGCAATGGTCTTTTATCCCATAAGTATAATTCAACCCAACAGGAAAAGGAAAACGCCAAAACTGATAAGCCAAATTCGCCCCAACTCCGCTTTGACTATAATAATGTTTACCCTCGTAAACAGTAGCAAATTCATAAAAAGGGCTTAAACTCAAAAGACCGACATTATCTCTAATAAGATACCAAACGTAAGATAACCCTGTTCCCAGCCCTTGCCTGCCGTAACGTTGACGCAAGTGTTTACCGTAATCTAACAAATCATGGGTTTGAACTTTATCTTCAAAAGGTGACCCAAAACTGTTTTGCCATTTCAAATAAAATAAAAGCATATTACGGTTTTTAAATTCAATATTGGTTTGCATTTCAGTATAAAGTTTTAAAATTTTATAACTGTTACCTGCCCATTTATATCCTTGTTGGAAGGAACTCCCCAACCTGTATCCGAATTTACGCTTTGTTAAATCTGTTAAAGCCTCTTTTTTATCGGAAAGCCCATATCCAAATAAAGCGCCGAAATTAGTTCCACGTCGCATATCTTTTTGATAATTTACACCAACCGTTACCGTGGAATGTATACCATCATTAAAATTATCTGCGGAATTTAAATAAAAATATTCCGGTGTTAAAAAGATTGTAAAATCGTTTTTAGTCCTGGCAAGAGTTAAGGAGAGTTTGTCTTGCTTTTGGTAAACTTCAGATAAAGGGTTATGAAAATGTTTTTTATCTTTGTCAGAACCGAAAATACCTTTCATACTAACCCAATTGTGTTCATAAAAACGGCGGTAAAAATTAAGGTTTTCGAATTTAATACTGGCGAAATAATCTTTATACGCCCCGCCTAAAATTGCCATTATACCGTCGTCCCCAAAACCCATAAATGTATAAATCATTTCGCCTTTTTTAAGATAATTACCTTCAACCAACGTTACACCTACGCCTTTTTGTCCGCCGCCTGAAATAAACGCAAGCGGGAAAAGATAGGCACCGTCATCACCCTCAATCCTTATAATTAAATTATCTTGTGGGGTTCTATCAATTTTGAAATCAAGTTTTTTGAAGATGCGCATATTATGCAAGTTTTCTATTGCTCTCCTATAACGGCCCTCTTCAAATAAAGCACCTTCCTGGAGAAGAAAATTGTGCCGCACTACTCCAGGATCTACACGTTTTGTTTTGATTTCAATTTTTTGGATAGTCTTACCGTTATATTTACCTAAATCTTGCGTATTTTGTGCCAAGGCAGCAGAAAGAGAAAGCACTATGACAGTGCAGAAAATCAGATATTTTTTAATGCTTATATTCATACAAATCCCCCAGAACTTTTTTCAAATAAACTTTTGCATTTACAAAACTGTCTTTATTGTTTTTTGCCAAAGCACAAAGTTCTGCCACTGTAAGATTTGTATATTTTTTAAGCACACTACTGTTTAATTTATTCTTACCGCAAATAAAAAGCACTTGTTTTTTATGTTTTTTTGCAAGTTTTAAAATTTCAAAAGGAGCTTTACCAAACAGACTTTGTTCGTCTAAACAACCTTCTGAGGTCACAACTAAATTTGCTTTTTTAATTAAATTTTCCGCTTTAATCAATTTAAAAATTTCTTGTGTTCCCTTTGTTATTTTTGCTTTTAAAACACCGCATAATGCAGCAGGTAAAGCACCGCTTGCACCGTAAAATTTTTTATCTAAATTTTTACCTATTACTTTTTGGAAATTTTTTAGGGCGCTATCAATCAAAACAACTTCTTTTTTGTTTGCACCCTTTTGCGGACCATATACTTGTGCGGACCCCAAACGACCGAATAATTTATTTTCCACATCACTAAAACAAATTATTTTCGGCATTTTTAAATTTTTAGGTGGAATAATTGTTTTGAGTTTTAATAAACCTAAAATACCCAAAGAAATTTGTTTATTTTTATTATCAAGTAATTCATATCCTAATGCTTGCAAACAACCTGCTCCGCCGTCATTAAAAGCAACACCGCCAAGCCCTATATAAATCGTTTTAACTTTTGTACTTAAGGTTTTTAAAACTGTCCCTATACCAAAGGAAGATGCTTTTAAAACTTTTCTTTGCTCCGGTTTAATTTCGGCAAGGCCGGCAATTTTTGCGCACTCAATAAAAGCAGAATCTTTATAAATTAAATAAGGTGTTTTCTTAATTTTGCCTAAAGCATTTTTAGCAAGAATAAAATGTTTTTTCGCAGCAGGTAGAGCGTAAACAACAGTTTCTAAAAAACCGTCACCACCGTCACTTAAAGGCACAAAAGTTAAAGGAAATTTACTTTTTAATTTACAAACTTCTCTCGTGCTTAAAGAGCCTTTTAAAGCATTAACAAAAAATATTGTTTTCATTAAAAAAACCAACTTGCTTTTAAAGTTACAAGTACACTGTTCTTTGGGGAATTTGAAAGTTCTTTTTTCAGGGTCGTATATTTTAGGCGTGTCTCAAGGCCGATATTTATATCTTGCACTGTCCACTCAAGCCCAAGCCCGACATTGCCGCCGAAAACTGTTTGGGTTGTATCTTGCGTTTGCGGGGAATTCCATTCTAAACTGCTACTGGCGGTATTATAAACTAGGTCCGCAATACTTTTATCAATACCTAAGGAAGTTACACTCGCACCTCCCGTCAGATAAACTCTCACAGGATGTTGTGGATTGAGATAAAAATTAAATAAAGCATTTAAGTCATAAATTTGACCGCTTATTTGAACATCACGCTCTTCCCCAGCGTAAGGAGTGGTCATATAACTGTAACGCGTACTTTTTTTAGGTAGCATCCCGAAGCCAACTCCGCCGCCCCACCAAAAACGATTTGTAAGTTTACGCATATAAGCAACCCCAAAATAAACACCGGAGCCGGATACCTCAAAATCTGTAGATCCACCTAAATCAGAGATATCTACATTTAATTTTGTGTTAAGCATACCTATCTGAGTAGCAAAATAATTTTTACCGTTTTTTCTCTTTTTATTTTGGTCAAAAAATATTGCTTCTTCTTTTGCTTTTTGTTCTTGTTCAGTAGGTGTTAGGGCTTCCGCGGCTGCCTGTTCTTCTTCGGCGGCTTTTATTTCCTCAGGGGTTTCCTGATGTGTTTTATAAATATACTTTATTTCTTCCTGTTCCTCAGGCTTTGAAGGGAAAACTTTTTCTAAATCTTCATCGAAACTTAACCCGGAAGTTCCTAAAGTCGTTTCGGTTGCTGCTTTTTGTTTTTTATCTTCCTCTTGTGCTTTATTCTGGGTTTCTTGTTCTATTTTTGTTTCAACATATTTTTTTTGTTTTGCAGCTTCTTCATAATCATAAATTTCCATTGACGTTATTTGTGCGACATCAATATTCACAAGGCCGTTATCGGTATTTAAAGTCAAATTAAAATCGTCTAAGTCTACTACTGTGCCGACATATTCCCCCCCTCCTTTTAGAAATACGCGGTGGAGATCCGGCATAATTTTTTCAATTTCCCTTTGATTTAAAGAAATTACGCCGTAAGAAGTCTGCACTTTTAAAATATATTCACTACGGTCAATAATTGAACCGTTAACCACCAACCCGTTTTTTAATTTGATAGCTTCACAAAAAACAGGTGCCGCAAAACTTAAAGCGAATAAAAAAATAAAAATCTTTTTCATAATAATCCGCGCCCTGATAAACAAGGCGCGGTAAACAACTATTTATTACTTACTGCGTATTTAATTTTTTTAAGAACTTTTAATACTTTTGAGATAGTAAATAATATGAGTGCATAAAATAAATAAGTAATAATAACCTGGAATGTCCATAAGAATGCTTGCCCCATAGGTAATTTTTCCTTGATTATTTCATACCAGCCTGTACCTAAAATATAAAACATTACCAAGATTACAATTATGCTTAACACTTTGTATATCATTGATAAACCTTTCAACCCCAAAATTTTGTGGCAAAGGCAAGGTTTTTTATTGCATTTATTAGATTCGTTTATTTGATTTTCTTCTTTCATAATTTCTCCTTATTTAAGCATTATTTGCTTCTTTTAGTAATTCGCAGGCATGCTTAAAACCTGCACTGTTTGCATCTGTGCTACCTATCATACGGGCAATTTCAAGGGCTTTATCTTTGTCCTCTAAAGCCAAAACGCTGATAGCGGTTTTACCCTGTTTTGCAAACTTTTCCACCCTAAGATGTTTATTTGCAAAGGCAGCCACTTGTGCTAAATGTGTAACACAAAGTACTTGGCGGTTTTTAGCTAATTTGGCTAAACTTTTACCAACAAGTTTTGCTGTATTTCCGCTGATACCTGTATCCACTTCATCAAAGATCATGGTTTGAACATCCCCGGCCAAAAGCACCTTTAAACCAAGCATTAAACGGGAAATTTCCCCACCGCTTGCAATATTCCTTAAAGGGCGTAAACTTTGCCCGGCATTTGCGGAAAATAAAAATTCCGCTTTATCAAAACCTTTCGGGCCCGGGAAATCTAAAGGTTCTAACGCCGCTTCAAAGCGAACTTCACTGAAACCGAGCGGTTTAATTTCTTTAACCACTTGTTCGCTTAAAAGCTTAGCGGCTTTCCTGCGTTGACTCCTTAAGCCCTCACTACAAGATATAAGTTTTTGGGCCTGCTTTTCAAGTGCTTTGTTCAATGTTTGAATATTTTCCTCGGCATTTTGTAAAGCATTTAATTTGTTTTCCAACTCAGTTTGTTTATTAAAAACGTCTTCTAAAGTCGGACCATATTTTTGTTTTATTTTTTTAATTTCTTCCTGACGGCTTAAAAGATTATCCAAAACTTGAGGGTCAATATCTAATGTTTCCGCATAATCAACCAAAGCGGAAGTAATTTCCTGTGCACTGTTTGCGGTTTGTGCAAGTTCTTTCGCAAGATCTTCAAGGCTTTTATCTGTTTGGGCCATATCTTCCAAAATTTGCGCGGCTTTATTTAAACGCTCGCAAGCGGCACCTTCACTATCAAGCAAGTCACATAAATCTTTTGCACTTTCTTTTAAATGCCCGGCATATTTTAAAGAGGGAAGTTTTTCATTTATTTCTTCTTCCTCTCCCTGTTTTAAATTGGCATCTTTAATTTCTTTTAACTGATAAGAATAAAGATCTAAAAGGCGTGCTTTTTCTTCCTCACTCATTTTAGCGGCATCGGCCTTGGCTTTTAAGATTTGATATTCTTTATAGACTTCTTCGGTTTCTTTTAAAAGTTTTTCGTTTTTAGCATAATTATCAAGCAAAGTTAAATGTTCTGCCGAGTTAAAAAGTTTTTGGTGTTCGTGCTGGCCGTGGAAATCAATTAAAGAATTACCGATTTCGTTTAATGCCTGCACACTGTAATTTTTCCCGTTAACTTTAACAGTATTTTTACCGTGTAAATCTAAAGAACGGTATAAATTTAAAATACTTCCCAAATTATATTTTTGTTTAATATTTTGCGGCCAAACAACCCCTTCGAAAGCGGCGGAAACTTCCATTTTATTTGCACCTTGCTTGATAAGGCCACTATCGCCGCGCGCACCCAAAACAAAACTTAAAGCTTCAATTACTATTGATTTACCGGCACCTGTTTCACCTGTAAAAATGTTCAACCCTTTGGAAAGTTCCAAAGTTAAATTATCAATTAAAGCAAAATTTTTTATAGCAATATTTTTAAGCATTTTTACAGTTACCGCCCCAAGTTAATTTTTGGGTTAAGAGTTTAAAAAAATCATAATCTTTAGCAAAAATTATTTTAGCATTTAATGGGCTTCTTTTTATTTGCACCCTGTCTTTTTTGGATAATTTAAAAAACACTTGCCCATCCAAACAAAGATGTGATTCTTCCTGCCCGTTTACAAATAAAGGGGAATTCAATTTCAAAACCAAAGGCCTTTGTGCCAAAGTATGCGGGCAAATAGGTGTTAAGGTAAAGGCTTCTAAAGAAGGTTCAAGTATCGGCCCGCCGGCCGCCAAATTATAAGCGGTGGAACCTGTTGGGGTGCAAAGCATTAAGCCGTCGGCAAAATATTCTTTAAGTTCACTCTTCTCATAAAAGGTATTTAAGTGTATGGCACGTGCTTTGTTTGATTTTATTGTACACTCATTTAGTGCTATGCCTTTAAAAGCAATTTTTTTATTTCTTATAACTTGCACGTCTAATAAAGCCCTTTCCTGAAGGCAAAATTTATCTGCTTTTAAAGCCTTTAAAAGTTCTTTTATATTTGCTTGTTTATCGTAAGTTAAAAACCCAAGATGCCCGAAGTTAAGCCCAAGTATTTTTATTTTATGGTGTGCGGATTTACGTACTATTTTAAGCAAAGAACCATCCCCACCGAGTGAAAATATTAAATCAATATTTTTATCAATCTTTGGGTTATCGTAAGATAGTATTTTGGTTTTTATCTGCTCTTTTTCAAAACTTGCTTTTAACTCTTTTGCTGCTTTAGAACAACTTTCGCGTTTTGAATTGAAAAATAGGGCTATATTCTTAAGTTCCATATACTACTATTCTAGCAAATTAAGGCCTGCTTCGTGTTTATCTGTCCGCTTTTTTACGCAAACTGCATTTTTTCAGCAAAGCGAAACAAGGGCAACCATGGTATTTTTCATATACCAACATACAAGGGCAATTCCACTTAAGACCATAAAGGCACATGGCAATTATTACGTAAAAAAAGCAAAAGAAAGCGTGATGAAAATATAAACCGAGCAACCCAAATATCAGCATCATCCCCGATTTAGAACGATAAGAAAAGGCCGTTTTCTCCGGTATTAAACTATATCCCAAATAAAGATGGATAAAAACAAACCCGAACAGAACCGGTAAATTTATCAAATTAAGTGCCGTGCAATAAAGCAAAATCAAAGCAATTATAAGGCGAACTATTATGCTATTAAAACCACCTAAAGTAATGCTTAACATGCGCACATTTTTTTGATATAACAAATAATCACGGTTCTTCTCTAAAAGCAATTTTTCTTCCGCTTTAGCACGTCTATACATTAAAGGCAAAAACAAAGCACTTACAAGAATCATAGTAACGGCATTTGCCATAACAAAACTGCAACCCCAACACCACAACAGTAAAGAAGCATACATAGGGTGCCTTGCCAAAGCATAAGCACCGGTAGTTTGCAAGGGGTGTTTTTCTTTAATTTCTATATCATCTGACCATAAAAGACCTATATTGAATTTAGCCCTAATATGCCAAGCGGTAGCAAATATTACACAAAATGAACCTATGGCAAAGAAGAAATAATTAGCAATTTTCGGTAAATACACTTGCCCCCAAGAACCTATCCAAAAGGGAAAAAGTATTAATACCAAAAGCAACATTTCCCGTGTTGAAAAGAAATGTTTATTTTTCTTTTCAACTCTCGGAGTTTGGCCTTCTTCATATTGATAAAATTTCCATATAACAGCAGCTAAAAGAACAACACCGGTTATATATACCAAAGCAATACCTATTAAAAAAAGTATTGGGTTCTGGGCATTTTTACTTGCCTGCAACAACCATGTTAACATGGGAACGCCTCCAAATAATTAAAATACATACGGGGATGAAAATTAATGCTAAATATTGATATACGGTAAACCCAAACAAAACACGCGGTTCTATACGCCAAAATTCAATTACAAAACGCATACTTAAATAAGCAAGCAAATAAACGGGGAATAATAAATCAGGCCTTTTTGTATGCTGATAAAATTTATATAAACAAATTGCCGATATAAACTGAAACATACTCTCTATAAGTTGTACCGGGAAAGTTAAAGTGCCACCGCAACATCCGTTTAAATAACAACCTATTTTACCGAAACCGATAGCAATTGCTAAAGGAATCACAAAACGCCCCCCAAAACCACCTTTATGACGTGAACATGCTTTATATAAATTTATTGCCAAAAAGGCCCCCAAAATACCGCCCATCACACTTTTGCCTTGGATTATATAATCTGCAAAGCCGTAAGACAGCCAAATAGGTATTTTTGCCCCTAAAATGGCCCCTATAAAAGCACAAGTATAATAAGGCAAACGTACCTCTTGCGGAGGGCGTTGCATGGGCAATTTCCAAGCAGCCAATCCGCCTACCGCTAAACCGATAGAAGAACAAATTGCATATGCTAACATAATTAATTAGAAACTACAATCATGCCCAAACAAGCAATAAACAATAAGAAAGGTATTGCAATTACTACACCAAGTATAATTAAAACAACTATCCCTATCTTTTTGCCTGTTGAAGTTTTTTCCGTCGGAGTATTTATCCGATTATCTTTAGGTTTTTGCGATAATATTCGCTGTAATTCCTGATAATCTTGTTCTTCAGATTGATTATTTTTTTCTACCATTTTATTTTTCCTTTTAATGTGTTGTGTATGCAGAACGGAATAACTTTACCGTTCCCGACACTTACACCCGTACAACATTTTTGAGCGCGTTGCCAATCAAAAGTATCGGCATCCATAAAATTTTTTACTATGATGCGTACGATTTTCATATCTTTATGGCAAGAGCCGTTCCCTTGTGCAAATTCCTGCAATTTATCCAACATAAAATTTCCACCCAACACACGCCCGACGAAACATTTACAAACATTCTTTTTCATGTAATCTAAAATTGTTTTATCAAAAGCAATGCGGTTAGATATTTGTGTTTTGCATTTGGAATAATCAACATAATCGCCCAAAGAATAAACCTTTTTACCTTGGCAAAACAAAAAACCTAAACTGGTACAGTTTTCATGTGAACAAGGTAAAGGGATTAAGTCTTTATACTTCATATATCCGCTATTTTCAATAGCCAACAAAATATCTTCCTGTAATACGGAAGGTATCTTTGTGCCTGTCGCACTACCCACTTTTGTTAAACGTTGAAAAGTAATGCCCGATATATGTTTTAAATCTACCGCTAACTGTAAAATAGCAGGTATTTCTTTTAAATTTTCTTGATACACGGTAACTGCCAAGCATATTTTAATTTCGGCTTTGTTTAATTTTTCTAAAATATCTTGTTTTTGTTTCAAGAGTGTTTTACCGCGAAGTGTTTTATAAACATTGTCATCAAATCCGTCAAATTGCAGATAAATTTCTATACGGTCTTTATGCTGTTTAATAAAATCAAATATTACTGTATCCGTAAGCAAATTAATACCGTTGGTATTAATTAAAATACGGCCTATATCTTCCTTCAAAGCAATTTGCAAAATCTCTTTAAGTTGAGGGTGCAATAAACATTCCCCTCCGCTGATTTGGAGGACATCCAAATGCCCTTTTTCAACGGTAAGAAGAGTTTGTAAGCGTGACTCAAATTCTTCTGCGGGAATATGTTTATGTGCTTTTTTACCGAAGTAACAAATCGGGCAAGATAAATTACAGGCATCGGTTATTTCAATAAGACCGGTGCAAATATGTTGTTTATGTTTTTCGCACCAACCGCAATCGTCGCCGCAATTACCGTTAAAAGAAGTTATGGCTTTAAACGGTTTTCCTTCAACGTCATATGTTTTATCAAAAAAGCGTTGAGCGTCTTTGGCTATTTGGACTGAAAATGTTCCGTGTTTGGGGCAATTCTTATGCAACCAAACATTGTTTCCTTTCTGCTCTTTTACGGCATCTACCGTTTCTAAGCAGACGGGGCATATTGCTTTTGTCTTCTGTTTCACACTACTATTCTAGCAAATTAAGGCCTTATACGGCACAACATGTGCAAAAGTACGATAAATAATATACAATATGTTTAGAATTACCATTTAAGGAGACATTATGCAAAACAATACCCCCCAAGAAAATTATATTGAAGTTTTAGATAAAGGCTTTGTTAAATTAGTCGATTTTATGGGCTCTGATCTTAGGGCGGTAAGTTCTGCTCGCGTTTCCTTCGGCGGTGTAAGTAAAGGTGAAGAAAAAGATAAACTTTTAATCAAGTATTTAGTTGAACACGATCACCACTCCCCTTTTGAACATTGTTGTTTTCAATTTCACATTAAATGTCCTATTTTCGTCGCACGTCAATGGATGCGCCACCGCATTTGTTCCTATAATGAAATCAGTGCACGTTATACGGAAGTTAAAGACGAATTTTATATTCCCACTGAATTCCGCGTACAAGATATCGCAAACCGCCAGGGTAGCGTGGTTAGTAAAGACCTTGATAACAAAGCCTTGCTTGAGATTTATAATAAGAGCGTTGAAAACTCTTATGAAAGTTACAAAAAACTTTTGGCGGCAGGCGTCGCACGCGAAATGGCACGTTGTGTTTTGCCCGTCAGCCAATATACACAATTTTATTGGACTATAAATGCTCGTGCTTTACTTAATTTTATTAAACTCCGTGCAGACAGTCATGCCCAATATGAAATCCGCCAATATGCGGAAGCAATTAAAAAGATTTTTAAAGAAAAATTACCCTGGACCTGGCAAGCATTTGAAAATCTAAAATTACAAGATAAATAGGAGTTTTTATGCGAATACTCGGCATAATTATGGCAGGCGGCAAAGGGGAGCGCCTTTTCCCGCTGACAAAAGAGCGTTCAAAACCTGCAGTTCCTTTCGGTGGAAAATACAGAATTATTGATTTTGTTTTGTCTAACTTTGTAAATTCAAATATCTTTTCCTGCTATATTTTAGTGCAATACCTTTCGCAATCTTTGATTGAATATGTCCGCAGTTCTTGGCCAACGCAAGGTATCAGTAAAGATCACTTTTTGACTGTTGTTCCTCCGCAAATGCGCCTTGGTGAAATTTGGTATAGGGGAACAGCCGATTCCGTCAGGCAAAATATCAGTTTAATAAATGATTTTGAGCCGGATTTAATTGCCATTTTCGGCGCGGACCATATTTACCGTATGGATATCAGCAAGATGGTGGAGTTTCATATTAAAAATAATGCTGATGTTACCGTTTCCGCAAATGTCGTATCAATAAAAGAAGCAAGATCTTTTGGCGTAATGACCGTAGATAATCAAAACAGAATTATAAATTTTGAAGAAAAGCCCGACAATCCAAAATGCATCCCAGGCCACCCTACAAAAGCTTATGCTTCCATGGGTAACTACATTTTTAACAAAAATGTTTTGCTTAAAATTTTACAACAAAAATATTGTGATATTCCGTCACTGGATTTCGGTAAAAATATTATCCCGGTAATTTTAAAACAATACAGGACTTTCGCTTATGATTTCCCTTCCCAAAAATTGCCCGGTGTTAAAAGTTATGAGGAAAAGGGCTATTGGCGTGATGTAGGAACTATTCAATCTTTCTGGCAAACCAATATGGATTTGCTTGGAGAAAAACCTAAATTTGATTTAAATAATCCGCTTTGGCCGATAAACACCTCAGTCCATAACCTTCCGCCTACGGCTTATTTAGGCGGTGAAGTTATAAACAGTACTATCAGTAACGGTTGCCGTATTAGCAAAAAAACCATAATTAAAAACTGTGTTTTGGCAAGCAATATCGTAGTAGAAGAAGGTGCTGTTCTTGAAGACAGCGTGATTATGGATAATTGCGTTATCGGTAAAAATTGCCACATCAAAAAAGCAATTATTGACCGTTTTAATGTTTTACCAAACGGTATGAAAGTAGGCCTAGATAAAGAAGAAGACAGCCAAAATTATTTTATTGATCCGTCGGGTATTGTAATTATTCCGCGCGGAAGAACAAAATTTTTATAATGGAAATAAATTTCTTTTATCAAACAAAATTGCCGCCGTATTACAAAAAAACAAAATTGTATAGGGCGGCAGTTTCTTTTGCAATCGGCAAACAAAAAAATAGCTTTGAAAATATAAATATTGTTATCGTTTCGCCTAAAGAAATTTTAAGAATAAACAAAGAATTTTTAGGCCACAATTATGTAACGGATGTTATTACTTTTGAAAATCCATCACCAATAAACAATAAAATTTATGCAGACATTTTTGTTTGTTTTGAGCAAGCAAAAAAACAGGCAAGGGAACTTGGAAAGCATTATCGCAAAGAATTTTTAACGGTTATAATTCACGGTATTTTACATCTTATCGGTTATGATGATAACACCATCAAAAAACGCAACGAAATGAACGCCGTTGCCGAAAATATTGCAAGTAAATTTTTGAAGAAAAAATAAATTATTTAATACTAGTTTTTATTTCTTCCCGCATTTCAGAGATTTCTGATACGGGAGTTTCTTTGCTTTGTTCTATCGTCGTATAATCTCTAGGGCTATTTTTTTCCATATATTTAAACGTAGCAATTATTAGAACCAACAAAAGTAGTGCCATTAACATTAAAATCAACCATTTTTTCATTTTTTTAAAATTTTTATTTCCAAATGATAAATAAATCATCATTAAACAAACTATTAAAAATACTGGTAATATCACTTTAACAAAAAAACTTAAAAAGAAAATTACCCATAAAAAAATGACACCTGTCAAACTAATATCCATAAAATTCTCCTTTCAATATTATAACAAAAAACTACCGCAAGTTTTTGCGGTAGTTTTTGTAGTCAGTTAATAAGAACTATTTCGCTGCTTCTTCGACCGGTGTCGGTGGAGGAGGTAACATTTCACCTTTCGCAAAAGGGCAACCCTTTTCACCTTTATCACCTTTCTTCCCTTTAGCACAAGGGCAACCTTCACCTTTCGGGCCTTTAAAATGACCTCTATGACCGGGGCCTTTCATGCCGGCTCTTGGGCCTTTAAAGTTTTCCCCGTCTTTAAAAGGAGGCCTAAACAACATGGGCTTTTCACCGGAAATTATTTTCTTTGTAATTTCATCTACATGTTTGGTTTTAGCTTCCTCGGTTTTCATTTCGGCGAGTTTTGTTTTCATTTCCGCAACTTGTTCTTCAAGTTTTGCGGTGCGTTCTTCCATGCGTTTCAAATGCTTTTCATAATTTTCGGAAACCTTGGTTTTGATTTCTTTCTCAATAGCAGGTTTCTTCTTGTCTGAGGCTTTATTATACTTCTCGACAAGTTTATTCATTTCTTCAATGTTTTTCTTAACATCATTTTTGGCTATATCTTTTGCACTAACAAAAGAAGCACCGCCAACCAATAATGCCAAGGAAAGTACTGCGAGTGTTAACTTTTTCATTTTCTTTCTCCTATATTTCTTGCATATAATAAAACAGATCTTCCATTTCTGTTTCCAAATCTGTCAGGTTATTGTCCGTTTCTTCAAATACTGTTATTGGTGTTTGAACTATAACCGTTGGCTTTTTGGTTGTAACCTCAAAAGCCGTAAAGCCTATAGCAAGTGCAAAAGCACCGCAGACCAAGGCCGGATAAACCCATCTAAAACCTTTGAAACTTTTCAAGAAACCGAAGTTAAAACTTGTTGTTTTTTCTTTTGCAACTACTTCGGCTACTGAAAAGGCCGGGGCTTGCTTGGGTGCCAAAGATGCTGTTGTCAATGCGCAAATATGCAAGATGTTTTGACACTCTTTGCAAGTCTTTAAATGCTCTAAAAATGCCGGCGTTTTTGCATCCTCAAGTTCGCCGTATGCATAAAGCAAAGCATTATTTTCTTGATTACAAGGCATATTCTTCCCCCAAACTGTTTTGCAATTTTTTAATTGCTCTGTTTAACCGTGCAAGTGCTGTTCCGAGCGGGCAATTTAAAACTTCTGCAATTTCTTTAAAACTTAAATATTGACGGAGTAAAATAATTTCTTTATCTTTCTCCGGTAATTCTTCAATTTTAGCAAGGATATTATCTAAAGAAATTTTAGATATTACATCCTTTTCCGTATTTTCTTTAGCCGGGAATATATCTGCGCTTTCGTCCTCCGGCAAACTTGCAAATTTCGAATTTGCGCGGAAATAATCCGTTATATTATTTCTTGCTACCGTAAAGAGCCACGCTTTAAAGTTGCCTTCTTCGTGATAATCTTTCAGTTTTGTTAAGGCTTTCACTAAAGTATCCTGGTAGATATCTTGTGCGGCAGCCTCATTTTTAACGCTGTAAAATATAAAGGAATATAAACTTTCTTTATATTGTTCTATAAGTAAGCCAAATGCTTCAGTGTTTCCTTTCTTTACGGTTTTTATAATTTCTTGCTCGTTTATCTCTTTCATACTAGTTAAACGCAGAACCCCTAAATTTTATTGCATTATATTTTGAATTGTAGCAAATTTAGAACGGTAGCGTGATTTATAACACGCTACCGTAATAAGATTAGAACAAATAATATTTACTTCTTTTTACAGTTTAAACTCTTAACATCTTCGTAAATATCTTCAAGGTCCTGTTCGTGTTCAATTTCTTCTTCCAAAATTTTTACAAGCAATTTGTGCGTAACAGGATCCCTTCCGTCAAGGACATTAATAAGTTTATTATAAACAGATATTGCGCAACGTTCCGAACGCAAGTTTTGTTCTAAAATAATTTTTGCATCGTGGTCTTTGGGTGCCGCAAAACCGCAAGTGGAATATTTGTACCACATTTTTGGTTCTATTATCGGCGTACCTCCAAGTTCAATGATGCGTTTTGCAAGTTTTTTGGCATGGTCTAATTCTTCGGCTGCATGTTCTTCAAGTTCCGGCAATAAATTAGGCCGCGGCATACCGCTTGCAACTTGCGCCCCTGCCATATATTGAATATAAGCAAGCCATTCATCAGCGTAAGCCTTGTTTAATTCCTCTACCAACAAAGGAACTCTTACCCCTGCTTTATCTACAATGTTTACTGCTAACTTTCCCATAACTACCCCCTATTAACTATTTTATATTATATATAATAGTTAATTTAGGTTAGCATTTATTTACTCTGTGTGTCAAGTTCTTTGTCTCTTAATGCTTGTTGCATTACGGGAATAAGGAATTTGGTTTTATCCGGTACAACGACCTCTATGCCATACCATTTTTTTAGAGTTGTTTCATAATATTTTTCGTCATCATATCGAACGATATCTAAATAAGTTATAGTTAAATTTTTGGTAGGGCCAGGAATTTTAGGGAGAGCATCTATATAAATTTTTGTTTTACCTCTTTCTTTAGCTAAATATATTCGTGCATCACGGTCTTTAAAACTTTTATGTAGACTAAAATAAGGAATAATAACCAACGGGGAAATTATTAAACAATACACCGTAAAAAATAATGTAATGTATTTTAATATATATAAGTTGTAAACATCTCTAAACAAATCAAGGAATAACCAAAAACTTATTAAACAAAAAATACCTGCCGAATAATACGCCCTGTACGGAATCAAAGGGGCTGCAAATAAAACAAAAGCTAAAACTAATCCGCATAATAAAAGAAAGAAACTTAATATAAAATTTTCCCGCTTTATAACTTTCATCTTTTTATCATAAGCTATAAGCAAAAGTGCAATAAATGTTATAGCAGGCAAATAATATAGTGCCTTGAGGAATTTATCAAAACGATGTAAGGAAAATAATAGTCTGGTACTAAAATCAGATTCAACAAAAAAGGTATAAACATAATTATCGTGTAATCTTCTATAACTTCCGCCTAATCCGAAGAGTAGCGCCACCCCCAAAATAATTCCAAAGAAAGCAAAATAAATATATTTAGGAATTTGTATTTTTTTATATTTACATAATAAAATGAAACAAAACGATACCCCAAACATCATGGGACCGGTGTTTTCATTAGACATGCCGGACACAAAACCTATAAATAACCAAAGCGAATTGATATACCAGGCATCTTTCAATTTGTTACCTAGATAAGTAAATCTAAATAAGCAGAGAGTTAATAAACAAAATAAAAAAGGCCAACTGTAATTAAAGGCACCACCTGTCCAAAACAAAGTAGTGGAAGGGGACGGTATCACAAATAAATACATGAAACAGATAAGTAAAAAAGGCAAAATATCTGCTTGATTATTTATATTCAATTTACGGCCTTTCACAAAATAGAATAAGAGGTAAGGTATACAAATTTGAACAAAAGGATTCAGCAAAACAAAAAACATTTTAAATTTTAATCCGAAATATAAACCCGCTACAGCTACTAAATTAAAAAAACGCGGGGCTTCCCCTAAAGCTTGTGTTTTGATTGCTCTAAAGAAATCTGCATTGGTAATGATATAAAACCTAACATCATCGGAAGTAAAAGGATATAAATAACTGCATAATAATATAAAAATACAAAAACAAAAAGCAATTATACCAAAACAAATTTTTGGGTTTAAATTTATATTTTTGAACAATTTTTCCATAATAAATTATATCTTTTTATATCGTAAATAAAAAGATAATGTACTAAAATAAAAACCCCCGATTTTATTCGGGGGTTCTTTTTGTGTTTAAAATTATTTACTCAATAATTTTTGTAACAACACCTGCACCTACTGTATGACCACCTTCGCGGATTGCAAATCTTACACCTTCTTCCATTGCAATCGGGGTAATCAACGTTACTTCGATTTCGGCATTGTCGCCCGGCATAATCATGTCACCTTTGAATTGTAATTCACCGGTTACATCGGTTGTTCTGAAGTAGAACTGCGGTTTATAACCCGGTGTTAAAGGTGTATGGCGGCCACCTTCATCTTTCTTCAAGATATAAACTTGGCCAGTGAATTTCTTATGCGGGGTGATGGTTTTGGGGGCTGCAAGTACTTGACCGCGTTCAACTTGATTCTTATCAATACCGCGGAGCAAGATACCTACGTTATCGCCTGCTAAACCTTCATCCAATAATTTGCGGAACATTTCAATACCTGTTGCAACGGTATTTAATGTGTCTCTAAAACCGATGATTTCCAAAGGATCACCGACTTTTACCTTACCTCTTTCAATTCTACCGGTTGCTACTGTACCGCGACCTGTGATGGAGAATACGTCTTCTACTGCCATCAAGAAAGGTTTATCGGTTTCGCGTTTCGGTTCAGGGATCCAGGTATCTAATGCATTAAGCAATTTCTTAATGGAAGGTATACCAAGTTCGCTTGTATCACCTTCAATTGCTTTTAATGCACTACCGCGGATGATCGGGGTTTCTTTATCAAAGCCATATTTTACGAGTAAATCGCGGACTTCTTCTTCAACTAAGTCCAACATGTCTTTGTCTTCTACTAAATCTACTTTGTTTAAGAATACGACTAACTTCGGTACGTTAACTTGTTTTGCTAACAATACGTGTTCTTTGGTTTGTGGCATTGCACCGTCTACTGCTGATACTACCAAGATTGCACCGTCCATTTGTGCGGCACCGGTGATCATGTTTTTAATGTAGTCAGCGTGGCCCGGACAGTCAATGTGGGCATAGTGCCTGTTGTCTGATTCGTATTCAACGTGTGATACGGCTACTGTTACGATTTTGCTTGCGTCTCTTACTACACCGCCTTTTGCAATATCGCTGTATGCCATTTCTTTACTTTTACCTTCGCTTGCTAAGACTTTCGTCATCGCTGCGGTTAAGGTCGTCTTACCGTGGTCAACGTGGCCGATTGTACCAACGTTAACGTGTGGTTTGCTTCTTGAGAATTTCTCCTTTGCCATTTTTAATTTCTCCTGTGTTTTTTTGTTTTTTAAAAAGTAAAAGCTGGGAATGGGATTTGAACCCACGACCTTCTCCTTACCATGGAGATGCTCTACCAACTGAGCTATCCCAGCAAAATCAACCCAACGTTTCCGCCAAAGCGGGCGAAGGGAATCGAACCCTCGTCATCAGTTTGGAAAACTGAGGTTCTGCCATTGAACTACGCCCGCAAGGCGTACAAAAGGGTTTGTTTTAAAGAGCATTAGGCGCGAGGGAGAATCGAACTCCCGAATAGCAGTTTTGCAGACTGCCGCCTTACCACTTGGCCATCGCGCCAAACTTACTTTATAAAATTATACGAAAATTAGAGTTAACTTGCAAATACTTTTTTATTTTCAGACGTAGAAATTGGTTTTGAAATTTTAAATAATTTTTTACATAAAGTGGCAAAAAATTTTTTTGTAAAATCTTTTCTAAAATATGTTATAATATTTGTGAGGCTAGGCCTCAGTCTCTTTGAGACAAGATTAATAATAAGGAAGTAATTAGTAATGGCAAACGGAAAAGTAAAATGGTTTAACGACCAAAAGGGTTATGGTTTCATTACCCCGGATGATGGATCAAAAGATCTTTTTGTTCACTATCAAGAAATTCAAGGTGACGGTTTCAAAACCTTAGCAGAAGGTCAAGAAGTTACCTTTGAAGTTGTTGAATCAGAAAAAGGGCCAAAAGCCGTAAAAGTCTCAAAGAAATAATTGTTTTTTGAGTTCTAACCTGCGTCTATTACTAGCCGCAGGTTTTTTTATTCCCTGCTAAGTTACCGAAGTAAAATGAAGAAATTATTTAATAAAATCAAAAAAAGTAAAGAGGCATCTTATAAGTTAATTTTAACAATTGCATTACCTTTGATTATTACAAATTCGTCTCAAAGTTTAATGCAATTTACTGATAGAATGTTTCTTTCTTGGTACTCGCCCGAGGCTTTAGCTGCCTGTGTTCCGGCGGGGCTTTTATCGTTTACAATAATTTCTTTCTTTATGGGCTCATGCGGATATACGGCGGTATTTGTTGCAAATTATTTCGGTCAAAAAAAATATGCACGCTTAAGTGTTGCTTTATGGCAAGGGGTTTTGCTCGGCGTAATTTCCTGGCTTTTGATAATTGCATTAACACCGCTTGGCAGATTTTTTATAAGTACAACAAACCACGCACCGGAAATTAAAACATACGAACTTACTTATTTTACAATTCTTGCACTTTTCGGTGGGCTTGCGGTCATTAATAACGCGCTTGCAAGTTTTTTTACCGGGCAAGGCAGAACTGCAATTACAATGATTGCAAATATCGGCGGAAATATCATAAATGTAGCACTTTCTTATATTATGATTTTTGGGAAACTCGGCCTGCCTAAAATGGGTATGGCAGGCGCTGCATATTCGACGGTAATCAGCGGTTTTTGCGTTACATTATTTTTCCTTTATTTACTTTTCCGCCCGGTAAATAAAAAGTTTCGCCTTGGTAAACTTTTTGGTTTTAATAAGGCGGCGCTTGTTAGACTTTTGCGTTTTGGCGTACCGAACGGTTTTGGTATGTTTATGGACGTAATTTCTTTTACAATTTTTGTTTTGTTTGTCGGTAATATTGACAGCATTTCACTTGCTGCAAGCAATATTATTATGACGCTTCAAACGCTTGAATTTTTACCTTTAATGGGTTTAACTATCGCCGGGCAAATTTTAGTTGCTCAATACCGCGGTGCAGGTAAAACAGAAGTCGGCATAAAAGCACTTTATAATGTCTTTAAACTTTCACTTATGTATGAAGCGGCATTATTCTTCTGCTTTTTTGCATTTCCCGAAACGATACTTGGTGCATTTATCGGCGCACAAACACCGCAAACGCAAGCGATATATGCAAGTGCAATAGTGTTGCTTCCTTTCCTATTTATATTTACTTTGGGGGATACAGTTTATTTAACTTTCGGTGACGGTTTGCGCGGTGCCGGAGACACAAAATTCCAAATGAAACTTATGATAGTTTGTGCATCCGCACTAATGCTTGGCAGTTATTTAATTGTGCAAGTTTTCCATGGCGGAATAGTTGCTTTGTGGACGTGGATGTGTATTTACGGCGTCGGCACCGGGGTATTGATGATGTGGCGGTTTCTTAGTGGTAAGTGGCGCAACATTGATATTACAAAGTAAACTTTATTTCTTGAAAACAAATTTTTTGTTTAAATAATAAGATAAAAGTGCGCCGGGGAAAGTTAAAATAAAACCTGATAAATATCGGTTTTCCACGCCACATGCAGCAAAAATTTTAAGCCCTACAACTTGGAAGATGTATACTATTGTATAAACCAAACAAAAACGCCAAAATAATTTTTTTGACCTATCGCCAAACACCATACCGCCGATAGTATTAAAGTTAAAAATTGTACCTGCGATATTAGCAAATAGCGGGGCGGTAAAATCCCCACAGCCGATAAAAATAAAAAACGCAAAAGCAAAATAACCGAAGATAGTATTTATCGCACCGCTTACCATAAAGCGTGCAAAATATTTGCTTATGCCGATATTTTCCGCCACTTTATCTACGATAGACATCATAAATTGATAGGCGGTTTTAACGGGCGCAAAAACTTTATTTTTTACACTTTCCATTACCTATATTTTACTATTTTTGGGGTTTAATTAAAATTACCCCTTGACAAATTGTAAAAAAACCACTATACTATTAGCAGAAGTATTGGCTCTATGCGTGAGCGCCCTTGAAGTAGGGGGGCGGGTCAGCAAGAGCAAAGTTTTTTTGTATTATGGTAAAAAATTTTAAGTAAATTTTATAAAAGGGTATCTATATGGCGATAATAATGAGAAGTAGCGGTCAAAGAAGAGACCAAAGTGATAACAGAAAACAAATCTATACTTGGGTTGGTTGCGGGTTGGTTATGGTTTTAACTTTAATCAGCGTTATACCAAATATGGGTGGTGAAAATAAACCTGATTATAGTAAGTTTTCTTCGCAAAGGCAGCAAGACCTTGCAGCCTTGCCGTTCGGTACAGATGCCGATGCCGACAATTTCTTACGTAATAACCCGGAATATGCAAACATATCTAATGCAGATCTCCTTGGTTCTTTATTTTCTTCCGAAGATAAAGAGGAACGCCAAGCCAAAGATAAAGCGGAAGGTGTTCCACCTCCACCGGATCCGGAGTATGCTGAAATAATCAAAGAAAAAGAAAAAGCCGAAGAAGCCCAAAGTATCAGGGAATCCCGCATACAAAGGAAACGCCAAGCAAAAGAAGATTTTGATAAAGAAGCAAAAAGAATTAAAAATAAAAGAGATAATAAAACTACAGGTAAACAGGCGTCTATACGTAAACAAAATGAAAAAACCACTCCGGGCAGTTTGGCCAGCAGGGGCGGTGGTTTTAGTTCAGGTGGCGGTAGTTCAAGCGTTACCGGTTCAATTTGGCGTAATGAAGGTGGTAATAAAAACGGGCAAGTTAATTCTACTCCTGTAACTAATAATGTAACCGCACAAGATATGGCTTTTGTCAAAGGTAGAAGTGCAGATTTGTATAGGGCCGGTGTGGAATCTATGAAAGGTGCAAATGCCGATAGTGCAGAAAGTGCCGCTGTAGGGGCTATGAATGCCTTCCAAGACGGTGTCACACCTGAAGGATTAGAGAAAGACGAACAAGACCTTGGCCTTGAAGAACCATTAGGTGTAAGTTCAGAACTACAAAATGATTTAGCCCGTTCCATCGGTGATGAAGTTAATAAACAGGAAGCTGAGAAAAAGGAAAAAGAAAAGAAAGAGAATGAATATAATATAAATGAGAACTGTTTAGATAACAAAGGCCATCTAGTTTGGAGTTGTGTTGGAATGAATTTATTTAACAAAGTTTTGGATGCAGGCATTAACTGTGTAACAAGCGGTTGTTGGACTGGTTGGAAAGGTGATTCTGTTAGCAATGGTGTTTTTAAAGACGGTGAGAAAACTTGGTTGATGGGCAAAGAAGGCGAATGGCAGTGCGTTAAAGGTTGTTAATAATGAGGAGCATTTTATGAAAAATATTATTAAAGTTTTTAAAAATATTCTGTTAAATAACAAAGGTAAAATATCACCCAATGTCATGACGGGTTTGGGCCTTGGTGTTTTTGCGGCAGTTATTGGGTATAACACTTATACTGCTTATAATAATTCCCCTGCTTATAACCCTGAACGTCGTGCAATTTATACCGGCGAAGGTTTAAATTTAAACACTAATCCTTTTGACGGTGAGAGATTAGATTTACAAACCCACGATACTTTACCCGCTGCAGTTCAAAATAATAAGGGTGTAATCCGTACCCAAAATGGTTTTGTTGATTCAAGAACAATAAGAAGCAATGCCGATAGAGAACAGGCTAATTTTGAAGCGGCACGCGCTTATCTTGATTCCCAAAGATCCGGCGTAGAAGGCGCCTCTTATGACGCCGAAGGTAATGAAATCAGTGCTTACAGTAACGGTGATGTTTATGATCCTTTCGGTTCTACATTTGAAGAAGGCGTAAGCGGAATGATAGAGCCGGGCCAACGTTCCGCCCCCGGTGCAAGGCAATTTCAAGCAGCACAACAAGCTACTGCGGCAGCAACAAGCGGCTCAAAAGGTAAAGGTGCTAAATCATCCAGGCAAGCAACGCAAGTCGGTAAACTTACGGCTTCACAAGGCGGTTCAAAACTCGGAACTGCAAAAGGTGGCACTGTAGCAGGTGGCGGTGTTGCAGGCGGTAATTCAGTAACAGGTGGTATTGGTACTGGTACAGTACCGGTGGGGGGTAACCCTAAAGGCGGTAGAGATAGCAATACCCGTGCAATACCGCAAGGAAATGCAGGTCAAACAAATGCTGATGCTTTTAGGTTTGGCCGTGCCGGTAATGAAGGTGGTTTTAATGTCGCCAAAGGTGGTGGAGAAGTTGACGGTACAAAAGGTGGCAGGGGCAGTGCAAAATCAGAATTACAAGCTGCTTATACCCTTTCCAGTAAAGCAGTTGCTACTTTACAAACAAACGGTGAAAAATCTCTTGCACAAGGTGCACAGGAAGCAGCCAATGCCTTTGACGGTGGTGTAGAAATAGATGAGGGGATGACTCTTAACAGTGATGTCCCAATTGATATCAGCGGTAACAAACTTGGTTTTAAACGTACCAAGAAAAATTTAGGTTTAGATAAAATTGAAACAACCGTTGAAACTGATGCGCAAAAACAAGCCAGATTGCAAAGAAATGTTTGGAATCACATGATCAATGCCGGTATAATTACCGTTGCAGCATGTTTCTTAATTGCTGCAGCAATGAAAATTAACCATTGGGTTAAGTATGTTATTGCAGGCCTTATAACGGCTGCGGCTTTATTTGCGATTTTTGGCGCTGATTATGACGGCGACGGTATGAATATTTACAAAACCATTTCAGAACTTGCGGATTTGCGAAAGAAAGCCAATATGTCAAATCAAAATTGGATTTACTATACCTTAATGTGTGGTGTATATCCCGCGGCTTTGGGTATAGCTTGGTGGCAAGGTATGAAAGCAGCAAAAACAGCTACAAGCGGTTTTGTGAAAATGCTACAGGGAACTGCTACTACGGCGGCTGCTAGCCGTATGAAGCAAGCTGTTTCAGGCACTATTAATTCAAGCAAAAATAGAAAAGCAGCTAAAGAAAAAGAGGAAAAATAATTATGAATGATAATATAATCTTAAAGAAAGAAAAAGGGCCTGATTATTTTGCAATAGCACTATGTGTTTTTACGATTTTGATTTTAGTTTTTCAAGTAGCGGCAGATAGGCACATTTCCAAAGCAAGCCGTGATTTTATTGAAAGTGCAAAAGCAAAACGCATAGCAGCTATTGAAAAGCAAAGAAATGCTTTAAGAGAGAAAGAGTTAGCAGCAGCCCGTGCTTTACGGCAAAAAGAAGAAGATGCTTATTTAGCGAATCTTGAAACACAATTTAAAGGATCCGGTGTAACTAGGCAAGATTCTAAAAAGGCTACTAAGGCAGCTATGGATTATAGAAAGAAGCTTGAAATTTACCGTCAGGCTCAAACCGGTAGAAATCAAGGTAAATAAATTTAACAGAGATTAACAGGAGGACTTATGAAAAACATGTTATCTAAATTCGGTACTAAAACAGTGGCCGGTGCCGTGTTGATTGGCGCAACACTTATGGTCGGTTTAGGTGTTGTAAACAATTTCAGCGGCGATAACCAAAAAGCCGCAAATGATGCGGCCTTATCCCGCTTTGGCGATAGTGCTTATAATAATTTTATGGGTGGTAATTCAGCTAGCCGCAGTGACCTTGAAAGGCAAATGGCAGCTACGCAAGATGGTTACAGTGCCCGCTTTTTAAAAGGTAAATCTGACGGAACTGAACCCGGTGATGCTTTCAGTTCAGATGGCGCTTATGCAGAAGGCGTTCGCGCTGATGAAGGTTTTGTTTATGGCCCCGATGGTGCTTATGGTGCCGGTGCAAACGGTGCTTATGCCAATGGTGATGCTTATAATCCTTTCGGTTCTACTTATGAACAAGATGTGGAAGGTATGACGGAAGCTGATGCTTTAGCTTACAATTCCGCTAAAGGTGAGGCTGCTTTCCAGGAAATGCAAGCAGCTGCAGCCTCAGCAGGTAATGTCGCCGGCGGTAAAGGTGGTAAAGCCGGTAAAGGTGGTAAAGCCGGTAAAGGTGCTAAAGACGGTAAAGGCGGTAAAAATCAAGTAAGGCCTTCAACACAAATAAACAAACTTGCATCTTCAAACGGCGGTTCATCTTTTGGTGCAAACGGCGGTGGTACTAGCGGTGGCGGTGCAGGTTCATCTTCTTTCAGCGGTGGTAGCATAGGTGGCAGTGATAGCAATACCCGCGCTTTACCGCAAAACAGTGTTGAATATACTAACAGCGAAGCTTTTAAATTCGGCCGTGCAGGTGGTATGGGTGGTTTTAATGTAGGTTTTAGGGGGCAGGCTTATAAAGGCGGTAATGATAAAGGCCGTGGTGCAGCAGGTGATATGTATTTAGCGGCCGCTTATTCCGGTAAAGCATTAGCCAGCCAGCAAGCCGTAGGTCAAAAATCTTTAGCGGAAGCAGCCTTTGACGGTAGTAACCCGGAAGGTATTGTTTCCCCGATAGAGGAAGGGGCAACCATAGGTAAAGTCGCAAATTCTTTGCTTGATGGTGCCAGCATGGACGGTGTAGCTGCAGAGGTAGCCGCTGCCGCAAATGAAGTTAATCAAATATTGGAAGAAACAGCACGCCAGCAAGAAGAAATGGCAGCATTGCAAAATGATATTAACAGAAAACTAGGAATATTAATCGGTGTTACTTTAGCTTCTGCTATAGCACTTTATTTCTTAGTAAAAGCAGCTTATGCGGCACCGGCAGCATGGTGGTTATGGGTTGCAGCAGGTGTATTATCCGCGGCAGCATTGGTTTTCATAGCATGTATGATGTGGGCAGGTGATAACGGTATAGTTGACATGGTAAAACAGATGGGTGATGAGGAAAGATTCGGTTTGGTTAATCAAGGTATAGATATCGATGAAAAACTTACAACAGTTGGTCTAATTGCCGGTGGTTTAACAGCAATTTTAGGTTTATGTTGGCTACCTTGGTCCAGTATATCAAGTTGGATAAGCGGATTAGGCAGTGGTGGTGGCGGTGGTGCAGCTGCAGGAGGAGAAGTTTTAATTAATTCAGAGGCTGCCACGAAAGGTTTAGGAGGATTTTTAGGTGGAGGATTTAAGCCTTTTTGATGAGAGGGTAATCTATGCAGAATTTAAATAACCTTAATAAAATGCAAACAGTTCAACAAGTTCCAAATCAGGAAAGTGCAGGGAGGCCTGCACTTTCCAAATTCGCCAAACTTGTTAAAATTACTTGGTTCATTATAATGGCATTGTTTTTAATATTTGCAATTTTTCTGATTGTCAAAGATAATATAAAAACCAAAAAGCAAGTTCAGGCAAATGTTGATGCAGTTGTGAATTCCCCACAGATGCAGGAATATCGTGCTAAAGAAGCGCGTAGGCAAAGGGAACTTGAAAAGAAAAGGAGATTAAAAGAACTTGGCATTGAAGGTATATCAAAGCCGGTTCAAAAAAATGATCTTTTGAACCAGCAACTTAGGAAGCAAGAACTTGCCAAACAACAGGAATTAAGGGCAGGGGCACAAGGTGTTGATTATACTTCTGAACTTGCTGCTTATAATGCACGCTTAAGGGAAGTCCAGGCAAAAGAGGCACGCCTCCGTGCGGAAGCGGCAGCCGCAGAAAAGGAAAAAGCCCGTGCGCAAGCAGAGCAATTGCGTCTGGCCCAAGAGAGGGAAAGGCAATCCCTTAATAACGAATATACCCAACAGCAAGCCCAAAGGGATGCTGAAAATAAAGCCAGGCTTGCCCAAGAAAGAGCGGAAAAGGAACGTGCCGCTAAAATGAAAGCAGCGCAAGAAGCTGCAGCAAAAGCGGCCAAACTTAAAGCACAAGTTGAGGCTTTAAAAACACAAAGAAACACTTTAAGGAAATAATTTGTTATCATAAAATAAAGAGGATTTATGACACAAAAAATTAAACATCAGGTAAGATCTGCACAACAGCAGGAAAAAGAACAAAAAAACCAAAATAGATTTTTTTTGGTGATGTCCTTTTTGTTCCTGTTGGTTTTGCTAATCAGTTTAGTGGTACCTGTTTATTATATCCCTTTATTTAGAAATATCTCCGGCAGATATGGCTTATCAGTAGATATCGCCAGGAAGTTAACTTTGATTGATTTAGCCTTAAATTCATTTGGCATAGAAACACCTAATATGGCAAGTGCCTTCCAAAAATATCAAGCCGAATATGAACCGGATGTGTTTTATACATCCCGCTTTAATACGGCAGAGGCAGGCGCTAATCGTTTAATAAATGCAAAAGTAACTTATTATCATGAGTACGAAAGAACCCATAAACGCCCCGCAGAGATTGCCGGTATTTATCAGGATAAAACCGCTGTAAGCGTTCCTGAAATTGACGGTGATTTAAAAGGCGTACGTGCTTTGCCGAAAGGGGATTCTTTTACTGATTTTGAAGATGACGGTTTTACTGATTTCAGTTATAAAAGAGCAACAGCAAGAACCCAAAACCAGGATGAAGTTATGGGTAGCAAACGCCGTCAGGTACGTGGCAGTTTTGACCGTGACGGTCAAAATGCACAAGGGCAAGTAAATGCTTCCCAAAAACCCGAACCGTTGCCTGATTTTGCCTCATCAGTTTATAAATCAGATGGAGATGAGGGGGAAGTCCAAACTTTGGAAAACAGCCGTATGGTAAAGCCCATAGTTTCCGGGCCGGAATTTAGTGTTGTTAAACCTGAAGGCGTAATTTCACAATTAATTGGGGATAGCAGTTTTACGGATACCTTTGCCGCTTTGCGTAACTTTGGCGGTTATGACGGTGCTCTGGGTTATTATGTCAAAGATGATTTACCGTCTTTAAATTTGATTGACTTTCTCGGTAATACAGGCAGAGATATGTTTTCAAGTTATTTTTACAGCCATGCCTCTGTCAGCAGGAAATATATAGAATCTTCAAAACATTTGTCAGAAATTGCTTTTAACGGTGATGAACCGCAAGATAAAGTTTTAATTGCTAAAGATCAGAAACAAGATAAAGTTCCTACGCTTGATCCGGCGGAAATGTCTCCGTTAACTCTTGTTCTTACAGTAAAACGAAACATGAAGGAATGCGAGCAAGGCCGCCAACGCTATGAGGAGAGGGTTGTATCAATCAGACGAGCATTTGAACGCCATAAAAAGAGATTAACAGACATTTCTGCTGGCGTTACACCTTTTGAAGGTTTAGAAAATGTTGCGAAAAATGGTGCCCCGGGATCTTGCAGGATACAGAACGTTCTCGGTGTTACCCTAGGGGAAAAAACGGCTAAATTAAGAGATAAATGGAATAGTATAGTAGATGATATGAAATCACAATGTGAGAGATTGGATAACATATCTGAAGAGTATGCCTCATCTTGTAAAATGGTATATAGCAGGGATCAGCATAAAGATACTTGTGACTCTTTAAATGCCTTAAAAGTAAACGGTGGTAGTAGTAACTTTCAGTTCTTACATGGGGAGCCTTTTTGTCGCAGAGATGTCCAGTGGTCTGATTTTAGCCCTTCTGCTACATTTAGAGGTTGTATTTCCCGTGGGGATTGTGTTGAAAAAGCTGAGAAATTATTTCAAGCAATAGAAGATAATATTCAATTAGATGTTCAACCCGGATTTGTGTTCGTAGATTAGTTTTTTACTGCTTTCTTATTTTTTATTACAGATGCCGACACCGCAATACCTAGAATTATTACTATGGTAAGAAGGGAAATTACCGTCGGCATTTTGTAATAATGCGATATCAACATCTTTATACCCACAAAAGCCAAAACAGCGGCAATACCATATTTTAAATACTCAAATTTGTTTGCCATACCTGCAAGCAAAAAGTAAAGTGACCTAAGCCCGATAATCGCAAAAATATTGGATGTGTACACTATAAAAGTATCTTGCGTTACTGCCAAAACCGCGGGGATGGAATCAACCGCAAAAACCAAATCTGATGCTTCAATTACAACCACCGTTGCAAGTAAAGTTGTAGCAAATAGTTTGCCGTTTTCCCGGCAAAAAAAGTTACCGTTGCTTATGTTTTCATTTATGGGAATTATCTTTTTCATTAACTTCAAAACAGGGTTTTTTGACGGATCGATTTGTTCATCTTTACCGACTAACATTTTTATCGCAGTATAAATCAAGATTGCACCGAAAACATAAATCATGAAAGTAAAACGTGTTATAAGTTGTACGCCGATAAATATAAAAATAAAACGCATCACAACTGCACCCAAAATACCCCATAAAAGTACTTTCGGCTGGTGGTCTTTGGGAACTGCAAAGTATGTAAAAATCATAATGAAGACAAACATATTGTCTATGGAAAGCGAGTATTCTATAACGTAGCCTGTAAAAAATTCGAGTGCACTTTGCATGCCTGATGCAAACCAAATCACACCGCCGAAACAAAGGGCAAGCGTAACCCAAGCCACAACCATTACAGAAGCATCTTTAATTGAAACATGCCCGTGGTGCTTATTTAAAATAAAAAGGTCAAGCCCAAGTGCTATTATAACAACAACCCAAAATAAGATCCATAAATATAAGTGGTGCATAGGAATATATTATATAAATTTTAATCGTGTGCTAAAAGTTCAAAGTTAATTTTAACTATATTAAATTTTGTTTTAACGGTAATGTTTTGCGGAATATTACCGTCATAATTTTCAAATAAAAAAGTTTTGTTTACTTGCCCTTCTTGTTTTAATTTGTGAGGCAGATTTTCGCCTTCTTTAAAATAATATTTATGTTTTAAATTTTCCTGCTTATCCGGTGCAAAAAGTGCAAGCAAAATCTCTTCAAAAGTTGTTACGGCTTGCGGGGGGAAAATTTCCGCCACATTTTCATATTCAAAATTATTTTCGTGCAAATTCAATGAGGCCAAAACAGCGGCAAAATCACCTATCAGTTTAAAATTTATGTAACCCTCTTTTTTGGTAGCAAGCAATAAAAAGTTATGGGTTTTACCCTTCGTTTCAAGTGTGGTTTTTAAGGCGGTGCGATGTTGCCCGTTTGCCATAAATACAGGTATTACTTTACCGGTTGTTTGGGCTGATTCCTTTATGCCGGAAGTAGTTGCACAAGCACAAAAACATAAAGATAAAACAATTAAATTTAAAAATTTCATTTTATAAACCTCTCTATATTTTATATCATATTATTATGGATTATCAAACTCTAAATTTTTTTGCTTTGGCTTTTGCCCTGTCTTTTGCTCTTACTTTTATTTTGACTCCCGTTTTTTGCAAAAGCCTCGGTAAATATTTAAAAGATACGCCGACCGCTTTAAAAAATCATCAGGGTATTATTCCGCTTGTCGGCGGTATTTCCGTAATGTTTGGCTTTTTGGCAAGTTTGACAATAATCCGTTTTACTACTAATTTTCCTACCGGAACACTCCGTAATTTGCGCGGTATTTTTTTAGGCACTGTCATTATTTTTATTCTCGGTTTAATTGATGATATAAGAAAGCCAAAAGGTTTAAGTGCGTTAATCCGCCTTATTTTTCAGGCATTGGCGGCGGGGTGTTTAATTTATTTTAATGTCAAAATTCAATTTGTGCCCAAGCCTTTTGCCTCACTCCTAACAATCTTGTGGGTATGCGGTTTAACAAATGCCTTTAATTTGCTTGATATTCAAGATGGCCTTGCAATTTCCCAAGCCTTGATTGCAAGCTTGGCATTTTTATTTATTTCTTTACCTTCTGAAAATATTTATGTTAATTTTTTGGCTATCGCAATAATCGGGGCAACTTTAGCCTTTTGGCCTTATAACCACGGTTTATTTAAAGTTAAAAGTTTTTTGGGTGATAGCGGTAGCACCGTGCTCGGTTTTTTGCTTTCCGCTCTTGCGCTTGGGGTTGATTATTCCGCCCAAAACCCTTTGGCAGTTTTTGTCCCGCTTTTAATTTTGGCCTTGCCGATATTTGATACTGTTTATGTTTCCGCAGTTCGTTTATTAAAAGGCATGTCCCCTTTGCACGGCAGTCCGGACCATGTTGCTTTGCGCCTTTTCCGCCGGGGCTTAACAAAAAAACAAGTTTTAATTTGCTTGATCTTTGCTGCATTAGTTTTAGATATTTTAGCCTACACCGTCACAAAAAGTAATTTGATGTTAACAATTTTAATTTATTTATTTGTGCTTGTTTTTGCTTTGTTTTTTACAGTTTTTTTAAGGGAGAAAGTTAAATGAAAATCTTAATTTACGGCGGTACTTTTGACCCTGTCCATAACGGGCATTTAAAATTATTTTCTGCAGCAATTAAGGAAATTAAGCCCGATTTGTGTTATGTTTTTACCGCCTATAATTCCCCTTATAAAGAAATCAGCCAAACTCCGTACAGCTTGCGTAAAACAATGGCCCAAAAAGTTTTTGCATCCTTGCACAAAAATATAATTTTTGATGATTTTGAGTATAAAAGACATCGTAAGGTTTACACCTTTGAAACCGTAAAATACATAAAGCAAAAATACCCAAAAGCTGAAATTTTTATTTTGGTCGGAACCGATTGTGCAGCAACACTCACCGCTTGGAAAAATGCGGAATATAATTTTAAAAATGCAACTTTCGTTATCGGTTTAAGGCCAGGTTTTAAAACAGTAAAACCAACATTTAAAGCGCATATTTTGAAAGGTGTTTTCCCTAAAATTTCTTCAAGTGCTTTGCGCTTACAAATTATGTTAAACGGTAAAACTCCAAAGATAATTTTGCCGGAAGTCACTATAATTATAAATAAAAATTTGCTTTACTCTTTACACATCCACAAATGGCTTAAAGGACATTTAAAGACACCGCGTTTTAACCATGTCCTTGCAGTTGCCAAAGAAGCGGCGACACTTGCCGGAATTTATGGTATCGACGCAGAAAAAGCCGCCCTTGCCGGTTTATTGCATGATGCCGGCAAATCTATGACTAAAGACCAAATGATTGTTTATGCAAGGAAACACAAATTAAAAATTGAAAATTTTAAAGAACTTGCCAAATACGCACCTGCACTATTACATGCAGATATTTCCGCCCATATTGCACAAAAACAATTTAAGGTGCAAGATAAATCAATTTTGCAGGCAATAGCATGCCACACTTTGGGTGGGCAAAACATGTCAACTTTTGATAAAATTTTAATGATAGCCGATATGTGTGCCAAAGGCCGCCGCCCGCAAGATATAAAGTTAATTAAAAGTGCTTTAAAAAAATCTTTGGATGAAGGCTTACTTGCTGCGGAAAAAGTCAAAATTATTTATACGGTTAGGACGGATAAATGGCTTGCACCGCAGGGTATAAAATTATGGAACGAAACAGTATTAAAGAAAAAATAATTTCGCATCTTGTTCTTCTTGCTGCGTTTGCCCTTTTAGTGTGGGGGGGATTAAGTTATTTTAATAGCCCATTGGAACCGATATTTCATAAACGCCAAGATACTACGGTAAATTTTTTAATTTTAACAAAGCCGGCAATGCTTATTTCTTATAATCCGTCTTTACAAAAAGGTGTTATTACAAACTTAACCGATAAAGAAAGCAAAATGCCGGTAGCAGAAATTATAAAGCATTTTAAACTTGAAAAAGCACCTTATATTTTTGTGCCAAGTACCCAAGATCGTAAATTATTTTGGGACAATTTTAAAGAATCTTTATCTGTCTGGCCTAAAAGACCTTATAAAGTTTTATCTTATATATATTCCTATATAAGGATGCGCTTAACCAAAAAAACTTTTGTCAGTATCGGCGATTTTATTTTAATCAGCCACGAGCTTCCGCATTTGCGTGGTGTTGATTTTACAATTAAGGAAACACCAAAACAAAAAAAGATAAAAACCAAATCGAAACAAAAAACCCAAAAGCCGGAAGAGAGGCAAATAGTTTTAGAAAATCAACAGCAGGAAGACACAATTTTGGTAGTTGAAGTTTTTAATGCCTCGGACCATAACGGCCTTGCCGCAGATGTTACAAAATATTTACAGACTTTAAGTAATGAAGGTATTTTTAAAGTGGACGTAATAAATTTCGGTACTTCTGCCGAACGCCAAAATAAGACCAAGATAGTTGCCTTAACAAAGCGCCTTGATGCCTTAAAAGAATTAAGCAAACATTTAGGCCTTACTAACACGGAAATACACTATATGGAAGATAAAAACGCTATAAGTGAGGCAAAAATTTATTTAGGTGAAGATTTTAAATTGCCAAAGGTGGCAAAATAATGATACAATTTCCTTAGACGGAGGTTTCTTATGAATAAAAATTTAAAAGATCTGGCAATTAAAGCAGCGCGTATTTTAGAAGATAAAAAAGGTGAAGGCGTTGCCTTGTATGATTTGGGTAATAAATCTTCTTTATGTGATTATGTTATAGTTGCAACCGCAACATCAGCGCCGCATTTAAATGCTCTTGAGGAAGAAGTTTCCATCAAGTTAAAAGAGGACGGCTTTTTTAAATTGAATCGCGACGGCTCCGGCAGCCAAATTTGGCGCGTTAGTGATTATGGTGGCCTTATCTTGCATTTAATGACGGAAGAAGCCCGCGCTTATTATGCTTTGGATAAAATGTTTGATTTCGCAAAAATTATTCCGACAGTTTTAAAAGTAGCTAAAAAAGTTGCAAAGAAACCTGTAAAGAAAACTACAAAAAAAGTTACAAAAAAAGCAGTTAAGAAAACTGTTAAAAAAGCTGTAAAAACAGTTAAGAAAACCAAAAAAACCGTCAAGAAAACAGTAAAAAAGGCTGTTAAAAAAACAACCAAAAAAACGGCGAAGAAAACTACCAAAAAAGGTGCAAAATAAATGTTAAACACACTCAAAGATAAAATTCAAAATACTTTAGCAGGCAGTTTTAAAGAATTTTCAAGTTTGCCGGAGGTCGTTTTTACACCGGCGCCCGGCCATGTAAAAGCAGATATTTCGTTAACTTGGGCATTAAGTGCCGCAAAAGTGATGCGCAAAAATCCGCTTGAAATTGCAAAAAAAGTTTGTGAAATTTTGGAAGGTTTTGAAGAAATTTCCTCCGCAACATTTTTGCCGCCCGGTTTTATAAATATAGTTTTGAGTGATGATTTTTTAGTCGATGCCTCCCGCGATCGCCGTTTAAAAGACAGATCAAATGAAGGCGTTATTCCTACCGAAAAGGTTTTAATAGAATTTGTTTCCGCAAATCCCACCGGGCCTTTGCATGTTGCAAGCGGGCGCGGTGCAAGTTTGGGTGATAGTTTGGTTAAAATATTTCGTGCTTTAGGTTATGCTTGTGATGCAGAGTATTATGTAAATGATGCCGGTAATCAGGCAGAACTTTTGGGCCAGTCTTTGCAAGCGCGTGCTGAGGGGAAAGAGCCGCCTGAAAACGGCTATCACGGTTTATATTTGGTTGATCTTGCCAAAAAAATTCCGCAAGGTTTACCCAAAAATGAATATGGCCGTTTTGCGATGGAAGAACTTATCAAAACCCAACAAAAGGACATGCAAGATTTCGGCGTGGAATTTACCCGCTGGTTTAGGGAAAGTGAACTCCACCAAGAAAAGGCACTTGATAAGACTTTAGACTTCCTTAAAAAAACCGGTGAAGTTTATGATAAAGACGGTGCTGTCTGGTTCGGTACTTCAAGTGAAGATGATGATAAGGACCGTGTTTTAGTCCGCTCTGACGGGCGCCCTACATATTATTTAGCGGATATCGCATATCATAAAAACAAATATGACCGCGGTTATACGCACCTTATAGATATTTTAGGTGCAGACCATCACGGTTATGTTCCGCGCATGAAAGCAGCGGTCAAAACACTTGGTAAAAAAGAAGAAAGTTTTACTGCTATCATCCATCAGCTTGTACATTTAATTGAAAACGGCGAAAAAGTAAAAATGTCAAAACGCGCCGGTACCTTTATTACCTTAAGGGAACTTATGGATGATGTGGGGCGTGATGCTTGCCGTTTCTTTTTTGCAAGCCGTACCCCTAATGCACACCTTAACTTTGATATAAATATTGCTAAAAAAAGAACTAATGAAAACCCTGTCTTTTATGTTCAATATGTACACGCGCGTATATGCTCAATATTTAAAACCGCTAAGGAAAAGAATATTGAAATTGCTACCAAAGTTTTAACTGCAAACCTCGCCCCGGCGGAGCGTGCCCTGCTCAGCAAAATGCTTTGGTTTAAACCCGTGCTTGAAAATTGTGTACGCGATTTAAGCCCGCACCATTTAACCACTTATTTAACGGAACTTGCAGGCTTATTCCACTCTTTCTATGACAGTTGCCGCGTGCTTGATGAGTCTAACCTTGAATTAACATCATCCCGTCTTTTTACCTGTGCTTTGGTTAAAGAGCGTATTTCAAAAGGATTGGAGTTAATCGGCGTTTCTTCCCCCGAGGAAATGTAAAATAAAGCCTTATCTGCTTTTTACTTAATAGGGCCTAGATTATCTAGGCCCTCAAAAAGTATTGATATTATTGGGAATTTATACTAAACTGTAATTGTACCTACTGGTACAAAAAGGAGAAAATTATGAAAATGAATAAAAAGGGTTTTACCCTCATTGAATTGTTGGTAGTCGTCTTGATTATCGGCATTTTGGCATCAATTGCCTTACCTCAGTACTTCAAAGCTGTTGAAAGATCACGTGCTTCTGAAGTATTAGCATTATTCGGTACCATCGGTGGTGCACAACAAAGATTTATGCTCCAAAACGATAATTGGCCTACTAGCTTTACCGCACTTGACATAGATTTCGCCGGTGCAACTGGTAGTCAAATAAAAACACAGTCCTATACAATTACATTTGGTGACAGTGGTACTCTTGTAGCTACAAGAGATGCTCGTGGTAGATACGGTGCGTATACTCTTACAAGAGCTGTCGATGGTGGTATAGAATGTGATGGTGGAAGCAATGATGCTTGTGACGTTATTGGCTATGGCGACTAAGTAGTTATTTAGTTTACATACCCCTTGCGAAAGCAAGGGGTATTTTTTGTCCAAAAAAAGTCTTCCAAAAATATCCTAGGACCTTTGGCCCTTTTCTTTTAGGCCCAAATACCCTTGTCAAAGCCGATATAAATGCATAATATATATTTATATGGGTATAAAGTATTTCAAAAAAGCGATAAGCATGATATTGATAATGGCATTGTTAATAAACACGATGCC